>DASSAL010000302.1:0-14325 GCA_035685405.1 Actinoplanes sp. | reverse complement strand
TGATCGGGATCCCACGTTGCGGGCGGTTTCCTTGCGAATCCGCCCGCACCGGGGTCATACTCGCGTGGTGATCCAGCAGGCGCGATTTTTTTACTACGGTTCCGGGAGTCCGGCCGTAGGACGCGTCTGAACGACAGACCTACATCAAGCCCCGGGCTTCCCAGCCCGGGGCTTGATGCTGCCCGGGCCGGAATGTCCGTAGACCCCGAGGAGCAGGACATGACCGCCGATGTGATGGACCAGACGACCGGCGCCGGTGAAAATTTGGCCGCCGACGAGATCCGAGCGATGCGAGAGCGCATCGACGAGATCGATCAGGCCATCATCGACCTGTGGCTGGAGCGGGCCCGCCTGTCCCAGCAGGTCGGCAAGACCCGGATGGCCTCCGGCGGCACCCGCCTGGTGCTGTCCCGCGAGCGCGAGATCGTGGAGCGGTTCCGTGCGGCGCTGGGCGCGGACGGCACTCAGGTGGCGCTGCTCCTGCTGCGGGCCGGCCGCGGCCCGCTGTAGACCGCCCGGCCGTGCGTGCCTCCGCCCGGATGGGCGGCGGCACGGGCTCAGATCGCGCCGGCGTCGTGGGTGACCACGATCTCGCGCTTCTCGGCGAAGTGGCAGGCACTGGGGTGGTCGGTGCCGGGCCGCTCCACCAGGTCCGGCACCTCTTCGGCGCAGATCTCCTGCGCCTTCCAGCACCGGGTGCGGAACCGGCAGCCGGACGGTGGGTTCACCGGGCTGGGCACGTCACCGGTGAGCCGGATGATCTGCTTCGTCTGGCGGACCGTCGGATCCGGCACCGGCACCGCGGACAGCAGGGCCTGGGTGTACGGGTGCGTCGGCCGCTCGTAGATCTCGTCCTCGGAGCCGGTCTCCACGATCTTGCCGAGATACATCACCGCGACCCGGTTGGACAGGTGGCGGACCACGGACAGGTCGTGCGCGATGAAGATGTACGCCAGCTGGAACTCGTTCTGCAACCGGTCCAGCAGGTTCATCACCTGCGCCTGGATCGACACGTCCAGGGCGCTGACCGGCTCGTCGCAGACGATGATCTCGGGGCGCAGCGCCAGCGCGCGGGCGATGCCGATGCGCTGCCGCTGGCCCCCGGAGAACTGGTGCGGATAACGGTTGATGTGCTCGGGGCTGAGTCCGACCACCTCCAGCAGTTCCTGCACCTTCCGGCGACGGTCGCCCTTCGGCGCCACCTCGGGATGGATCTCGAACGGCTCCCCGATCAGGTCACCGACCGTCATCCGGGGGTTCAGCGAGGTGTACGGGTCCTGCATCACCAGCTGGATCTGCCGGCGCATCCGGCGTAACGCCCCGCCCTTGAGGCCGGACAGCTTCTCCCCCCGGTACGTCACCGAACCGCTGGTCGGCTTTTCCAGGTTCATCAGCAGCCGGGCCAGCGTGGACTTGCCGCAGCCGGACTCGCCCACCACGCCGAGGGTCTCACCGGCCTTCAGCTCCATGGACACCCCGTCGACCGCCCGGACCTGCCCGATGGTCTTCTTGAAGACGATGCCGCGGGTCACCGGGTAGTACTTGACCAGGTTGTCGACGCTCAGGATGGTCTCAGGCACGGTTCATCAGTTCCTCGGCGAAGTGGCAGGCGCTGGCCCGGCTGGCGCTCAGCTTGAGCAGCGGCGGCACCTTGGGGATGCAGATGTCGTCCACCCGCATCGGGCAGCGCGGGTGGAACGGGCAGCCGGACGGGATCATCATCAGGTTCGGCGGCAGGCCCTTGATCGTCCGCAGCTCCTGGCCCTTCTCGTCGAGGCGTGGGATGGACTGCAGCAGGCCGATCGTGTACGGGTGCGCGGGCTTGGCGTACAGCTCGTACACCGTCGCCTCCTCGACGATCCGGCCCGCGTACATCACCGCGATCCGATCCGCGACGTCGGCGACCACACCGAGGTCGTGGGTGATCAGGATGAGCCCCATCCGCCGCTCGCGCTGCAGGTCGGCCAGCAGGTCCATGATCTGCGCCTGCACGGTCACGTCGAGCGCCGTGGTGGGCTCGTCAGCGATCAGCACCTCCGGGTCGAGCGCCAGCGACATCGCGATCATGACGCGCTGCCGCATGCCGCCGGAGAACTGGTGCGGATATTCGTTCACCCGCTGCTGGGCGTGCGGGATCTTCACCTGGTCGAGCATCTCGATGGCGCGCTGCTTGGCGTCCTTGCGGCTCATGCCCTGCCGGATGCGGAACTGCTCGCCGATCTGGAAGCCGACGGTGAACACCGGGTTGAGCGCGGACAGCGCGTCCTGGAACACCATCGCGATGCCGTTGCCCCGGATCCGGCGGCGCTCCTCCGGACTCATGGTGAGCATGTCCTCGCCGTGGAACCGGATCTGGCCGCCGGTGACTTGGCCCGGCGGGATGTCGAGGATGCCCATGATGGTCTGGGCGGTGACGCTCTTGCCGGATCCGGACTCGCCCAGGACGGCGAGCGTTTCGCCGGCGTCGACGTGGTATGTGACGCCGTTGATGACCTTCGCGACGCCGTCCCGGGTGCGGAACTCGACCCGCAGGTCCTCCACCTCGAGCAGGCGGCCGGACGGTTTGCCCGCCTCGCTGTGCCGAGGATCGGTGATGATTACGTCGGACAACGCGGTCTCCTACCGGAGTTTCGGGTCGAGGGCCTCGCGCACGGCCTCGCCCAGCATGACGAAGGCGAGCACTGCCGCTACCAGGAAGGCGGCGGGGAAGAACAGCAGGTACGGCGACACCCGGAGGTAGTTCTGCGCCTCGTTGATCATGATGCCCCAGGACACCACCGGGCTGCGCAGACCGACGCCCAGGAAGGAAAGCGTGGCCTCGGCCCCGACGAACGTGCCGACCAGGATCGTCGCGTACACCAGCACCGGCGCGAGACAGTTCGGGATCAGGTGCTTGAAGATGATGCGGCCCGGTCCGGCGCCCATCGCCCGGGCCGCCACAATGTAGTCGGCTTCGCGCGCCGCCAGCACCGACGACCGCATGATGCGCATGGACAACGGCCAGGTCAACACGATCAGCGAGAGGATGACGATGCCCATGATCGACCATGCTCCGCGGTTGCTGCCCGGCCCGTTGAAGGTGAACAGGATGACAATCGCGCCGAGGACGAACGGGATGCCGGAGAACACCTCGCCGAGCCGGGACACCAAGCCGTCCAGCCAGCCGCCTCGGAAACCCGCGAGAACGCCCATCAGCGTGCCGAGCAGCACGGTGCCGACGGTCGCGCCCACCGCCACCACGATCGAGGCGCGGGCACCGTAGATGACCCGCGCGTACACGTCACGACCCTGCACGTCGTACCCGAACCAGGCGTCCGCCGACGGGGGGACCCGGCTGCGCGACAGCACACCTTCGGTGGGACTCGCCGACGTGAACAGCCACGGCATCGCGGCCATCACAAGGAAGAAGACGATCAGCACGGCGGAGATCCAGAACAGCGGCTTACGGCGCAGGTCCTGCCATGCGTCGTCGAGGAGACCGCGCGGTTTGTCCTTCTTTTCGGCACCGGTGCCCGGTCCGGCCGTGGTGCCGAGAACCGGCTCCTCGGCCGACGGCGTGGTGACCAGTGAGGTGGGCAGTGGATCATTCATAGCGGATCCTCGGGTCGAGCGCGGCGTAGAGGAGATCAACGACCAGGTTGGCGAGCAGGTAGATCAGCACCAGGATGACGACGATCGATACGACCGTCGCGCCCTCCTTGGTGACGATCGCCCGGTATACCTCACGGCCGATGCCGTTGATGTTGAAGATGCCCTCCGTGACGATGGCGCCGCCCATCAACGCGCCCAGATCCACGCCGATGTAGGTGATCACCGGGATCAGCGAGTTCCGCAACAGGTGGACGCCGACCACCCGCTTCCTCGGCAGGCCCTTGGCGGTGGCCGTACGCACGTAGTCGGATTTGCTGTTCTCGGCGATGCTGGTGCGCGCCAACCGGGCGATATAGGCCATCGACGCGCTGCCGAGCACGAAACCCGGGAGAATCAGCTCGCTGAATGAGGGCGGATTGGACACCGTCGGCTTGACGATCCCCAGGTCGACACCGAGCCACTTCTGCAGCAGGAAGCCCAGCACGAAGGTGGGCAGCGCGATCAGGAACAGCGTCGACACCAGCACCAGGTTGTCGAAGAAACCGTTGCGGTTGAGACCGGTCAGCACCCCCGCGACGAGGCCGATGACCCCCTCGATGGTGATGGCGACCAAAGCCAGCTTGATGGTGTTCGGGTACGCCGCTGCGATCAGATCGGCGATCTCCCGGCCGCCGAAAGTCTGCCCGAAGTCGCCGCTCAGCAGATTCTTCATGTACGTGAAGTACTGCACGATGATCGGCTGATCGAGGTTGAACTTCTCGGTCATGAAATCGACGTACGACTGCGGGCAGGGGCGTTCGCCGCATTTGCCGGCGAACGGGTCGCCGGGCACCGCCCAGACCAGATAGTAGATGAGAAAGGTGGTCCCGAAGAAGACGGGAATCAGCTGGAGCAGCCGCCTCAGCACGTAACGGCCCATGGATCTCTCCCAGGTACGGATGCATGGTGACACCCGGCGCGAATCCGGACACCCGCCGGGGGTCTAGCGGGTGCCGGCGTGGCAAGACGTCAGGTCCGGTCCACCCTGAGGGTAGACCGGACCTGACGGAATCGCCTTACTTGATCTCGACCGACGAGAGGTCGATCTCGCCGACGTTGGTGACCTTCACACCGGTCACCCGGTCCGAGACACCGGACTGCTGCTCGACATCGAGCATCGGCATCGCCGGCACCTGGGAGTCGACGACCTTGAGGGCCTCGGCGAACTTGGCGTTGGCCGCGTCGACGGTGGCTGCGGCCGCGCCCTCCTTGTAGAGCCGGTCGACCTCCGCGTTGCTGAACAGCCCGTCGTTGGAGGAGGCGCCGGTCACGTACAGCGGACCGAGCCAGTTCTCCACGGTCGGGAAGTCCTGCTGCCAGCCGGCCCGGTATGGGCCCTTGGCCTTACGGGCGTTGATCGTCTCACGGAACACCGCGAAGGTGGGCACACCCTCGGCCCGGGCGTTGATGCCCAGGTTGGTCTTGATCTGTTGCGCGACCGCCTCCATCCACTCCTTGTGCGGACCGTCGGAGTTGTAGTAGATCACCATCTCACCGGTGAAGCCACCGGACTGCTCCAGCGCCGCCTTGGCGGCCGCCGGGTCGAACTTGCAGACCGTGCAGTCGTTGGCGACGTGGCCCGGCGCCAGCGGCGAGGACCAGCTGTTGGCCGGCGCGCGGGTGCCGAAGAAGATCTTGTCAGCGATCTCGGCGCGGTTGATCGACATCGAGATGGCCTTGCGCAGGTTCGCGTCCTGGAACCGCTTGTCGTAGAGCGGGAAGGAGATGATCTGCTTGACCGGAATCTGCGCCTCGATGGCCCGCTCGCCCAGGTCGGCCTTCCACTTGTCACCGGCAAGCGCGGAGACCGGAATCTGCTGCTGGAAGTCCAGCGTGCCGGAGACCAGGTCGTTGTACGCCGCGGTGTCCTCCTGGTACATCCGGATCGTGACGTCCTTGATCTTGACCTTGTCGTCGAGCGTGTAGTCGTCGAAGCGGGTCAGCTTGACCTCGACGTTGTCCTGCCAGGAGACGAACTTCACCGGACCGTTGCCGATCGGCTTCTTGCCGAACACCTCCGGCGTCTGGGTGAAGAACGCGTCCGGCAGCGGCATGAACGCGCTGTAGCCGAGCTTGACCGGGAAGATCGAGAACGGCGATGCGAGGGTGACCTCGAACGTCGTGTCATCGACGACCTTCAGGCCGGACATCTCCTTGACCGTGGGCTCCGGCGCCTCCTTCGGGCCCTCGCCGTCCGGGTCCTCGGTGTGCACGTCGGTGAAGCCCTGGATGTCGCTGAAGAAGCTGCCGTTCTGCGCGCCGTTCGGCGAGTAGGCCGCCCAGTTCCACGCGTCGACGAAGTTCTTCGCCCTCACGACCGTGCCGTCGTGGAACTTCGTGTTCGGCTTGATCTTGATCGTGTAGACCTTGGAGTCGGTCGTGTTGATCGACTCGGCCACCGCGTTGACCGGGTCACTGCCGTCGTTCGGGTACTGGACCAGACCGGTCCACATGAAGTCGATGATCTTGCCGCCACCGGTCTCGGTGGTGTTGGCAGGCACCAGGCCGACCTCGGGCTGGGTGCCGTCGATGGTGATCGCACCGTTAGCGGTATCGCCGCTGGCCTCGTTGGTGTCGCTGTCATCGCCACCACTACAGCCGGCTGCCACGAGCGCGACGGCCGTGGTCACTGCCACCACGCTCGCCCGCTTCGAGACTCTCATTGTTCAGGGCCTCCTCTAGTTATTACCTTGTGAGCTCATCAGGAGCACCTCCTGCGGGCTCGCCGCCGGTCGGCGGTCGCCGTCCGCCTGTCAAGCAAGCTACCGCAGGAAGGTCCATGACCCGTGCGACTCTTGCGCGTCGCCGATCAACCACGACGGCCGATGGGCGAACGCCCGGCCGCTCGCGTACGGTTCACCCCCGGTAACGGCGGGAACGAATGCGGGCACCGGACAGTAAGTCACGGGCGCGTGAGGTCGAAGCAACTCTGACACCCCCCGCCCCTCACGGAAAGACGTGTTATCAACCCGATATCGGGCGGCGGAGTACGGTGCAGGCAAGCGGTGCGGGATCGCCACACCGGGGACACCGGACGTCCCGCCCATTCGTCACATTCCGCGGCGGTTGTCACCGCGGACCCGTGCGACCACGCCTGTGTCTCGTGCTCGCCTCAGCCGACAACCTCCAGCTTGTACAGGTCAATGCGCTGTGCGGGGTCGATCGCCACATTCGTCACCCGTTGGGAGTGACCGAACACGTTCTGCCCGAACGACACGGGAATGACCGGCATATCCTGAGCCAGGATGTCCTCCGCCTGTTGCCATTTCCGGATTGCCCGGGCCGGTGTGGGCGCCTCCGCGCCCTGGGTCACCAAATTGTCGAAAGCCGGATTGCTGTACCCGTAGACGTTCGCCGAGCCGCTGGTTCCGTAGATGGGCGAAAGGTAGCTCTCCATCAGGGGATAATTCATCGTCCAGCTCATCCGGATCAGGCCGGCGGACTGCCGCTCCTCGGCCTTGGCGAGCAGGTCCACCAGGCTGCCCTCGCCGACGCCGGTGCAGCCGATGCCGAGCGCGGCGGTGATCTGCCGGCACATCGCGTCGACCACCGCCTGATGACCGGCGTCCCGGGAGTAGGCGATGGTGATGGCCGGCGGGCCCCCCGCCGCGGCGTACGCCGCCCTGGCCTTCGCCGGGTCGTACGAGCAGTAGTCGGCGCAGGCGCCCGCCCGGTAACCGGGCACCACCGGGGACACGAACGCGGTCGCCGGCGTCTCCGCGCCGTTGCTCCGGTCGGCCACCTCGTCGCGGTTGATCGACATGGACAGCGCACGGCGGACGTCGGGTTTGGCGAACTCCGGCCGGTACACCGGAAAGCCCAGGAAGGCGAAGGCCGAACCGGGGCTCCGCTGCAGCCGGTCGCCGAGATCCTCGGCGGCCGACCGGAGCCGGCCGGGCGGGATCTCCGGCTGGACGTCCAGCTCGCCGGACGCCAGATCGGCGTACCCGTCCACCGGATTCCGGTAGATCTTCCAGACGATGTTGTCGATCTTGGGGACCGGTCCGCGGAACGCGGCGACCCGGTCCATCCGAATCGCGCTCCCCCGGTCCCACGGCTCGGCCAGCTTGAACGGGCCGTTACCGACAATGAGCTTATCGTAACCGTTAGCTATCACACCGGGTGACGCGAACGCCGAAGCCGGAAGGGGATAGAACGCCGTGCCGTCGAGCAGCGACGCCCACCCGGCGAACGGCGCCGACAGCGTCACCGAGAACGTGGTGTCGTTGATCTTCTTCAGTCCCCGCAGCGTATGGGCGGCCGGCCGGCCCGAGCCTCGGGACTGCAGGCCGACGTAGCCGTCGATGCGCTCGAAGGCGAAGGCGTTGCGCTGCTCGTTCAGCCCGTACGCCCCGAAGTTCCAGGCCGCGATGTAGTTGTCCGCGGTGACCGGCTCACCGTTACTGAAGGTGAAGCCGGGCTTGAGGCGGATGGTCCACACCCGGGCCGTCCGGTCCGGGGTGACCGACGCCGCTGCCGCGGGCACCGGCTTCCCGGCCCGGTCGATGGTGACCAGCGGATAGAACAAGGCGTTCAGGACCTGGACGCCGCTCACGTCGACGGTGTCGGTGGGGATCAGCTGCCGAGGCTCGGAGATCCCGATCACCACACCGTTGGCCGGCTCCTCGTCCGGCCCCGCGGTGCAGCCGGCGGCGGACAGGACGGCGGCGGCCACCAGAAGCCGCAGGGCTGCCTGGAGCATGCGGGGTCTCCTTCGTCGACGCGAGAAGCGACCCCATCTTGCCGTCCGTCCGGCGCTACACCAACCGGCGGTCCGCCGCCCAGCGGGACAGCTCGTACCGATTGCTCATCTGAAGCTTGCGGAGCACGTTCGACACGTGCGTCTCCACCGTCTTAATGGAGATGTACAGCTCCTTGGCGATCTCCTTGTACGCGTACCCCCGCGCCAGCAGGCGCAGCACCTCGCGCTCGCGGTTGGTGAGCTGGTCGAGCTCCGGGTCGGCGACCGGCACGTCCGGACGGGCGGCGAACGCGTCCAGCACGAACCCGGCCAGCCGCGGGCTGAACACCGCGTCGCCGTCGGCCACCCGCTTGATCGCCGCCGCCAGTTCGTCCGGTGAGATGGTCTTGGTGACGTACCCGCGGGCGCCGGCCCGGATCAGCCCGATCACGTCCTCGGCGGCGTCCGACACCGAGAGCGCCAGGAACTTGACCTGCGGGTGGGTACGCCGCATCGACTCCAGCACGGCGCGGCCACCACCGTCCGGCATGTGCACGTCGAGCAGCACCACGTCGGGCAGCGTGGCGGCGATCCGGCTCACCGCCTCGGCGACCGTGCTGGCCTCGCCCACCACGTCGACGTGCACGCCCAGTTCGGCGCGTACCCCGGCGCGGAACATGGCGTGGTCGTCGACCAGGAAGACGGTGAGCCGGCGGTCCTCGGTCATTTCACACTGTCCTTTCCTACGGTCACGCTATCCCGGGCGGCGGGCAGGATGAGGCGTACCTCGGTGCCCTCGCCGGCGGCGCTGCGGATCTGCGCCCGCCCGCCGTGCCGATCCATCCGGCCGATGATCGAGCCGCGCACCCCGTGCCGGCTCTCCTCCACCTGGTCGAGGTCGAAGCCCTTGCCCCGGTCCCGGACGAACACACTGAGCTCGTCGGCCTCCACCTCGGCGTACAGCGACACGGTCTGCACACCGGCGTGCCGGGCCGCGTTGACCAGCGCCTCGCGAGCCGCGGCGACCAGGGCGGCCACCCGGTCGTCACAGTCGGTGTCGCCGACCACCACGGTCTCCACGGTGATCGCGTACGTGTCCTCGACCTCGGCGGCGGCCTCCTCGAGCGCCGCGGCGAACCGCTCGGTGGGCGACGCGGCCGGTTTGTACAGCCAGTTCCGCAGGCTGCGCTCCTGGCCCCGGGCCAGCCGCTGCACCTCTTTGATGTCGGTCGAGTTGCGCTGGATCAGCGCCAGCGTGTGCAACACCTGATCGTGGATCATGGCCGCGACCTCGGCGCGCTCCTGTTCCCGGATCCGGCCCTCGCGCTCGGCGCGGAGCTGGTTGAACGTACGCCAGAGCAGCGGCGCCACCACCACACCGACGCCGAGCAGTCCGACCAGCGCGAACAGGATGCCGTTGATCACCGAGACCAGGTTGCCGGCCGGCGCGTACACGGCGACCACGCCGATGATGCCGGTGGCGACCAGCACGCCGCCGCCGACGAAGCGGAACAGGAACGAGCGGCGGTCACTTTCCGCGACCACGGCGGCCAGCCATGGGGTCTGTGCGGCGTTGTCCGCCCAGTGGCCGCGGCGGGTCGGGTCGGACTGGTGCCAGATCACGCCGGCGCCGACCGCGATGACGGCGATCAGCCAGCCGGCCGTGCCGGCCACCCCGTTGTCGCCGAACAGCAGGCTCTGCAGCACCACCACGCCCAGGCCGATGGCGGCGAACGGAACCAGCGCGGCGAGGTTTCGGCGGGCCGGTTCCTCGCCGGTCGGCACCTGTTGCGGCAGCACCGCCCAGAACGCGGCGTAGAGCATCAGCCCGAGGCCGTTGAAGCCGAGCAGGACGACGAGCGCGATGCGTACGGCGATCACCGGCAGGCCGAGGTGGCGCGCGAGACCGGACGCGACCCCGGCGATGATCCGGTGGTCGCGGGGCCGGTACAGGCGGCGCGGCGGCGATTGCGTGACGGTGGTGATCGCAGTCCTCCTCGGTCCCTTCGATGGTCACACGCCCGGCCGGGCGAATCCACGGGGGAACTCCCCCAGGTCTGCCGGTGCCGGATCTCAGGGTGGGGTCAGGGTCGCCGCCGGATTCGCGTCGGGCCCCGCCACCTTCAGTATCGAAGACATGACCGACGAAGGTGCCCGGCCGGCCGGCCCGAGGGATGAACCGCCGACCGTGGCGTTCGAGACGCCCGATTCCACGCTCGTGGACGAATCACCCGCGGCCGAGCCGCCGCCGCCCCCGCCGCCCGGCACGGGGAGCACGCCGCCACCGCCGCCCGGCGCCGGCACCGTGCCGCCGCCCTGGTTCGGTGCGGCGAACGGTCCGTCGTTCTCCCGCGAGAACCTGATCCGCCCGACCCAGGGCCGGTACGTCGCCGGCGTCTGTGCCGCCATCGGCCGGGCCACCAACACCGACCCGGTGCTGTGGCGGGTGTTGCTGGCGGTGCTCGGCTTCTTCGGCGGCGTCGGCGTCCTCATCTACCTGGTTGGCTGGCTGGCCATCCCGGGCGAGAACGACACCGCCTCGCCGATCGAGTCGCTGCTCGGCCGGGGCCGCTCCGGGATGAAGCCGCCGTCCATCGTGCTGCTCGGCGCCGCGGCCGTGCTGACCTTCGCGTTCGTCGTCAACGACGGCTTCCGGGCGGCGCTGCTGGCCGCGGCGGTGCTGGTCGGCGCGGCGCTGCTGCTGCGGCGCACCGGCAACACCGGATCGGCGCCGGGGGCCGGTCCGCCGCCGGCTGCCACCGGCGACCCGGCCGCCGCCTTCGCCACCGCCGATGCACCCGGTATGGCGACGGCCCCGCCTGCCCCGGCGCCGGGCGCACCGCTGCCACCCGAGGACCCGATGACCGCACCCCTGCCGCCGATGACACCACCGGCACCGCCCGCCGGCACCTACCAGCCACCGTCCCCGCCGCCCGGGTTCGCCCCGCCGTCCGGCGGCTACCGGCCCCCGTTCGCGCCGCACGGCCCGTGGGCCGGCACCGCGCAGCAGCCGTACGCCGCCAGCCCGCCGCAGGTCTGGCCACCGAAGCCGCCGAAGCCGCCGCGGGAGCGGTCGAAACTGGGCCGGATCACCTTCTTCGGGCTGATCATGGTGATGGGCCTGCTGGCGGTGCTCGACATGGCCGGCCTGAGCGTCCCGGTGTCGAGCTACTTCGCGGCCGCGCTGGCGACCACCGCCCTCGGCCTCATTGCGGGCGCCTGGTTCGGCCGGGCCCGCGGGCTGATCGCGCTGGCCGTGGTGGCCACCATCGGGCTGACCGTGTCGTCCGGCGTGGAACGGTTCGGCGGTCAGGTGAGCAACAACGTCTTCCGGCCCGCCAATGCCGCCGGCATCGCCGACCGGTACGACTTCACCATCGGCAACGCCACCCTCGACCTGCGCCGGGTCGACTTCGCCGGGGTCGACCAGGAGACCACCGTGCAGATGAAGGTGGGACAGATCAAGGTGCTGCTGCCACCGAACGTGGACACCACCGCGGACGTCCGGATGTCCGACGGCCGGGCGATGATCTTCGGCCGCGAGTGGGGTGGCAACGACCTGGGCGCACAGGCGATCACCGACCTGGGCCGCGACGGCACCGGCGGTGGCACGCTCAACCTGATCATCGAGATGAACGCGGGCAACGTGGAGGTGACCCGATGAGGCCGCACCGTACCGACGGGGTGTCCCTCGGCTTCGGCGTCTTCTTCCTGCTGGTGGTGCTCTGGTGGGCGGTGTCGCAAGTGGTGACGCTGCGGCTGCCGGCGCTGGGCTGGCTGGCGGCCGGCACGCTGATCCTGTTCGGCGTGGTCGGGCTGCTGGGCGCGATCCGCTCCGGCCGCCGCGATCCGGAGCCGCCGGTGCCGGCCGAGGCGCAGGTTGAGACACCCGGCGACCTGCCGCCGGAGATGCATGCCGACATCGTCCGGGAACTGCTCGACGACCCGGGCACCCGGTTCGGCCAGGAGCACCCGGTCGCCACGCCGGAGCGTCCACGGCCCCCACAGGATTGATTTCGGGGGTACGCCGCCCGCGAGTTCCCACCTGCACCACGGGAACTCGCGGGCGGCGCAATATGCTCGTCGTCGTCCGTGTCGCACCCGCGCGAGGAGCCCGTACCCATGACGCCGTTTCCCGCTGTGTCCACCGCGCCCGTCGCCGGCGTGGGCGCACGCGCCGCACGCGCCCTGACCGCCGAATTCGCCCGGCGCGGCGCGGCCAGTTCCGCGCTGGTGATCCGCGCCGACCACGCCTCCGCGGTAGTGGCCGCCGCGGTCGAGGCGCTGTTGCCGGGCGACACGCTCACCCTGGTCGCCGGCGAGCGCAGCACCGCTGACCTGCTCCGCGACCACATCGCCGGGCTGGGCAGCTGGATCGCCGACCGGGTGCGGATCGTGGACACGCTGGCCGAGGCCGATCCGGCCGACGTGGTGATCGTCGGCGAGCCGCTGACCGGCACCGCCGAGGAGGTCCGGGCGGTGCTGGAGAGCCTGACCAAATACCTCAACGACGGCGCGGTGATCTCGATCGCCACCCTCGCCGTGCCGGGCCGCACCGGTGGCGCCGCGGCCGAGTTGTTCCGGCAGAACGCGTTGTTCGGCGTCGGCTGCGACCTGGTGCTGCGCAACAGCCCGCCGGTACGCGTGCACAAGCTCCGGTTCACCCCGGCGGACACCGCGGTGGCGGCCACCCTGGCGCCGGCGTACCGGCCGTCCAGCGTGCCGGTCACCCGGACCATGCACATCGACTCCACCGGAGTGGCCGCGGCCGGCATCGCGCTCGGCCTGGCTGCCCTGACCCGCCGGTCCCGCCCGAACTCCGCGCTGTGGCTGCTGCCGGCGCTGGCCGCGGCGCCGGTCGCGGCGTTCTTCCGGGATCCGGAACGGGACGTGCCGAGCGATCCGAAGGCGGTGGTGGCGGCCAGCGACGGCCGCGTGCTGTCGGTGGAGCATCTCACCGAGGACCGCTTCGGCGGCGGCGACTTCCTCCGCATCGCGGTCTTCCTGTCGGTGCTCGACGTGCACGTCAACCGCATGCCGGTGGCCGGCCGGGTGACCGACTTCCTGGTCGAGGACGGCGGCTACGCCAACGCGATGACCGCGGCCGCCGAGCACAACGTGGCCGCGTACACGGTGCTCGACACCGACCACGGCACGGTCGTGGTGGCCCAGCGCACCGGCCTGATCGCCCGCCGGATCGTCCAGCGCACGCCGGTCGGCACGCTGGTCGCCCGGGGCGAGCGGATGGGCCTGATCCGGTTCGGGTCGCGGACCGACGTCTACCTGCCGTCCGGCCAGGCCGACGCGATGGTGGCGGTCGGTGACAAGGTGCTCGGCGGCAGTTCGGTCATCGCCCGCTGGAAGTGAGCGCGGCGGTCAGGCCCGGCGGGTCCGCAGCCACATCACGGGCCCGCTGAGCAGGTATGCCACCACCAGCGCCAGGAAGGTGAGCCGGGCGTCCACCAGCGCGCCGACGATCGGCAGCAGCCACACCCACGGCGGGAGCTTCACGACCCGGGTCAGCTTCGCGTACGGGAAGGTGGACACCATCGCGAACGCCAGCACCGCCACGCCGCCGAGCAGCGCGAGCCCGGGCACCGGCAGGTCGATCAGGACGGCCAGGGCCAGCATCCCGGCGGCGACCGTGGTGGGCACGCCGCAGAAGAACCTGCCGTCCTTCGGCGAGACGTTGAACCGGGCCAGCCGGATCGCCGCGCACCCGGCCACCATGATGCAGGCCACGGCGGCCGCCGCGATGGGCACCGAGTGTGCCACCGACGCGTAGACCACCACCGGTGCGGCCAGGCCGAACGCGCACATGTCGGCCAGCGAGTCCATCTGCGCGCCGAACGGGCTGCTCACACCCAGCCGGCGGGCGAGTGCGCCGTCCAGGCCGTCGAACGCCACGCAGGCCACCAGGCAGGCGGCCGCCACCCGGACGTCGCCGTGCATGGCCAGGAAGATGGCGGTCAGGCCGAGGCCCAGGCTGGCCAGGGTGCAGGCGTTCACGAGGG
>DASSAL010000301.1:0-25275 GCA_035685405.1 Actinoplanes sp. | reverse complement strand
TGGAGGAGGCCGGCCGGGTGGACGGCGCCTCCACGATGAAGATCCTGTTTCGCATCATCGTCCCGCTCAGTGGGCCGGCGATCGTGGTGTCCGGCATCTTCGCGTTCCTGCTCGGGTGGAACGACGTGCTCTTCGCCTCCGTGCTGACCCGGCCGGAGACGCAGACTGCGGCCGTCGCGTTGTCCATCTTCGGGGCCACCCAGGAGGGCGGCGCCCTGCCGGTGTACTCGCAGGTGATGGCGGCCGCACTGGTCACCGCGGCGCCGGTGGTGATCCTCTACATGATCTTCCAGCGCTACCTGGTCGGCGGGCTCACCGCCGGCGGCGTCAAATGACCGGACACGCCGCCGCGGTGGTCGGCTGCGGCGACGTGTCGGTCGTGCACCTGCAGGCGATCCAGAAGCTCGACGGCGTCGACCTCGTCGGGGTCTGCGACACCGACCCGGAGCGGGCCGCCGCGGTGGCCGAGCGGTACGGCGTGCCCGCGTTCACCGGCCACCGCGAGCTCCTGGCCGCCGCGCGCCCCGACGTGGTGCACGTGTGCACGCCGCACGACCAGCACACCCCGGTGGCGACCGACTGCCTGGAAGCCGGCGTCGCCGTTCTGCTGGAGAAACCGGTCGCGCACACCGTGGCCGAGGCCGACCAGCTGATCGCCGCGGCTCGCCGGCGTCCGGCCGTGAAGATCGGGATCTGCCTGCAGAACCGGTACAACACGACCATCCGGGCTGCTCGCGACCTGCTCGACTCCGGCGAGCTCGGCCGCGTCCGGGGCGGCTCGGCCACCGTGCTCTGGCACCGGGACGCCGCGTACTACCGGGCCCGGCCGTGGCGCGGCGATAAGGCCCGCAGCGGCGGCGGCGTCCTGATCAACCAGGCCATCCACACCCTGGACCTGATGCAGTGGCTGCTCGGCGACGTCGAGCGGGTGACCGGCCACGCCGGACGGTACGCCGTGGACGGCATCGACGTCGAGGACACCGCCAGCGTGCTCCTCGACCACCCGGGCGGTGCGCGCAGCGTCGTGTTCGCCACCGTGGGCAACGCCGTGGACTCACCGGTGACCATCGAGATCGTCACCGAGCGGGCGGTGTTGCTCATTCGCGGCGACCTGACCGTCAGCTATGCCGACGGGCGTGTCGAGACGGTCGCCGAACCGGTGGTGAGTACCGGCGGCCGCGCCTACTGGGGCGCCTCGCACGAGCTGCTCATCGCGGACTTCTACCGCACCCTGGCCGGCCCGGACCCGTTCTGGATCTCGCCGCAGGAGGGCGCCCGCTCCCTGCGCCTGATCGACCGGGTCTACCGCCGGAACGCCTGACCAACGAAAGGACCGCCGCCCATGTGGACCCTCTCCGGCTTCGTGGACGAGATCTCGCCCGACTTCACCGAGCAGTGCCGGGTGGCGTCCGGCCTCGGCCTCACGCACGTGGAGCTGCGTAGCGCCTGGGACGTCAACATCCTCGACCTCGACACCGCACAGCTGACCACGATGAAGGAGACGCTCGCCGAGCACAGCCTCCAGGTGTCGAGCATCGGCTCACCGATCGGCAAGATCTTCATCGACGAGCCGTTCCCGGCGCACCTCGAGCGGATGCGGCACGCCGCCGAGGTCGCGCAGTTCTTCGGCGCGCCGTACATCCGGATCTTCTCGTTCTTCCTGCGGCCGGGCGCCGATCCGGCCGCTCACCGCGACGAGGTGATCGACCGGATGCGGGCGCTGACCCGCGTCGCCGAGGAGGCGGACCTGGTGCTGCTGCACGAGAACGAGAAGGAGATCTACGGCGACGTGCCGGCCCGCTGCCTGGACATCGTGCGTTCGGTCGGCTCGCCGCACCTGCGCCTGGCCTGGGACCCGGCCAACTTCGTCCAGGTCGGCGTCCGGCCCTACACCGACGGGTACGCCATGCTGCGGCCGCACGTGGCCTACATCCAGATCAAGGACGCCCGTGCCGCGGACGGGACAGTGGTGACCGCCGGCAACGGCGACGGCGAGGTCGCCGAGACCATGCGGGCCCTGCTCCACGACGGGTTCGACGGGTTCTTCTCCCTCGAACCGCACCTGAACACCGGCACGGCGATGGGCGGGTTCTCCGGACCGGAGCTGTTCGAGCGCGCCTGCCGGGACTTCACCGACCTGCTGAAGACCGAGGGGATCGAGTACAAGTGAGCACCGTTCGCAGTATTGCCCTGGTCGGCGCCGGAGTCATCGGCAAGCAGCACGGCCTGGTGATCAGCCAGCTGGCCGACCGCCTGCGGCTGGTCGCGGTGGCCGACGTCGAGATCGAGCGCGCTGAGCGGCTCGCCGCCGAGCGCGGTGGGCGGCCGTACCGGTCGCTGACCGAGGCGCTGGCGGCCGAGGAGGTCGACATCGTCGCGGTGTGCACGCCGACCGGCCGGCACGGCGAGGTGGCGATCGAGGCGCTGAACGCCGGCAGGCACGTCGTGGTGGAGAAGCCGGCCGAGATCACGGTGGACCGGACCGACGAGATCATCGACGCCCAGCGGAAGGCCGGCACGGTCGTCACGGTCATCTCGCAGCACCGCTTCGATCCGGCCACCGAGACCACGCTCGCGGCCATCGAGCGCGGCGAGCTGGGCCGGATCACCTCCGGCATCGCCTCGATCGACTGGTGGCGCGGTCAGAGCTACTACGACTCCGGCGACTGGCGCGGCACCTGGGAGCTGGACGGCGGCGGCGCGCTGATGAACCAGGGCGTGCACACCGTCGACCTGCTCGTCGCCGCGCTGGGCCGGCCGGTCGAGGTGTTCGCGTACACCGGCACGCTCGCGCACGAACGGATCGAGGTCGAGGACGTGGCGGCCGGCGTGGTCCGGTTCGAGTCGGGCGCGCTCGGCGTGCTGCACGCCACCACCGCAGCGTATCCGGGGCTGTCCGCGCGGCTGCAGGTGCACGGCGACCGCGGTTCGGCGGTGATCGACGACGACGAGCTGGCCTTCTTCCACGCCACCCCGGCCGGTACCGAACCGGAGGAGCGGCTGATGGGCACGACCCAGGCGACGTCCGGCGCGGCGGCCGGCACCACCGCGAGCAGCAACCCGGGCCAGCTCTCCGACGCCCACCGACTGCAGTACCTCAACTTCCTCGGCGCGCTCGACGGAACCGGGACGCTGCGGGTGGACCTGGAGACGAACCGGCAGTCGATCGGCGTCATCACCGGCGCCTACGAATCGGCCCGGACCGGGAGGCCGGTGAGGTTGTCGTGAGCCGCATAGCCGCCAACCCGATCCCGTACTGGAGCAAGGCCGGCAAGACCCGCGAGGTCTTCGAGGAGGCGTTCCGGGACTTCCAGGAGATCGGCTTCACCGCGGTCAAGGCGGACGTGCCGGACGGCATGACCCCGGCCGAGTACGCCGACTGGATCGGCGGGTACGGCCTGGCACCGTCGCTGAGCCTGTTCAACTCGCCGTTCGACGAGACCGTCGACATGACGGCCGAGGTCGAGCGGGCGAAGCGGTTCGCCGCCGAGCAGACCGCCCTGGGCCTGGACCGGACCATGGTGTCCTCGATGGCATTGCCGGCGCGGATCGCCCGGCCGGCGGTCGGCGCCGGGTTCGACGAGGGCCGCCTGACCCGGGCCATCGACAACTGCGGCGCGGTCTGCCGGGTGCTGCAGGCCGAGGGGCTGCGGCCGCTGCACCACTCGCACGTCGGCGGGGTGTTCGAGACCGAGGAGGAGATCACCCGGCTGCTCGACGACCTGGGCCCGGACGTGATCGGCTTCGGCCCGGACACCGGCCACCTGCGGTGGGCCGGCATCGACCCGGCGGCGTTCATCACCCGGTACGCCGACCGGATGGGCGGCATCCACATCAAGGACTGCTTTCCCGACCACCTGGGGTCGGCGTCCCTCTCCTACGCCGACGCCGCCGCCACCAAACGGCTGTGGGCCGAGCCCGGCCGGGGTGTGGTGGACTTCGACGCGGTGCTGGCCGCGATCCCGGACGACTACGACGGCGACTTCATGATCGAGGTGGATGAGCCCAGCGTGGAATCCAAGCGCGAGTCGCACCGCATCTCGTACGAATGGGCCCAGCGCACCCTGGCCGGCCGAGCCTGACGCCCGGCCCTACGCCGGCAGCCGGCGCGGCCTGCGGCGGGCGGTCGACTGGCGGACCACCAGACGCACCGGCAGCACCAGCGGCGTGCTGCCGGGCCGGGCGCCGTGGGACAGCGCGATGCAGTGCTGCATCCCGGTCAGGCCCATCCGGTACAGCGGCGCCGCGACGGTGGTCAGGGACGGCTCGACCAGCTCGTCGAAGATGATGTTGTCGAAGCCGACCACGCTCACCTCCTCGGGCACGGCGACGCCGAGCTTACGGAGTCCCTTGAGCACGCCGATGGCCAGCGCGTCGTTGTACGCCACCACCGCGGTGGCCTCCGCCTGCGCCACCCGGCGGGCCGCGCCCACTCCGGCGAGCACCGTCGGCTCGTTCGGACCGATGCGTCGCACATCCAGCTCGAGCTCCGCCGCGGCCTCCCGCAGCGCTCGCCACCGGATGCCCTCGGACCAGCTGTTCTCCGGCCCGGCCACGTAGGTGATCAGCTCGTGGCCCAGCGCGCCGAGGTGCTCGGCCGCCCGGCGGACCCCGCGCTGCTGGTCGCTCACCACGCAGCTGATCTCCGGCAGGATCCGGTTCAGCAGCACCATCGGCCGCTGCTTGGCCATCGTCCGCAGCGCCGAGTCGGACATCCGGGAACTCGCGATGACGATCCCGTCGACGTGCGCCAGCTCGTGCTCGATGGTCCTGCGCTCCTCCTCCGGGGACTCGTTGGTGTGCAAGAGGACCAGTTGGTACCCGGCCTCCCTCGACGCCCCGTAGGCGCCCATGATGATCTCGCCGTAGAAGGGGTTGGTGACGTCGGCGACGACGAGCGCGATCGCGTGGCTGACGCCGCGGCCGTCGAGGTGCTGCCCACCGAGGCGGTCGGACCGGTAGCCCAGGCGCTCCGCGGCCTCGAAGATCCGGCGGGCCGTGTCGGTGTTGACCCGGCCCGGCCGCGCGTACGCCCGGGACACGGTGGACGCCGCCACCCCCGCCTCGCGCGCGACGTCATAGATCGTGGGCCGTCGTCCCATTGCCTCATGCTAGTTGTCACCGGACCGCCCGGAAGAGCGTGATCACTGCGACAAACGCCCCGCGGGCACCCGTTCAGCGCTCTCGGACCAGGGCGCCTCACGCCGGCGCAGACGCCGTAGGTCCAGACGTCCACCCGGCGCGGAGTGTGTTCTGCACCCGCGAGACCTAACCGGCAAGTCACGGCTTACCTATTGACGGGCAAGTGTGGACTTGCCTATGGTACGGAACGTGGCGGACGTGCTGTTCAAGGCTCTTGCCGACCCGACCCGACGCGCCATCCTCGACGAACTCCAGGACCGCAACGACCAGACGCTGTTCGAGTTGTGCGGGCGGCTCGTGATGAAACACGGGTTGAGTTCCTCGCGGCAGGCGATCTCGCAGCATCTCGACGTCCTCGAGGAGGCCGGCCTGGTCACCACGAGGCGGGCGGGCCGGTACAAGTTCCACAGCCTCGACACGTCACCACTGCGGGCCATCGTCGAGCGATGGCCGATCGACCACGAGAGGTAGGCGGTTGTGCAGATCTACATCACCAACGTGTTCGTGGATGACCAGGCCAGGGCCCTGCGCTTCTACACTGAGGTGCTCGGCTTCCAGCAGAAGGACGACGTTCCGGTGGGGGACGCCCGCTGGCTCACCGTGGTGTCACCCCGGCAGCCGGACGGGCCGGAACTGCTGCTCGAGCCGGACGGCCATCCTGCGGTACGGCCCTACAAGGAGGCGCTCGTCGCGGACGGGATCCCGGCTGCCTCCTTCGCGGTCGACGACGTCGCGGCGGAGGCCGAGCGGCTGCAGGGCCTGGGCGTGAAGTTCACGCAGGAACCGTTGGCGATGGGTCCGGTGGTGACCGCGGTCTTCGACGACACGTGCGGGAACCTCATCCAGATCGTCGCCCGGCAGTGAACGTGTAGCCGTCATCGCAAGGTCTTGTAGCCGAGGTCCGCGTAGCGGGCCCGCGCCGCGTGGTTGTGCCCGAACACGTTCAGGCCGATCGACTGCGCGCCCAGGGCTGCGGGCGAAGTCCGCCGCCCACGACATCGCGCCGGACTCGGCCACATGCCGGGCGTCGTTCTTCTCGGCGGTCGAGCGGTAGGCCGCCTACCGCGCGTCGGTCATCGGTTCCAGAAGCACACCGGCACGCTAGCGACGCGTGTCGGCGTACGCGAGCACGATCTTCGCCACCGGCCGGTACTCGTCGTCGGGTGGAGTGGCCCAGCGGGCGGCCGGCCAGGTGGCGATCCGGTAGATCAGGGCGCGGATCAGCATCTGGTCCCAGGCCGGCAGGTTCGCCCAGCGGTCGATCACCTGCGGGTCCGCACCGTGCCAGCACAGCGCGTCCACCACGACGACGGCCGCCGCCCAGGCCGGTGGGCGCCAGTACGCCGGCCAGTCGATGATCGCGGGCGGCAGACCGTCGGCGAACAACACGTTGCCGCTGAGGTCACCGTGCACCACCTGCGCGGGCAGGGTCACCGGGCGGCGGGCGGCGATCAACGGCGACAGATGTACGGAGGGAGCGGTGGCGCCGGGCGGCACCGGCTCGTTCCACGCGAGCCGATCCCCGTACGTCCACGGGTCGTCCCGATGATCGAGGAACGACGGCCTGGGCAGCGCGGCGATCGCCTGATGGAACGCTTCGCCGGCGCGGATCACGTCGTCGACGCGACGCGGTGCGGGCTGGCCGGCCACCGCCTCGGCAGCGGTCCAGCCGTCGGCGAGCCAGTCGCCGTCGCGCGCCCGCACCGGCCGCGCGACGCGGAACCGGGGATCGTCCGGCAGCGCGGCCAGGACGTCGGACCGCCAGCGCGTCTCGTCGTCGCCCTCGGCCGGTTTGAGCACGATGTCACCGGACTGCCAGGTGCCACCCTTGCCTCCGGGCAGCCGGCGTGGCGGGCCGGTCGCGCCGAACGCGTCGAGCACCGCCGCCGGTGGCGCGACCGGATCCGGTGCCGGGACCAGCTCGGTCATCCGACCCACTCTGCCACCGGGCGCATGGACCGGATGCCGCGGCTCACCGTCGCGGCCACCGCCGAGCCGGCTACGCAGGCGGCGAACACCAGCACCGCGGTACGGCTGCTCCACGCGGTGATCAGCACGCCGGCCATCAGCGGCGCCGCCGAGGCCACCGAGGTGGCCGCGACGATGACGACGGAGACCACCCGGCCCTGCAGCCGGTCCGGCGTGATCGCCGCCTGGTGGCCGAAGAGCGCCGCGTTCGAGGCCGGCCCGAGGAACACCGCGGCCGCGATCGGCGCGGCCGCCAGCACGCTCGCGGTGAGCAGCGAGCTGATCGCCATCAGTCCCGCGGCCGCCCAGCAGATGCCGCGGATCAGCACCGGCAGGGGCAGCCGGCGGTGCAGGGCGGGCGCGGCGAACGCGCCGAGCAGTCCGCCCACCGCGACGATGGTCTCCACCGTACCGATGATCGCCGGTGGGGTCTGATGGCGTTGCAGGGTGACGATGATCGTGAAGATGATGCCGTGGATGGCGAAGTTCAGCGGTGCCGCGATCAGCAGGATGGCCCGCAGGAACGGATCGCCGAACACGAACCGCAGCCCCTCCAGCAGGGCCGCGGCGTGGCCCGCCGGTGGCCCGGCCCGCGGTTCCTGCAACGGCCGCCGCACCAGCGCGACGCCGATCAGCGACATCAGGAAGGTCAGCGCGTTACCGAAGAACGGCAGCGCCCGGCCCAGCCCGAACAGCAGCCCGCCGATCGGCGGCCCGGCCAGCGCGCTGGCGTACGCGCGAGCCTCGTTGCGCGCCACCGCGGCCGGGAGCTGGTCCGGCCAGACGATGTTGCGCAGGGCCGAGTGCTCCGCCGTACCGAAGAACGCGTTGCCGGCCGCGCCGATCACCGTGACCGCGACGATCAGCGGGAGGGTCGCGGCATCGTGCAGCACGACGACGGCGAGCGTGAGGTACGCGATCAGCCGCACCGCATCGCACCACAGCATGACCTGGCGGCGGTCGATCCGGTCCACCAGCACGCCAGCCGGCAGCCGGCACAGCACCATGGTGACCAGGCCGATGGTGCCGACCAGGCCGGCCTGCACCGGGGTGTAATGCAGGGCGAGGAGCAGCAGGGGTACGGCCAACGTGGCGATCGCACTGCCCAGGTCGGACAGGCTCTGGCTGATCCACAAGAGATTGAATTCGCGGTTGCGCCACAGATTCCGGGGCGCCTCCGTCATCTCCCGACTCTCGCCGGGTGTACGCATCCGGTCAAGCCGGGCGGTCCGGGCGCGGCTTCGGCGGCGGTCTCCCGGCTCGGCGCCGGCTGCGGTCTGCGGGCCCGGCGACGGCGGTCTCCCGGCCCGGCGTCGGCTAGTGTCTCCGGGTGGATCTTCTCGGCGCGATCACCGACGAGCGCCGGCGCATCGCCGACCTGGTGGAGTCGCTCAGCCCCGCGCAACTCGAGGTGCCCAGCCTGTGCGGTGACTGGACGGTGAAACAGGTGGCCGGGCACCTGCTCGCGGCGGTCGACTCGCCGCCGGCGGCACTGCTTCCGTTGATCGTCCGCAGCGGGTTCAACCTGCACCGGGCCAACGCCCGGCTGGCCGTGCGGACCGCGGCCCGCCCGGCCGCCGACCTCGCCGCCGCGCTCCGGGCGCACGCCGGAAACCCGGTCGAGTCGCCGATCGTCGGGCATCCGGGGCAGCTCACCGACCTGCAGGTGCACGGGCAGGACATGCGCCGGCCGCTCGGGCTGCCGCACGGGCTGCGGCTGGACCGCTTGCGGGCATCCTTGGACTTCCTGGTCGGCCGGCGGGCGATCGGGTTCACGCCGAAACGGCGGCTGGCCGGCCTGCGGTTCGAGGCGTCCGATCTGGACTGGGCGTGGGGTGCCGGGCCGGTCCTGAGTGGCCCGGCCGAGGCGCTGATGATGGCGATGACCGGCCGGGCGGTGGTGCTCGGCGAGCTGGACGGTCCCGGCGTACGGATCCTGGGCAACCGCCTGGCCGCGTGACCGGACGCGGCCCGGCCGGGCGGTGGGCTGGTGGACGACCGCCCAAAACTGTCGGGGGGTAGCCCTAGATTGCCGGGCATGGATGACAACCGGTACCTGCCCGAGGAGGCGGACCCTCCACACATCACCATCGACCGCCATCTGATCGTCGGCGACACGCAGTTCCTGATCACCGCGTCCGGCACCGGTGGCCGGCGCATCGACCTGGCCGTGGTGGCCTGCGACCGTGAGGGCCGCGTGGTGAGCGAGATCAGCGGAGGGATCTCGCCCACCGACCTGCCGTCCGTCGCGGACGTGGTGTCCGCCACCCTGGCCGGGCTGGTGGCACTGCACACGGTGACGCCCACCCGAGCCGGCCGGCGGCTCAACCACGGCGCCCGCTGGACCGACGAGGACGACGCCCGGCTGATCGAGCGGCACCGCCAGGGCGCCACCCAGCGCGAGCTGATGGACGAGTTCGGCCGCAGCCGCGGAGGTATCCGGGCCCGCCTGATCCACCTGGGCGAGCTCACCGAGGACGGCCGGCCGGCCGACTGACCGGCCGTGGTGTCCCTGCCCGGGCCGGCGGGCAGGGCCACCCGCGTCCGGCCGCTCCGGCGTGCCGTCGGGCCGGCGTTCCGCCCGCCGCCCCCAACAGGGCCTGATCGCGACACCGGCACGGTCGGCGATCGGGTCGCGGATCGCGGCGGCGAGAAAGCTCCCGGGCACCACGCCGACAGGAGTGATCGGCGGAGCGGCCGGCCCGTGCGCCTGATCCTGCCGTCGTTGTCGCCCGGAAGCGGCCGACCCGGGCGGCACCCGCGGCGAGTCCAGCCCCACCCCACTCGTGACTGCCCGTCCAGCCGTCCTTCGCCGCTGACGGGTGGACGTCAGCCGGCCGGATACCAGGCGGCCGGCGGCGGTTCGGGGAGATCCCGGCGCGGTTCGGTCTCGGTCAGCTCGACCCGCTCCGTGGGCGGCACCCGCCCGGGCAGCTCACCGAAGCGGACGTGCCGCAGGAAAGCCAGGTCCTCGTCGGAGAACTCGTCCCGCTCCCGGTGATTCACCGCCCACCTCCCGGTGCTGGGAGTCATTGTGGCAGGCAGCCGCGAATGGGGTACGGGCGCGGAACGGCCACGGCGTACCGAGGTTGCGGTGCTCTCCGTCGGGTGACAGTCCGCCGTGGCGCCGGTCGAGGGGAGCTCGAGCGGATCGAGAAGGACGACGCGGACAAGGACTGGAGCCGCCGGTTCGTGTTCCGCCTCTTCGAGTGACCGGCAGGCCGGGACGGACCGGCAGGCCAGACGGGCGCCGCACCCGCCCTGCACCCGGGCCCCTCCTCAAGTGCGCCGGCCGGGCACCGATTCCTTGTGGCACCGGCGGGCTGATCCGCGGGTGGGCGGGCCCGGTTGTATCCCCTCGGCGATCGGGTCCGCCCAGGTGACCCCACCGCTGACGCGGCACGGGCGCCGCCCGGAGCAAGTGCCCCGGCGACGTCAGCCGCTGACGCGGCACGGGCGCCGCCGTTCGGCGAAGGCCCCGGCGACCCCGACCGCCGACGCGGAACCGAGGCGAGTGCCGGAAGGGGTGCGCAATGCGGCTGCACATCGGGGTCGACGCCGAGAAGGTGGTCGTCTCGCCGGATCCCCTCACCATGCGGACCGGCCGCGGGCAGCGCCGCCGGTACGGCTCGGTCACCGAGCTGATCCCGGTGCCGCCGACCGGGCGCACCCACGACGACCGCACCCGCCGCCTGGCCGCGCTCGCCCTGCCGTTGCTCGTCCTGTGCCCGATCCTCGACACGCTGGGCATCTCCTGGTGGATCGCGGCGGCCGGCAGCGCCGCTCTGCTCGCCTGGACCGCACGGCTCCAGGCCCGGGCCGCCCGGCCCGGCATCATCGCGGTGCCCACCCGCGACCGCGATCACGTGTTGATCGCCCGGCCCGAGCGGACCGCGTACGAACGGACCCTGGCCGTGGCCCGGCGGGTCCGGCGCACCTGGCCCGGGCTCGGTGGGCTGATCGACCCGGCGGACGCCGACCGTACGCTCACCCGGGCCCTGGACGAACTGGCCGGGCTGATGGCGCGGCGGCAGCAGTTGCGCCGGGTGCGGACCGAGTTGGCCCAGGCGATGGACGGGCGGTCAGGCGCGGTGGCGGGAGTCCCCGCGGACAGTCCGGCCGTACACGCGCTGGATGCCCAGCGCGCCCGGGTCGAGCAGCTGTGGCAGGCCACCGGCGCCCAGGCCAACCGCATGCTGCGCGGCATCGAGGCGGCCGCGCTGGCCGGCGAGAGCCTGATCCGCGAACGGCAGATGCAGGAGACCGCGCGCCGGGCCGAGCTGACCATCGCCCGGCTGGCCGCCGGGGGATCGGTCGCTGAACCGGACGCCGCCCCCGAACTGGCCGAGCGGACGGTCGCGGTGATCACCGCGTACCGCGACCTGAACCGCCTATGACCCGGTGATCAGATCCATGTTGATCATCGCGCCCGCAGCCATGCCGGATGCGGCCGAGGTGATCACCTGGGCCATCGGATCGGTCACGTTCCCGGCCACCCACACTCCGGGCACCGACGTCCGCCCGGAAAGGTCCTCCGCCGGGATGTGCGTTCCGATGCCCATCGGATGCTCGACCGGCTTGAGGCCGAGCGGCGCCAGGAAGTCCGCACGCGCCTCCAGCCGGGTCTGCACCACCAGATAGGTCCGGGGCACCTGCCGGTCGCCGTCCACCGTCACGCCGGTCTCGTCCACCGCGGTCACCGTGCCGTCGACCACCGTGATGCCGCGGCCGGTGAAGTCTTCACCGGGCAGCAGCACGTTGTTGCGGAACAGCGTCAGGTCGGGCGTCCACTGACGCCACAACAGGGCGGTGTGCACGGCCCGTTCCGTGGTGGCGATGATGCCGATCGGCTCGCCGCGCACCTCGTACCCGTGGCAGTACGGGCAGTGCAGCACCTTGCTGCCCCACAGCGGCTGCAGGCCGGGGATGTCCGGCAGCACGTCGATCGCTCCGGACGCCACCAGCAGGCGGCGCGCCGCCAGCACCGTGCCGTCGGTCAGCGTCACCGCAAAGGGTGGCCCGTGCGTCACCGAGGCCACCGCGCCCTCGACGATCGAACCGCCGTACCTCGTCACCTCCGCCCGGCCGTATCCGGCGAACTCGGCGGGTGGGACGTGGTCGCGGGTCAGATAGTTGTGGATGCCCTCGGCCGGCGCGTTGCGCGGTTCCCCCGCGTCGATCACCGCCACCGACCGCAGGGCACGCCCCAACGCCACCGCGCCGCTCAGGCCGGCCGGGCCGCCACCGATCACCACTACGTCGTATGTCATGTCCCGACGGTCGCGCAGCCCGCGGTTCGGTGGCAAGCTTTGTTGCCGTGATGGCAAAGGACGACGTGATCGCCGCGGTCGGACCGCGGCTCCGGGCACTGCGTCAGGAGCACGGGGTCACGCTGGCCGGGCTGTCCGAGTCCACCGGCATCTCGGTCAGCACCCTGTCCCGCCTGGAGTCCGGGCAGCGCCGGGCCACCCTGGAGCTGCTGCTGCCGCTGGCCCGCGCGTACCGGGTGCCGCTGGACGAGCTGGTCGGCGCACCGCCGACCGGCGATCCCCGGGTGTACGCGCGACCGGTCACCCGCTTCGGGCAGACCATCCTGCCGCTCAGCCGGCAGGCCGGCGGGCTGCAGGCGTTCAAGCACGTCATCGCGGCCGGCCCGGTGCCGCAGCCGGACCCCAAGACGCACGAGGGGTACGAATGGCTGTATGTGCTCAGCGGCCGGCTGCGTCTGGTGCTCGGCGAGCACGACCTGGTGCTGCCGGCCGGTGAGGCGGCCGAGTTCGACACCCGGGTGCCGCACTGGTTCGGCAGCGCCGAGGGCGAGGCGGTGGAGTTCCTCAGCATCTTCGGGCCGCAGGGAGAGCGCATGCACGTCCGGGCCCGGTCGACGCGCCGATGATCGACCGGCTCGCCGACCGCATTCTGCGGATCACCGCCGATCACCCGGTACGGGTGTGCGTCGACGGCCCGTCCGCCGCGGGTAAGACCACGCTGGCGAACCGCCTGGCGGAGGAGCTGCGGGGCCGGACCGGGCGGGCGGTGATCCGGGCCGAGCTGGACTACTTCATGAAGATGGTCGAGGACCGCAACGCCTATCCGTACGACTCGCCGGAAAGCTATTACCTCGACGCCTGGGACTATCCGGGAATCCGGAGCCGGCTGCTCGAGCCGCTCGGACCGGGCGGCAACCGCCGTTACCTGGCCGCCCTGGGCGCGGACGAGCGGGTCGCGCCGGACGATGCGATCCTGCTCGCCGACGGGGTGTTCCTCCAGCGCCCGGAGCTGGATCCGTACTGGGACCTGCGCATCTATCTGCACATCGGGGCCGCCGAATCGCTGCGCCGCGGGGTGGTGAGGGACCAGGCCTGGATGGGTGGCCCGGTGGAGGCGGAGCGGCGCTACCGGACCAAGTACCTGCCCGGGGAGCAGCGGTACCAGGCGGAGGTCCGGCCCCGCGAGCGCGCGCACATCGTGATCGACAATTCCTGACTAGGCCCGGGTGCCGATGTGCACGGTGCCGGCCCGCAGCAGGAACGCGTCGTCGCGGTGCCGCACGCTCTCCGGCCCGGTGTCGCCGGTCAGCTCGTCCAGCCGGGTCAGGTCGGCGCCGGAGAGGTGGCCGGCCAGCATCTCGCAGGTGGTCCGCAGGCTGCGGAGCAGGCCGTCGCGGGTGCGCTCGTCCAGCGGCGCCGGCCGGTCCAGCAGGAAGGTGCGGCTGGTGACGTCGGCCAGCCCCGCCTCGCGGAGCAGCACCGGCCAGTCCCGCGGCGCGGTGATCGCACCCATCGGGTGGGCGTGCCCGGCGGCCAGTTCGTCGTTGACCGCCTGGATCCGCGCGAACAGGCCACCGTCGGCGTACGAGGGCAGGCAGCGCAACGGCAGGCCACCCTCACGCAACGCCAGGATGCCACCGTGACGTACCAGTGCCGCGAGGTCGCGGACCGCCGCCGCCGGGTCGGGCATGTGGTGGGCGACGCCGCTCACCCAGACCAGGTCGGCCGGCGGCAGATCGGCGAGCCCGTCCGGCAGGGCGGTACGGCGGGTGCGGACCCGGTCGCCGAGTCCCCGCTGCGCGGCCCGCTCGGCGGCCAGGTCGAGCAGTTCCGGCGAGCCGTCCACGGCCAGCACGGTGGCTTCCGGCAGCAGCTCGGCCAGCGTGCAGGCGGCCACCCCCGGACCGCTGCCGACGTCGAGCACCTGACGGGCGCCCGGGACCCGGCCGGCCAGCCACGCCAGCGCCTGGTCCACCATCGGTGCGTTGATCTCGCCGTCGGCGATCAGCTCCTGGCCGCGCGCGGCCCAGTCGACGTCCATCCGGCCATTTTGCCCCGCGGGCGGGACGGGCGTGGTCCGGTGGGCCGGGAACCCGCCGGGCGCGATCCGGCCGGCCGGGTGCCGGCACAGCGCGCGTTCACCCGTCCGGGTGACTCGACCACGGCCCACCCGGCCACTACCTTGACTGTCGACATGTGTGCCCCCGCCCATGCCCAAAACCGTCCGCCACCTGCGACAACGATGCAGCGGCCGGTCTGGTTGCCGCGGTGCGGGCGATCCGGAATGCGCGGTGGTCAGGCCGCCCTGCGCGCTGTGGACATCTGCCGTGGGACCGTGACCGCCCGCTGCGGCACGCCGGGCAGTGCGTCGGTCAGCATGTGCTGGACCGCTTCCGGGTCCGGCAGTCGCCAGCGGACCTGGCCCGGGGAGACCGCCCAGCGCACCGGTCCGCCGGCGGTCCGGCTCGGCGGCGCCGGAATCCACGAGCCGCGGCCGTGCCGGATCACGTCCAGCCGTTCGTCCAGTTCGGAGCGTAGTGGGGCGCCCGGCCGGACCAGGAACATCCACCGCTCGTCCGGGGTCACCGCGACCGGGCCGCGCACTCCGGCCCGGTCCGGGCCCAGCACACCGGCCTGCAGCCGGGCCGTGCCCAGGGCCCGCAGCCCGAGCGCGGCCGGCACCTCCAGCACGTCGAAGGTCCCGCCGGTGGCCAGCAGGACGGAGTGCGGCCGGTGCCGCCACCAGTGCGCGATCTGGTCGGGATCGGTGCTGGCGGCGTCCTCCCAGGACTCGATCGCCGGGTGACATCCCATGATCGGGCAACCGGGACGGTCGCAGGCGAACCGGTGCCCGGTGAAACAGGCACCGGGAGTCACCGCCCAGCCTTGCGCGGCGTACCGGAGTGCCGCCCGCCGCAGCACCAACCGGTCGAGGACGGCGGGTCGGCCGAACGGTTGCCGGTTGCTCCACTGCATGGTTCGAAAACTCCCGATCTTTTCTATCGGTGTGCCATATCAGCTGCTTGCGCCGTGTCCAAGCGCGACACGCGTCGTTGGTCCGGACAGATCCACTTTCTGCAACTTGCATGAGAAACTACGAACGTCAGCGGCACCGCGACCACACACGCTGTGCGACCAGCACAGAGGAGTGACGGTCACACTGGCCCTGACACAAGGACGCTCAGCGGTGGGGGTCGCCGGCTGAGTTGGGGAGGCACCCGTGGACGAGCTGCCGATCGGCCGCCGCGTCGCCTACTGGCGCGGCCGACGCAAGATGTCCCAGCAGGTCTTCGCGGACCGGCTGGGCAAGTCCAAGAGCTGGGTCGACAAGGTGGAGCGGGGGGTCCGCCGGCTCGACAAGTTCTCCGTGGTCTACGAGATCGCGGACGTCCTGCAGGTGGACGTTCAGCTGCTCCTCGGCAAGGACGTCGAGCGGCGCCCGGAGACGCAGAGCTGCATCGACCAGGTCGAGGTCGAGGAGATCCGCGCCGCGCTGGAGCGCTACGACCAGATGAGCGCGTTCTTCCAGCCGACGCCGCACTCGCCGCCGCTGGCCGAGATGCGCAAGGCGGTGAGTCACGCCTGGCTGACCTATCAGCACGCCAAGTACGGCGTGCTCGCCCGCACCCTGCCCAAGCTGCTGCGCGACGCCCAGGCGGCGGACAGCGCGCACGCCGGCGGTGCGGAGGCGCGGGACGCCGCGCACCTGCTCGGGCAGGTCTACCAGATCGCCTCGTCGGCGCTGCGCAAGGTGGGGGAGCACGAGCTGTCCTGGCTGGCCGCCGACCGGTCCATCGCGGTTTCCCAGCGGGCCGGCGACCAGCTGCTGGCCGGCATCGCCAGCTATCGGGTGGGCAGCGCGCTGCTCGCCCTGGGCCGGGCCCGCCCGTCGCTGGAGGTCAACGTCAACATCGCCAACCGGCTGGCGCCGGGGTACGACGGGAACACCCCGGAACGGCTCTCGGTGTACGGCATGCTGCTGCTCAACGGCGCGATGGCGGCGGCCCGGATCGGCGACAGCGCGACCGTGCGTGACCTGATCAGCGGCGCCGACCAGGCGGCCAGCGCGCTGGGCGGCGACTGCAACCACTACTGGACCAGCTTCGGGCCGACCAACGTGCAGCTGCACCGGGCCGCCGCGGCGGTCGAGCTGGGCGACGGCCGCACCGCCGTGGAGCTGTACGAGCGCATCGACCACCAGGGCTTCCACGCCATGCTGCCGGAGCGCCGGGCGCACTACTACCTGGACGTCGCCCGTGGCTACACCCAGATCGGCGACATCGAGAAGGCCAGCGAGATGCTGCTGGAAGGCGACCGGCTCGCCCCCGCCGAGATCCGGTGCCGTCCGCTCGCCCACGAGGTCCTCTCCGACGTGCTCAGGCGCACGCGGGGCACACCGCCGGCGCCGATCGCGGAGCTGGCCGAGCAGATGGGAGTCGGCGTATGAGGTGGGGGAGCCAGTGAGGAGCAACTCCACACCCGGCGTGCTGTACATCCTGGTGTGCGGCTCGCCCATGGCTCGCGACGTCGGCGTCCTGGTCGACCTCGCGCAGCGGGACGGCTGGGAGGTGTGCTTGATCACCACCCCGGACGGGCGGAAGTTCGTCGATGTGACGGCACTCCAGGCCCAGACCGGCCACCCGGTCCGCACCCACTACAAGAACCCCGGCGACCCGGACGTGCTGCCGGCCGCGGACGCGATGATCGTGGCGCCGGCGACCGTCAACACGGTCAACAAGTGGGCGGCCGGCATCACCGACACACTGGTCCTCGGTCTGCTCGTCGAGGGATACGGGTACGGCATACCGACCGCCGTGGTCCCGTACACCAACAAGGTCATGGCCCTGCACCCGGCGCTGCACGAGAGCCTGGCCAAGCTGCGGGACTGGGGCGTCCATGTGCTCTACGGCGACGATGTCTGCCGGCTGGGCGGCCCGGGGCAGACCGACCGGTTCCGCGGGCAGTTCCCGTGGCGCCGGGCCTTGCAGGCGGTGAGCCAGCCGATGATCGTCAACCGGCGGCTGGAGCGGGACGCGGTCCCGTAGGCACGGGCGATCGCCCGCGATACGACACCGGGTCAGCCAGTAGAGTGGGCGGCCGTGACAGGTAAACCGGCCGTCCGCGACGTGGTCGACGCCCTCGACCGCCGGTACCCGCCCGAGTGGGCCGAGCCGTGGGACTCGGTCGGCATGGTCCTCGGCGACTACACCACTCCGGTCGGCACCATCCTCTGCGTGGTGGACTGCGTGCCGGAGACGGTCGAGGAAGCCCTCGGGGCGGGCGCGAACCTGGTCGTGGCGCACCACCCGCTGTTGCTCAAGCCGGTGTCCTCGGTCGCGCCGGACACCTACAAGGGCCGCGTCATCCACCGGTTGATCCGGGCGGACATCGCCCTGTACGTGGCACACACCAACGCCGACGTGGCCCGGCCCGGTGTCTCGGATGCGCTCGCCGACCGCCTGGCGATGTCCGGCACCCGGCCGCTGGTCCCCGGCGACGACGACCGCGGGCTCGGCCGGATCGGCACGCTGCCCCGTCCGATGCCGCTCGCCGAGTTCGCCGGTTTCGCCGCAGCCCGCCTGCCCGCCACCGCCGGTGGCATCCGGGCCGCCGGCGACCCGGACCGGCCGATCCGGACGGTGGCCGTCTGCGGTGGTGCCGGCGACTCGCTCCTCGGTGCGGCCACCCGGGCCGGTGTGGACGCGTACCTGTGTGCCGATCTCCGTCATCACCCGGCCGGCGAACACCTCGCCGACGGCGGCCCGGCGTTGGTCGACGTCGCACACTGGGCCAGCGAGCGCCCGTGGCTGGACGAGGTCGCCGGGTGGTTGCGCGAGCAGTTCCCCGTGGACGTCGTCGTCTCCGACCTGGACACCGATCCCTGGACCGTGCACGCCACTTCGAAGGAGCCAAGCTTGTGAAGGCCGCACCGGATGCCCAGCGTCGTCTGCTCGACCTGCAGGCCGTCGACACCGCCCTGGCGCAGCTCGCGCACCGGCGCCGGTCCCTGCCCGAACTGGCCGAGATCGAGGCCGTGTCCCGGGAGATCTCCGCGCTCGAGGACGAGCGGGTCCGACGGCAGGTGGCGGTGGACGACCTGGACCGCGACATCGCCCGGTTCGAGAAGGACATCGACCAGGTGCGCACCCGTAAGAACCGGGACCAGGCCCGGCTGGACGCGGGCGGTTCGCTGCGGGAGATCGAGGGCCTGCAGCACGAGCTGGCCACGTTGAACCGCCGGCAGACCGAGCTGGAGGACGCCGAGCTGGACCTGATGGAGCAGCGCGAGACGGCCGAGTCGGCGCTTAACGAGGTGACCGGCCGGCTGTCCGAGGCGACGCAGCGGCGGACGGCGGCGGAGCAGCGGCGCGATCAGGCGTACGCGGAGATCGGCAAGGAGCAGGAGTTCAAGACCTCCGCGCGGGCGCCGCTGGCCGCGGATCTGCCCGCCGACCTGGTCACCCTGTACGACAAGATCCGCACCGAGACCGGGATGGGTGCGGCCCTGGTCCGGGCCGGCCGGTGCGGCGGCTGCCGGATCGAGCTGTACGGCGCCGACCTGGCCCGGGTGCGGAACGCCCCGGCCGACGAGGTGGTCCGCTGCGAGGAGTGCCGCCGGATCATGGTGCGCACCGCGGAGTCCGGCCTTTGAGCGAGCTGCGGGTGATCGTCGAGGCGGACGGAGGATCGCGGGGGAACCCCGGACCGGCCGGATACGGCGCGGTGGTGCGGGACGCGACCGGGGAGGTCCTGCTCGAGCGGTACGCGTCGCTGGGCACCACGACGAACAACGTGGCCGAATACACCGGGCTGATCGAGGGCCTGCGGGCGGCCGCCGAGCTGGCCGCCACCCACGTGCGGGTCCGGATGGACTCCAAACTGGTCATCGAGCAGATGTCCGGCCGCTGGCAGATCAAGAACCCGGGCCTGCGCCCGCTCGCCGCCGAGGCCGCCCAGCTGGTCGCCCGGTTCGCCGAGGTCACCTTCGAGTGGATCCCGCGGGAGCGCAACCGGGCCGCCGACGCGCTGGCCAACCGGGCGATGGACGAGGCGGCCGGCAAACCGGTCGCGGACGTGCCGTGGACCGAGCCGATCCCGCTGACGCCGAAGCCGACCTGGGCGCCGCCGGCGTCGCTGGCGGACGCCACCCGGCTGATCCTGGTCCGGCACGGCGAGACCGAGCTGACCAGGCAGGGCCGGTACTCCGGCCGGGGTGACGTGCCGCTGTCCGACGAGGGTGAGGCCCAGGCGATGGCGGCTGGCGGCCGGGTGGCCGGGATCGCGCGGGACGTCGCCGCGGTGGTCACCTCGCCGCTGGGCCGCTGCGTGCGGACCGCCGAGATCATCGCCGCGGAGCTGGGCGGGGCGGACGTCACCGTCCTGCCCGACCTGATCGAGTGCGACTTCGGCGACTGGGAGGGGCTGACCTTCGCCGAGGTGCAGCACCGCTGGCCCGGCGAGCTCGACGCCTGGCTGGACTCGACCCGGGTGGCGCCGCCGGGCGGGGAGTCCTTCGAGGCGGTGGCGAAGCGGACCCGGGCGGCCGTCGGCACCGTGCTGAAGGCGTACCCGGCGTCGGTGGTCGTGATGGTCTCGCACGTCTCGCCGATCAAGCTGATCCTGCGCGACGCGCTGGCCGCCACCGACGGCCTGCTGCACCGGCTCTTCCTGGACGCGGCCGGAGTCTCCACGCTGGACATCTGGCCGGACGGCGGCGTGGCGGTGCGTTCGGTCAACGAGACCGCGCACCTCCGGTAGAGGTGCGTTGGAGGGTTGACCCGGGTCGATATCGCGGTTTAGCTTCTCTCAACAGGAAAGATTCTTCACTGTTGGCCGTGGAGGCCTCATGCGCATAGTTACCCGCCGTCTGCTCGCCGTGGCCGCCGCGGTCGCGGTCACCCTGCCCCTCACCGCCGCGCCGGCTCAGGCGCACGGCCGCACCCCGTACGTCAAGGTCGGGTACTTCACCCAGTGGGGCATCTACGGCCGTGCGTTCCCGGTCAACAACCTGCAGACCTCCGGCGCCGCCGCCCGCCTCACCCACATCAACTACGCGTTCAGCGACGTCAATGCGGCCGGCGTGTGCGCCTCGGCCGACCCGTGGGCCGACTTCGACGTGCCGTTCAGCGCGGAGAGCAGCGTCGACGGCGTGGCCGACGTGGCCGGTCAGCCGCTGTCCGGCAACCTCAACCAGCTGGCCGAGCTGAAGGCGAGGACCCCGAAACTGCGGGTGCTGATCTCGCTCGGCGGCTGGACGCTGTCCAAGTACTTCTCCGACGCGGTCGCCACCCCGGCGGCCCGGGCCAAGCTGGTCGATTCCTGCGTCGACCTGTGGCTGCGCGGCAACGTGCCGGGCAAGGCGCCGGGGGCCGCGGCCGGCATCTTCGACGGCATCGACCTGGACTGGGAATGGCCGGGCTCGGAGGGCAACGCCGGCAACATCATCCGGCCGGAGGACAAGGCGAACTTCACCGCGCTGCTCGCCGACTTCCGCGCCGCGCTGGACCGGCTCGGCCGGGAGAATCGGCACAAGTACGAGCTGACCGCGTTCCTGCCGGCCGCGCCGGCGAAGATCGACGCCGGGTTCGAGGTGGACCGGATCTTCGACTACCTCGACTTCGGTACGGTGCAGGGCTACGACTTCCACGGCTCCTGGGAACTGCGGGCGAACCAGCAGTCGGCGCTGCGCGTGCCGGCCGGCGCACCGGACAACCCGGACTTCTCCGTCGACTCCACGATCAACGCCTGGATCAGCCGGGGCGCGCCGCGGTCCGAGCTGGTGCTCGGCATCCCGTACTACGGGCAGGGCTGGACCGGGGTGACCGGCGGGCTGTTCGGTGCGGCCACCGGCCCGGCGCCCGGCACGTTCGCGGCCGGCACCGAGGACTGGAAGCGGCTCAAGCAGCTGCCCGCCGAAGGCTACCGGGTGATCCGCGACTTCCGGGCCGGGCACACGTACCTCTACGACGGCACCACGTTCTGGACCTACGACGACCCGGTGCAGATCCTGCAGAAGACGGCGTACATCCGGCTCAAGGGCCTGGGCGGGGCGATGATGTGGTCGCTGGACGGCGATGACGAGAACGCCACGCTCACCCGTACCATCGACGCCGGCCTTTGGACGCCGGGCCGCTGACCAGCGTTGATACCCGGGTGGTGTGCCGCTTGGCGCACCACCCCGTCCGTTCGGCGCAGCGAGATCGGTTCCCGCCGCATCCGGTCGTTAGCCTCACGGTGATCTGCCACTCATCCCTGGAGGTACGGCTGATGGCCGAACCGGAGACGGATGCCGCCGCGCCGGAGCCGAAGCGCAGCGACCGCAGCCCGTGGAACTGGTTGCTGCTGGTGCCGATCGTGGTGCCTCTGATGACGCCGCTCTACAACTTCGACGCACCGCGGGTGGGCGGCTTCCCCGCCTTCTACTGGATCCAGTTGCTGTTCATCCTGCTCGGCGTCGCGACCACCACGGTCGTCTACCGGATGACGAAGCGGCGGTGACGTGATGGCCGACCACATCACCGAGATCGTCGTCTTCACGCTGCTGTTCCTGCTGGTCAGCGTCATGGGGTTCGTGGCAGCGCGGTGGCGTGCGCCGCAGGACATGCTGCACCTGGACGAATGGGGACTGGGCGGGCGCAGCTTCGGCGGCTGGATCACCTGGTTCCTGGTCGGCGGCGACCTCTACACGGCGTACACGTTCGTCGCCGTGCCCGCGCTGATGTTCGGCGCCGGGGCGGCCGGCTTCTTCGCGGTCCCGTACACGATCGTCATCTATCCGCTGTTCTTCCTGATCCTGATCCGGCTCTGGTCGGTGTCGCACCGGCACGGGTTCGTCACCCCGGCCGATTTCGTGCGCAGCCGGTTCGACTCGCCGACGCTGGCGCTGCTGGTGGCGATCACCGGGATCGTGGCCACCATGCCGTACATCGCGCTGCAGCTGGTCGGCATCGAAGCGGTGCTCAAGACCATGGGCATGACCGGGGAGAGCCTGCTGGCCCGGCACGCGCCGATCATCGTGGCGTTCGCCATCCTGGCCGCGTACACCTATCAGTCCGGGCTGCGCGCGCCGGCGCTGATCGCGTTCGTCAAAGACACGTTGATCTACATCGTGATCCTGGTCGCGGTCATCTACCTGCCCGTCAAGCTGGGCGGCTGGGGCAGCATCTTCGACGCCGCGGACGCCAAGTTCCAGGCGTCACCGGCGCCGGCCGACGGCCTGATCCTCGGCCCCAACAACCAGATCCAGTACATCACCCTGGCGCTGGGCTCGGCGCTGGCGCTGTTCCTCTATCCGCACTCCATCACCGGTGTGCTGGCCAGCAAGAACCGCAACGTGATCAAGCGGAACATGTCGGCGCTGCCGGCGTACAGCCTCCTGCTCGGCCTGCTTGCGCTGCTCGGCTACGCCGCCATCGCGGCCGGGGTCAAGCCGCTGCCCGGCGCCAGGGAGGGCACGGTGGACAGCAACACCGTCGTGCCGCTGCTGTTCGACCAGCAGTTCCCGGGCTGGTTCGCGGGCATCGCGTTCGCCGCCATCGGCATCGGTGCGCTGGTGCCGGCGGCCATCATGTCGATCGCCGCGGCCAACCTGTTCACCCGCAACGTCTACAAGGAATACCTGCGCAAGGACGCCACCCACGCCCAGGAGGCGAACGTCGCCAAGATCACCTCACTGGTGGTCAAGGTCGGTGCGGTGGCCTGCATCATCTTCCTCGACCCGCAGTTCTCCATCGACCTGCAGCTGATCGGCGGCGTGATCATCCTGCAGACCGCGCCGGCGGTGGCGCTCGGGCTGTTCACCCGCTGGCTGCACCGCGGCGGCCTGGTGGCCGGCTGGGTGGCCGGCATGGCGATCGGGATGTGGATGCTGTGGAACGTCCCGAACGCGGCGACCGGGCGCGCGCACTTCGGCGGCTCGGCGTTCGCGCTGGAGAAGTTCGGCTTCGACACGCCGAAGACCATCTACGTCGGTTTCATCGCGGTGCTGGTCAACCTGCTGGTGGCGGTGATCGTCACGCTGGTGCTGCGGGCGATGAAGACTCCGGGCGGGACGGACGGGACCACGGCCGATGACTACTTCGCCGACGAGGGCGACCCCCGGCTGGAGCAGGAGCGGGCCGGTCAGGAGCGGGAGGCCCGCACGTAGGCCTCGGCCGACTCGTTGAAGTGCCGCAGCACTTCGGCCAGTTGCTGCCGGTCCGCCGCACTCCAGTCGTGCAGCAGCCGGTCGTACACCGCACGCCGAGCTTCGGCCACCGCGTCCACCTGGGTGAGCCCGAGCTCGGTCGGCTCGATCACGGTGCCCCGGCCGTCGCGCGGATCCGCCCGGCGCTGCGCCAGGCCGTCCCGTTCCAGCGCGGTCACCTGGCGGGTGACCGTGGAGCCGTCCAGATTGAGCCGGTCGGCCAGCGCGCTGATGTTCTGCGGCCCGGCCGCCTGCAGATGCCGCAGGATCACGTAGGCCGACCGGTCGAGGGCGCGATGCGGTTCGCGGCCGGTGGAGCGGCGGGTCGCCTCGCCCAGCCGCACCAGCATCGCGACCTGCGTCTCGATCACACCCAGCACCTCATCCTCTGCCACGAGAGCTGTCTACTACACGGCTTCCGGTCGGGGCCAGCGCCCGACGCATGATCACCGTCGGTGCGGCGCCCTCCGCGGTCACCACACCGGTGTCCGGATCCACCGTCCGCCACCGGTGCGGACCCGGCCAGCGCGATGACCTCTGCGAGATCGGCGGGCGACACCGGCCGGATGATCACCCGGCGATTTCATCGCGGGACCGGGCCGGGGCGGCTTCGGCTTGTTCCAACTCCGCCAGCAGCACCTCGGTGTGCGCCACGAGCACGTCGCCCTGGGCGGTGAGCCGCACCCCGCGGCCGGCCGGTTCGAGCAGGCGTATCCCGCCTCCCGCTCGTCAGATTCGCTTCACGATACCCCGCAGGTATCCGCGCTGGACCCGTTGCGTAGGCCCGGCGACGATGGTCGGCATGACCACGTGGTACTGCTCGCCGGCCGCCCGGACCTGGACCGGTCCGGCCGCACCGGGCGACGACGCGCACGCCTTCCACCGGTCGTTGCCGGGGTACGCGCCCACGCCGCTGATCGCCGCTCCCGGCCTCGCCACCGAACTCGGCGTCGGCCGGGTGTGGGTGAAGGACGAGTCATCGCGTCTGGGCCTGCCCGCCTTCAAGGTCCTGGGCGCGTCCTGGGCCTGCTGTCGGGTGCTTGCGCAGCGTGCCGGTGCCCGGCTGGTGACCGCGACCGACGGCAACCACGGGCGGGCGGTCGCCCGGATGGCCGCCCACTTCCGGGTGGCGGCCACCGTGTTCGTGCCGGCGGTGATGGCGGCGGAAACCGCTGCGCTCATCGCCCGCGAAGGCGCGACGGTGGTGTGGGTGGACGGCGACTACGACGCCGCGGTCCGCCGGGCCGCCGGGTTCGCCGCGGAGCGACCTGATCGGGCGCTGGTCCAGGACACCGCCTGGACCGGGTACGAGCAGGTCCCCGCCTGGATCGTGGAGGGCTACCGGACGCTGCTGGTGGAGCTCGACGCCCAGCTCGGACAACCGCCGGACCTGGTGGCGGTCCCGGCCGGCGTCGGCTCCCTGGCCGAGGCGGTCGTGCGGCACTACCGGCGCCCAGCCGTCGCGCACCCGCGCGTCCTCACGGTCGAACCCGACACCGCGGCGTGCGTGCTGGCTAGCCTGACCGCGGGTCGTCCCGTCACGGTATCGACCGCAGCGACCGTGATGGCCGGTCTGAACTGCGGCACCGTCTCGCGTTCCGCGTGGCCGGTGCTGCACGCCGGATGCGACGCCGCGGTCGCCGTCAGCGACGACGAGGCACTGCGCGCCGCGGACGACCTCGCCCGGCTGGGCATCCGCTCCGGCCCGAG
>DASSAL010000300.1:0-3817 GCA_035685405.1 Actinoplanes sp. | reverse complement strand
TTCGACCAGCCGAGGTACCGCACCTTGCCGGCCCGCACGAAGCCGTCCAGCGCCTCGAGCGTCTCCTCCAGCGGTGTGGCGCGGTCGTCCACGTGGACGTAGTAGAGGTCGACGTGGTCGGTGCCCAGCCGCCGGAGGCTGCCGTCCAGCGCCTCCCGCAGGTTATCCGCGCCGGCGCCGGAGAACGTCCGGCGGGCCAGGTCCCAGTCGGCGGTGCCGTCGGCCTGCCACAGCCCGGGGGAGTAGTGCGGCATGCCCGAGCCCTTGGTGGCCAGGAAGATCCGGTCCCGCTTGCCGCCGTCGCGCATCCACCGGCCGAGCAGCTCCTCGCTCTGGCCACCCCGGCTGCCCCGGAACGCCCACCACTCGTAACAGTCCGCGGTGTCGATGAACGAACCGCCCAGGTCGAGGTAGCGGTCCAGGACCGCCAGCGACTCTCGCTCACCGGTCTCGTTGCCCATCTGCATCGCGCCCAGGGCCAGGGCGCTCACCTGCCGGCCGGTCCGGCCGAGTTCCACCGTCTGCATGCCCCGACGGTAGAACCCGGAGCGCGCTCCAGGTCAAGAAAAAGGGCGGAGATACCCACGGTGAGCGGTTGTATGCGGGGCGAATTTTGCACCATTTTCTAATGACAGTCAGGTAGGGGCTCAACCGGGGCGGGTAGGTGCAGAGGCGATCAGGCACACCGACGAACCTGATGGAGGAACGATATGAGTGACGTGTCATCGGGCGCCCGCGCACCGGACCCGAGCCGCGGCGTCGACGTGCCGACCGGCCCGGTCGCGGATCCCGCGTACCCGGCCACGCCGGCCTATCCGGCGACCACCGAGACGTATGCCACCGAGACGTACGGCACCGAGACCTACGGCACCGAGACCTACGGCACCGGCGGTTCCGGCGGCGAGTCCAAGGCCAAGCAGGTGGCCGGCCAGACGAAGCAGGCGGCCGGGCAGGCCGCCGGTGAGGTGAAGGACACCGCCAAGGAGCAGGCGCAGCGGGTGGCCGGCGAGGCCAAGCAGCAGGTGCGCAGCGTGGCTTCGGAGTTGCGCACCAAGGCCGGAGAGCAGGCCCGGACGCAGAACGACCGGCTGGTCGGCACGATCCGGCAGACCGCGGATCAGCTGGACGAGATGCGCGGTGACCGCAGTGACTCGCCGGCCGCGACCGTGGTGTCCCGGATCGCCGACGGTGGCCGGCAGTTCGCCGACTACCTGGACCGCAACGGCCCGGACGGCGTGTTGCGGGAGGTGCAGGAGTTCGCCCGCCGGCGGCCCGGCGCGTTCCTGGCCACGGCGCTGGCCGCCGGGTTCGTGGTCGGCCGCCTGGGCAAGGGTGTGGCCAAGGCCGACGACATCGACAGCGGTGGCTCGGTGAAGCCGCGCAGCGACGCGTTCGTGTCCGCCCCGCCCACCACGACGACCGAGACCTACAGCACCGGAACCGGCTACGTGGATCCGGCGGTGGAGCCGGCGCCCGGGTACGGGACGACCACGGAGTACGCGTCGACCGGCACCGGCACACCGGTGGTGGTGGATGAGACATATCCGGGGGAGCGGCGGCCATGACGGCGCCGTATCCGACCGGTGAGCACCGGTCCGAGGACGTGGAGAACGTCTCGATCGGTGAGCTGATCGGCAACATCAGCAACGACCTGTCGCAGCTGTTCCGGCAGGAGGTGGAGCTGGCCAAGGCCGAGCTGAAGGAGGAGGCGGCCAAGGCCGGCAAGGCCGGCGGCATGCTGGGCGGTGCGGCGTTCGCCGGATATCTGGCGGTGCTGTTGTTGAGCCTGGCGCTGGTGTGGGGCCTGGAGAACGTGATGGACACCGGCTGGGCGGCGCTGATCGTCGGGCTGTTGTGGGCCATCGTCGGGGCGGTGTTGTTCGTCTCCGGCCGCAAGAAGCTCAAGACGGTTGATCCGGTGCCGCGGCGCACCGCCGAGACGTTGAAGGAGGATGCGCAGTGGCTGAAGAACCCGACCGGCTGAGGCAGGACATCGAGAACACGCGGGCGTCGCTGACCCGGGACGTGGACCTGCTGGCGGAGAAGACCAGCCCCAAGAAGGTCGCGCAGCGTCGGTGGACCGCGGTTAAGGAGAAGGTCATGGGTACCTCGGAGCAGGCCCGGCACGCGGGGTCGGACACCGCGGGCACGGTGCAGGACAAGGCGTCGTCGGCGCTGAACACGGTGCAGGACAAGGCGTCCTCGGCAGCCGGCACGGTGCAGGACAAGGCGTCCTCGGCGGCCGGCACGCTGCAGGACAAGGCCGGTGACGTGGCCGACGCGGTGCGCAGCACCCCGCAGGCGGTCACCCGGCAGGCGCAGGGCAACCCGATCGCGGCCGGCATCATCGCGTTCGGGGTGGGCATGCTGGCCGCCACGCTGATCCCGGTCTCCGAGGCCGAGAAGCGCGCCGGGCAGCAGCTCAAGGAGCGCGGCAGCGACCTGACCGACCAGGTCAGGGACCTGGCCACCGACGTCAAGGACGACGTGCAGGGCACCGTTCAGCAGGCTGCCCAGCAGGTCAAGGAAACGGCGCAGGACGCGGTGGAGACGACCAAGCAGCAGGCCCAGTCGTCCGCGCAGGACGCGAAGGACCAGACCAGGCAGGCAGCACAGAGCTGAGCCGGCCGGCTCCGCTTCGCTCCGCGGCGATCGCCTGATGCACCGCTGAGTCGAGGGCCGGAACGACGACTGCAAACCCCGCGGCCGCCGTTCCGGCCCTCGACACACCGGCGGCGATCGCGGGGTTCGTGGTCCCGTGGCACGGCGAGTTCGTCCGCAGCCGGCCCGGGAAGCTTCCCGCTATGCGCATCGGATACAAGCTCGCGGCCGAGGGATTCGGCCCCAAGGACCTCATCCGGCAGGCGATCCGCGCCGAGCAGGCCGGCTGCGTCACACACGGTCACCGCCGACGACATCAGGCAGCAGTTCGCCGTCGGGCCGGACGCGGAGACGTACGTCCAAGCGGTCCAGAAGTACACCGACGCGGGCTTCGACCACATCGTCCTGCAGAACGCCGGCCCGGACCAAGGAACTTAAGGATCGGTTGCGGTAGAGAACCGGCATTCCGGGGTAATCGCGCCCGGTGACTGTTACCCCGGCCCGCCCGCTGACCGAAACCGACCAGGTCACCGTCGTGGTCGCCACCCGCAACCGCCGCGACAGGCTAATGGAGACGCTGCCCCGGCACGCCGCTCCGACAGTGCTGGTGGACAACGGCTCGGACGACGGCGGGCCGGATCTGATCGCCGCCCGGTTTCCTCGGATCGAGGTGGTGCGGCTCGGCGAGAACCGGGCCGCGGCGGCGCGCAACGTGGGCGTCGAGCGGGCCACCACACCGTACGTGGCGTTCGCCGACGACGACTCGTACTGGGAGCCGGGGTCGCTGGCCCGGGCCGCCGGACTGCTGGACGCGCACCCGCGGACCGCGCTGCTCACCGCCCGGGTGCTGGTCGGCCGGGAGGGCCGCCTGGACCACACCTCGGCGGCTCAGGCGGCGGCGCCGCTCGGGGTGCCGCAGGGCGCGCCCGGCCCGGCCGTGCTGGGTTTCCTGGCCTGCGCGGTGGTGGTGCGGCGGGACGACTTCCTGGCGGCCGGCGGATTCCGGGCGCAGCTGCGGGTGTACGGCGAGGAGGCGCTGCTCGCGATGGACCTGGCCGCGGCCGGCCGGCACCTGGCGTACACGCCCGAGCTGACCGTGCGGCACCTGCCGCTGCCGGCCGGCCGCGACCAGCGGGCCCGGCGCCGGATGGAGTCGCGCAACCGGCTGCTGACCGCCGTGCTGCGCCGCCCGCCGGCGGTGGTGGCCCGGACCGCG
>DASSAL010000299.1:0-20340 GCA_035685405.1 Actinoplanes sp. | reverse complement strand
TGCCGGGTCTCGCCGACGCCGTCCTGGCGATCCGGCACCTGGGTGTGGCCGGCCAGCGCGCCGACCGGCCGGACAACGGCGTGGACAACCTCGACGGCCCGCTGCCCGGGGCCGGCCGGGTGCACGGCAGCTTCCCCGGTCTGGTGCTGCGCCGCAGCCCGGTCACCCGGCTGCTGGCCCGCCGCGCCCGGCCCGGTGACCTGCTGACCGCCGCGGTGTCCGGTTACCACCGATGGCGTTGGAACCTTTCTCAACGTGGCGAGGCCGGCACGGCCCGCCGCTGGCCGACGGGCCGGGCACCATCGGGCTCGATGCCAGGGTGAGAATGGTTCATTGCGGGGGTCGGCGCCGTGGCGGCGGACGCACGTGAGAGAGTCTTGGCCATGCAGCGTGTACGCCGACTCGCATCCGTGGCCGTCGTCGCGATCCTGGCCGGTGCCGGTCTCGCCGGCTGCCGTTCGGCGCCGGACGTGGCGGTGTACTTCGGCCAGTCCGCCGCCTTCGGCGTGGCCGATGTGGAACGGATCTACGACGACGCGCGGACCAGGCTGACCGCCGCCCGCGACGCCGCCGGGCAGAGCGCCGAGCAGGCCGGCGCGTCGGCCGCGGCGGCCGGGCCGGTCGAGGTGCCGTTCACCGGCCCGGACGTGGTCGCCACGCTGGTCGGCCACGACCTGGCCACCCGGCTCGCCCGGGCACAGAACGTCACGCTGCCGGCCGACCTGCCGCTGGACCGGGCCGGGCAGAGCATCGGGCTGCCGGGCGACGCCGAGTACGTCCGGCTCTGGACCGAGACCCGGCTGCTGTTCGACCAGCTGATGGAGAAGGCCGCGGCGGCGCAGACCACGGACGCCGACCTGCGGGCGGTCTACCAGGTCTTCGAGGACACCGGTGAGCTGCAGCCGGGCACCACGTTCGAGTCGTTCAAGGCCCAGGTGCCGCCGCAGGCGATGCAGGTGCTCGGCCGTGCGGTGACCGTGCGCAACGACGTGCAGCGGGAGCTGGACCAGCTGGACGTGCGGGTGAACCCGCGCTACGAGTCGGCCGAGATCTCGGTGTACGCCGAGCCGGGCCCGAACAACCAGACCCTCTCGCTGATCTCCGTACCGCTGGCGACCTCGAACATCGCACCGGTAAGCGACGCGGCTTGACGGCGTGACCGGCCGGATCGTACTGCTGGTGACCACGCCCCGCCTGCCGGCCGGGCTGCTCACCGCCCAGGCCTGGGACCTGGTCCGGGCGCATCCGGTGTTCTCGGCCGCCGAATCGGCGCAGGCGCAGGCGGTGCGCAGCGCCGGCGCGGACGTGTCGATCGTCGAGCCGGAACCGGACGTGGTGGTGGCCGCGCTGGCCCGGCACCGGACCGTGGTGTGGCTGGCCGGGCCGACCGGCGACGAGACGTTCGCGCGCCAGCTCGGTCTCCGGCTGGCCCGCGAGCCCGCCCTGGCCGAGCTGGAACTGATGTACGGCTCCTGGGATCCGCCCGGTGCCCGCCTGCTGGACGCGGCCGCGGTGATGGATCGCCTGGTGTCGCCCGGCGGTGACCCGTGGAAACAGCAGCAGACCCACCGGAGCCTGGCGCCGGACCTGCTGGAGGAGGCGTACGAGGCGTACGACGCGATCGCCGACGGTGACCTGGCCGCGTTGCGCGAGGAACTCGGCGACGTGCTGCTGCAGGTGGTGTTGCACGCCCGGCTGGCCGAGGACCTGCCCGGTGACCAGCGCTGGTCGGTCGACGACGTGGCCGGCGGCCTGGTCGACAAGATGGTGCGGCGCAACCCGCACGTGTTCGCCGGGGAGAACGTCGAGTCGGTCGAGGCGATCATCGCCAACTGGGAGCGGATCAAGAAGGCGGAGAAAGCCCGCGACTCGGTGCTGGACGGCATCGCCCGCAGCCAGCCGGCGCTCTCGCTGGCCGCCAAGATCCTGCAACGGGTGCAGCGGGCCGGGCTGGACGTGCCGCTGCCCGGCGGCGCCGACCTCGGCAACGCGCTGCTGCGCAAGGTGGCCGAGGCCCGGGCCACCGGAGCCGACGCCGAAGAGGCGTTGCGCCGGGCGGTCCTGCGCTACGCCGAGGCGGTCCGCCGAGCGGAAACTGTCGGACCGTCCGAGTAGGTTCTCGGTCATGTCCGAGTTCGTGCCCACCGCCGAGCGCATCGTCGAGGCGTTGCTGGAGAGCAACCCCGCGCTGGCTTCCGCGGCCGGTGACCATCGGTATGACGACCGCCTGCCCGACCTGTCGCCGGGCGCGGTCGCCGAGCGGGCGACGCTGCTCCGCGACGCGGCGGACGCGCTGGCCGGCATCGACGCAGACGCGCTGGACGCGCAGGACCAGGTGGACCACGCGATCCTGTCGGCGATGGTGGAGCGCGACCTGTTCGAGCTCACCGACGTCCGCGGGCACGAGTGGAACCCGCTGGAGCACAATCCCGGCCCGCTGCTGCACGGGCTGCTGGCCCGCCAGTCCGCGCCGCTCGACGAGCGGCTGACCTGCCTCGGCGGCCGGCTGGCGGCGGTGCCGGACGCGCTGGCCACCGCCCGGGCGGTCCTGCGCGACATGCCGCGGGTGCACGTGGAGACCGCGATCGGGCAGTTCGCCGGCACCGCGGCGTTGATCCGCGCCGAGGTGCCCGCCCGGCTCGCCGAGGCGCCCACCCTGCGGTCCGCGGTCGAGCCGGCCGCGGCGGCCGCGCTGGACGCGCTCGAGGAGTTCGGCGGCTGGCTGCGCGACCGCCTGGACGCGCCCGGCCGCGATCCCCGGCTCGGCCGCCCGCTGTGGGAGGCGCGGCTGTGGCACACCCTCGACACCGAGCTGCCCGCCGCCGAGGTGCTCGCCCGGGCGCAGCGCAACCTCGAGCAGGCCGGTGCGGAGCTGCGGGAGGCGGCCGCCGAGCTGGTCGGTGGTCCGGCCACCGACGAGACCGTACGCCGGGCGCTCGACTCGCTGGCCGCCGAGCATCCGGACGACGCCTCGATCGTCGACCTGGCCAAGGTCACCATGGCCGAGGCCACCGATTTCGTTCGCGGGCACGACCTGCTCACGCTGATCGACGACCCGTGCGTGATCGAAGAGATGCCGGAGTTCGCCCGGGGGGTGGCGGTGGCATATTGCGATCCGCCCGGCCCGCTCGAGACGGCCGACGTGCCCACCTTCTACTGCATCGCACCCACGCCCGCGGAGTGGCCGGCCGACCGGGTGGAGTCGTTCTACCGGGAATACAACAACCACATGATCCGCGAGCTCACCGTGCACGAGGCGATGCCGGGTCACTTCCTGCAGCTCGCCCACGCCCGGCGGTTCCGGGCCGAGACCCGGGTGCGCGCGCTGGGCTGGTCCGGCCCGTTCGTCGAGGGCTGGGCGGTGTATGCCGAGGAGGTGATGGCCCGGCTCGGGTTCGGCGGGCTGCCGGTGCGCCTGCAGCAGCTCAAGATGCAGCTGCGGATGAGCCTGAACGCGGTGATCGACCAGCTGGTGCACTGCGACGACCTGAGCGAGGCGGATGCCATGGCGATGATGACCGGCACCGGCTTCCAGGAGCAGGGTGAGGCGGCCGGCAAGTGGCGCCGCGCGTTGCTGACGTCCACCCAGCTGTCCACCTACTTCGTCGGCTACACCGAGGTGGCGGCGATCGCCGCGGCCCGCCCGTTCGGCGCCACCGGAAAGGCCTGGCACGACGCGATGCTGGCACACGGCTCACCGCCGCCGCGCCACCTGCGCACCCTGCTCGATGTCTAGGAGACCCTGATGGCGTGGCTGGTGCTCGTCCTGTCCGGCGTGCTCGAGTCGGTGTGGGCCATCGCCCTGGACAAAACCGAGGGCTTCACCCGGCTGGTGCCGTCGGTGGTGTTCAGCGTCGCGCTCATCGCCAGCATGGCCGGTCTGGCGTACGCGATGCGCAGCCTGCCGGTCGGCACCGCCTATGCGGTCTGGGTGGGCATCGGTGCGGTCCTCACCGTCGTTTACGCGATGGCCACCGGCGCCGAGTCCGTCTCAGCGATTAAGATCGTTTTCTTGACCTTGATCATCGGTGGCGTGATCGGCCTCAAGGCCATCGAGTGACCGGGGCGGCCTGTCGAGTGGGCTGCGGACCGGGCGTGGCGAACGCGTCGGCGGTCACCCGCTCGGTGTAGTCGGTCATCGCCATGTCGACCGCTCGGCCGTCCAGGGTGCCGGTGAAGCTGCCGAGCACCCCGTCATTGGTCACACAGGTGCTGAACCCGCCGGTGGTGCCGGACAGGCCGACGCAGGTGGCGTGGTGCCCGGCGATGGTCGTGTCGCGCGGCGTGACGGTGGCCGTGGCGTCCAGCGCGGCGGTGTTCAGCAGCGCGATCACGGTCGCCGGCGCGACCAGCCCGGCCCGCTCGGCGTCGGCGTACGAGGCGGCCGGCAGCGGCCCGCCGGCTCGCGGGGCCGTGGTCGCCGTGCAGCGCGTGCCGCACACGGTGACCTTTCCGCCACTGACGAGCAGGCGGCCGCCGGGATAGACGTACGCGGTCCGCGGCGGGTGCTGCGCCTGACTCACCGCGGCCCGGGCCCCGCCGGTCAGCTGATAGTGCGCGGTGAAGGTCCGCGTCGACGAGCCGGACAACTGGGTGGCCAGCTCGGACACCACGTCGTTGCGGGCGATGCCCTGCGCGGCGGCCGGGTCGAGGTCGCCGCACCCGCCGGCGAGCAGCACCGCGGTGAGCGCGGCGGCCATGCGGTGACGGGCGGCGAACATCTGCACACCTAAGCGGATCAGGGCGGTCGCCGCAAACCTGATCCGCGGCGATTCACCCCGTCCGGGCGCGGGCCAGCAACTGCTGGCGCAGAACGTAACGGCGGATCAGCTGCGCCTGTGTCTCGTCGCTGGACAGCACCGCCACCACCTCGACCGACATCGGCCCGCGCTGCGGCACCTGCTGGCGCAGCTTACCCACCTTGGCGGCCACCGCCGCCACGTCGACGATGTCCCGGTCGAGCTGGATGCGCAGCTGGAACCGGTCACCCGGGGCCAGGTCCACGTCGGCGAAGTGGGCGCGGACACCCTGCTCGCTGATGTCCCGGATCCAACCCAGCGCGTCCTCCCGGCCGGGCCGGTGCAGCAGCACGTGCTCGCCGCCACCACCCCGGACGAAACTGCGCTGCTGCTCGATCGCCGGTGCATCGGACAGCTGGACCTCAGCGCGGTGCTCGTCGACGGTGACCACGAGACCGTCGACCACGTACCGGCCGCGGGCGCCGGCCGGCCAGCGCAGTGCGACGGTGGCGCCCGCGGCCGGCACGTCGGCGGCGGCCAGGGACAGGGTGACCACGGCGTCGGCGGCCGCCACCACGCGAACGCCGCGCAGCGGCGTCTCGCCGGTAACGGTCATCTCGACGAGCGTGCCCGGGGGCGGAAGCGTGGTGTCAGTCATGGCGTCCTCGGAGATCGGCAGCCGCCCGGGCGCCTTGAGGTTTCCACAGCCCCTGGTTCGTCCGAAAGCCGGGCTCGATACGCTGGCCGGCATACCCACGAACACACACACACAAGGAGCGACAGGACAGATGGCCACCATCGAAGTGATCGTCGCCCGGGAGATCCTCGACTCGCGGGGCAACCCGACCGTGGAGGTCGAGGTCGGCCTGGACGACGGCTCGATCGGCCGCGCCGCGGTTCCGTCCGGCGCGTCCACCGGTGCCTTCGAGGCGCTCGAACTGCGTGACGGCGACAGGGGCCGCTACCTGGGCAAGGGTGTGGACAAGGCGGTCAGCAACGTCGAGGACCGGATCGCCGAGGAGCTGATCGGGTATGAGGCAGACGAGCAGCGCCTGATCGACCAGAAGATGCTCGACCTGGACGGCACGCCGGACAAGTCGGAGCTCGGCGCGAACGCCATCCTGGGCGTTTCGCTGGCCGTGGCCAAGGCCGCCGCCGCCTTCGCCGAGCTGCCGCTCTACCGCTACCTCGGCGGCCCGAACGCGCACCTGCTGCCGGTGCCCATGATGAACATCCTGAATGGTGGAGCGCACGCCGACTCCAACGTCGACGTGCAGGAGTTCATGATCGCGCCGATCGGTGCGGCCACCTTCAGCGAGGCGCTGCGCACCGGCGCCGAGGTCTACCACGCGCTCAAGTCGGTGCTGAAGAAGAGGGGCCTGTCCACCGGACTGGGCGACGAGGGTGGTTTCGCGCCGAGCCTGCCGTCCAACGCTTCCGCGCTGGACCTGATCGCCGAGGCCGTGCAGGCGGCCGGCTTCACCCTGGGCAGCGACATCGTGCTGGCCATGGACGTGGCGGCCACCGAGTTCTACTCCGACGGGTCGTACGTCTTCGAGGGTGCACCGAAGTCCACCGACGAGATGCTCACCTATTACGCGAAGCTCGCCGAGACGTACCCGATCGTCTCGATCGAGGACCCGCTGGCCGAGGAGGACTGGGCCGGCTGGTCGGCGATGACCGCGGAGCTGGGCGCGAAGCTGCAGATCGTCGGCGACGACCTGTTCGTCACCAACCCCACCCGGATCGCCCGGGGCATCGCCGAGGGCGCGGCGAACGCCGTGCTGGTCAAGGTCAACCAGATCGGCTCGCTGACCGAGACACTGGACGCCGTCGACCTGGCGCACCGGGCCGGCTTCCGGACCATGATGAGCCACCGCTCCGGCGAGACCGAGGACACCACGATCGCCGACCTGGCGGTTGCGGTGGGCAGCGGCCAGATCAAGACCGGCGCGCCGGCCCGGTCCGACCGGGTGGCCAAGTACAACCAGCTGCTGCGCATCGAGGAGCAGCTGGGCGACGCCGCCCGGTACGCCGGTGCGGGCGCGTTCCCGCGTTACCGCTCCGCGTAATCGCCCATCGTCGGATCATGGAGTTGTGGCATACCGAAATCCGGGCATAGGTTCTCCTCGGGTGCCACACTCCAGGGCCAGGGAGGGCAGGGGATGACGCAGCGGCGTGCACCGAGCGGGCAGGGGCCCGCGGCTCGGCGTACGACGGGCACCTCCCGACCGACCACCCGGGTGCGGATCCGCGACACCACCACCACCCGGATCAGCCCGGCCCGCACCACCACCTCGGTGCGGCGCGACCGGCCCGGCACCGCGAAGCGCACCGTGGCGGCCGGCACCACCAAGCGCACCGTGGCCACCCGGCCCAAGGCGTTCACCGGCCGGGCCGCCGTGCTGGTCATCGTGCTGGTGGTGCTGGCGCTGGCGTACACGTACCCGCTGCGGGTCTATCTGGCCCAGGAGTCGCAGATCGCCAAGATGGAGGCGGCCCACACGGCCCAGCGCGCGGTGATCGCGGACAAGGCCGGGGAGGTCGCCAAGTGGCAGGACCCGGAGTACGTCCGGATCCAGGCCCGGGACCGGCTGTTCTACGTGCTGCCGGGTGAGGTGCCCTTGCTGATCATCAACGACCCGGCGGGCGCGGCCCGCGACGCCGGGCAACCGCCACCGGCCGCCGCGCCGGACCGCTGGTACGACACACTGTGGTCGAGCGTCGCGAAAGCCGATTCGGAGTCCGGCAAGTAATGGAATCGCCCACCGAGGCCGATCTGGACGCCGTCGCGGCCCAGCTCGGCCGCCGCCCGCGTGGCACCCGCGCGGTCGCCCACCGCTGCCCGTGCGGCAACCCGGACGTGGTGGAGACGGCGCCGCGCCTGGCGGACGGCACGCCGTTTCCCACCGTCTTCTATCTGACCTGCCCGCACGCCACCGCCGCGTGCAGCCGGCTGGAGTCGGCCGGCGTGATGCGGGACATGCAGCAGCGGCTGTCCACCGACCCGGAGCTGGCCGAGCGGTACGCCAAGGCGCATCAGGACTACCTGGCCCGGCGGCGGGCCATCGAGGACGTCCCGGAGATCAGCCACGTCTCGGCCGGCGGGATGCCCGATCGGGTGAAGTGCCTGCACGCGCACCTCGCCCACGCACTGGCGGCGGGTCCCGGAGTCAACCCGTTCGGGGACGAAGTGCGCAACGCGGTCGAGCCGTGGTGGTCCGGCGGCCCGTGCGTTCCCGGAACCGCCGAATAGGGTTTGCCCATGCAGGTCGAGATCCGCCGCGCCCGGACGTCCGACGTGCGGGCGATTCGCCGGCTGGTCGACACGTACACCGACGACCGCCGGCTGCTCGGCAAGGCCACGGTCACCCTGTACGAGTCGGTGCAGGAGTTCTGGGTCGCGGTGCGGCCGGACGGCGAGGTGGTCGGCTGCGGCGCCCTGCACGTGATGTGGGAGGACCTGGCCGAGATCCGGACCGTCGCGGTCGATCCGGCCCACCGCGGGCAGAAGATCGGCCACCGGATCGTCGCCGAGCTGCTCGGCGTGGCTCGCGAGCTGGGCGTGCAGCGGGTCTTCTGCCTGACCTTCGAGACGTCGTTCTTCGGATCGTTCGGGTTCGAGCCGATCGACGGCGCCCCGGTGCCGCATGCCGTCTACGAGCAGTTGCTCCGGTCGTACGACGAGGGTGTGGCCGAATTTCTGGACCTGGACCGGGTCAAGCCGAACACGCTGGGGAACACGCGAATGTTGCTGATGTTATGAGGGTCGCGGCGATCGACTGCGGAACCAACTCGATCCGCCTGCTGATCGCGGACGTGTCCGGCGGCCGGCTCACCGACGTGGCCCGCCGGCTGGAACTGGTCCGGCTCGGCGCGGGCGTGGACCGCACCGGGCGGCTGGCGCCGGAGGCGATCGAGCGCACCCGGCTGGCCCTGCTCGGCTACGCCGCGGAGATCGCCGAGCTGGGCATCGAGCGGGTGCGGATGGTGGCCACCTCGGCGTCCCGGGACGCGTCCAACGCCGGCGACTTCCGCGCCATGGTGCGCTCGGTGCTCGGTGTCGATCCCGAGGTGATCAGCGGCGAGGAGGAGGCCCGGCTGTCGTTCACCGGCGCGGTGAACGGCCTGACCGCCGAAGGCCCGTACCTGGTCGTGGACATCGGCGGCGGCTCCACCGAGTTTGTCACCGGATCCGGCTCCGTCGAAGCGGCGATATCGATGGACATCGGCTGCGTCCGGATGACCGAGCGGCACCTGCGGTCGGATCCGCCCACCGCCGCTGAGATCGCGGCTGCTGAAAAGGACATCACCGACGCGGTGGACGCCGCGCTGGCGGCGGTGTCCGGCCGGACGGCGCGGACCCTGGTCGGGCTGGCCGGCTCGGTGACCACGGTGACCGCGCTGGCGCTGGACCTGCCGGGGTACGACGCGGCCCGGATCCACCACGCCCGGGTGTCCCTGGACGACGTCCGCCGGGTGACCGGCGACCTGCTGGCCATGTCCGTGCACCGGCGCCGGGAGCTGCCGGTGATGCACCCCGGCCGGGCGGACGTGATCGGCGCCGGTGCGCTGATCCTGCGGATCATTCTGGAGCGCTCCGGCATGGACGCGGTGGTGGCCAGTGAGCACGACATCCTGGACGGCATCGCGTACGGAATCGCCGGGATGTAGTTCGTTCTTGACGGTACTTCGCAATCCGCAGTACCGTGCTCGGCGTGGATACCACGCAGCTCCTCAAGGGTGTGCTGGATCTCGCGGTGCTCGCCGCCCTGCAAGCGGACGACGGATACGGCTACGACATCCTGCGCCGGCTGCGGGCGGCCGGGCTGGAGGATGTCGGTGACGCCTCCGTCTACGGCACCCTGCGTCGACTGTTCAACGCCGGGTTCCTGAACACCTACGTGGTGCCCAGCGACGAAGGGCCGCACCGCAAGTACTACGCGCTGAACGCGGCCGGCCGTGCCGAACTGGAGCGATCGGGCAAGGTCTGGCACGGATTCGCAGCCACGATGGACGATCTGCTTCGCGAGCGGGGGACGGCGTGAACGGCACGCGCACCGGCGAGATCACCGAATATGTCGAGGCAGTCCGGGCGGCGCTGGCCGGCCTGCCCGAGTCCACCCGCGACGAACTGCTCGAGGACCTGCCCGAGCACCTGGCCGAGGTGGCCGCCGACGACGTCGGCACGCTGGTCGACCGGCTCGGCACGCCCTCGGTGTACGCCGCCGAGCTGCTCGCCAGCGCCGGTTTCGTGGGCGGTTTCCCGGATCCGCCCGAGCCCACCGACCGGCTGGCCGAGGCGCGGGCCGTGGCGCTGCGCCGGTTACACGCGGCGGACGTCAAGGCCGGACCGCTGTTCGGGTACGCCAAGGCCAGTGAGTTCCTGGTGCTGCTCCGGCCGGCGTGGTGGGTGCTGCGCGGCTACCTGTTGGCCATGGTGGTCGCCTGGACGTTGGACTCCAGCGGGCAGCCGATCGGCCTGCTGCCCCGGATCGGCGGCAGCGAGGTGGTCGCGCTGGTGCTGCTGGGCGGGTCGGTCTGGGCATCGATCTGGCTGGGCCGGCGGTCGCTGCGGCTGGCCCCCGGACTGCGGTACGCCCTGTGGGCGGGCAGCGCGGTGCTGATGCTGGTGGCGCTGAGCGGGTTCCTCAACGCCGACAGCAGCACGCGCAGTTCGTACTACTCGGACGTGAACTACACCGACCCGTACGGCCACATCCAGGACGTGTTCGTCTATGACCAGCAGGGGCGGCTGGTCGAGGGCGCGCGGCTGTTCGATCAGAACGGTCAGCCGATCCGGCTCGGCAGCCCGTACTGCTACGACCCGGCCCAGGAGTTCTCCGACTCCCGCCCGGCGGCCGAGGAGAACGCGTACCCGTACTGTGCCGAGAATGCACCGTTCCGGCTGCCCGCCGCGCCAGCGGAATCCGCCCGGCCGACCGCTTCGGTCGCGCCGACGGCGTCCGGTCGCTGAGCCGCCGGGCCGGGTGCTTAGCTGGGACGCGTGCCGTCCCGTACCCCCGCCGAGGTGGCCGCCCACGCGGCCGCCGCAACCGACCTGCCGGCGCTCGACGCCGCGGTTGCCGACTGTTTCGCTTGCCCGCGCCTGGTCGCGTGGCGTGAGCAGGTGGCCGCCGTCCGGCGGGCGTCGTTCCGCGACCAGGAGTATTGGGGGCGGCCGGTGCCCGGCTGGGGCCCGCCGGACGCCCCGATCGGCATTCTGGGCCTGGCGCCGGCCGCGCATGGCGGCAACCGCACCGGCCGGATCTTCACCGGTGACCGCTCCGGTGACGTGCTGTTCGCCGCACTGCACCGGGCCGGTCTGGCGAACCAGGCGCTGAGCGTCGCCCGCGACGACGGGCAGTACCTGCGGCACACCCGGATCTTCGCCGCGGTCCGCTGCGCGCCGCCGGACAACAAACCGCTGCCGGGGGAACGCGACACCTGCGCTCCGTGGCTGCACCGGGAACTGACGCTGATCCGCCCGACGCTGCGGGTGGTGATCGCGCTGGGTGCCTTCGCCTGGGCGGCGTGGTGGCCGGCGATGACCGCGGTGTACGCCCTGCGCCCGCCGGTCCCACGTCCCGCGTTCGGCCACGGCGCCCAGGTCAGCTTGCCCGGCGTACCGGATCTGCTGGGGTGCTATCACGTCTCGCAGCAGAACACCTTCACCGGCCGGCTCACCCCCGCCATGCTCGACGGCATTCTGGCCCGTGCCAAGGAGTCGGCGGGCCTGGCATGATTCGTGCCAGTCAACCCGCTTCGACCGAGGACGCCCCCGCAGTGGACCTGGTCGCGCTGCGTCGCTGGTGGCCGCCGGCCGCCGTCCTCGGGCTGCTCTTTCTCGCCGCGCTGGCGGCCACCCGGTCGGAGCCCCAGCTCGAGCGGATCAGCCCGGAGGCGGCGCCCACCCAGGAGGCGCCGCTGCTGCCGCCCGCACCGGAGGCCACCGCGGCCGGGCAGGCGCCACCGGCCGCGGCCGAGCCGGCCACCGGACTGCCCGACTGGGTCGGCACCGCGGCGCTGGTGGTGCTGGGCGTGGCCGCCGCGGTGCTGGTCGCGCTGGTGGTTTGGGCGATCGTGCGGGATCAGGCCCGCCGGCGGAACCGGCGGGCAAGGCCGCAGGTCGGTGTCCGCGAGGAGCCCCGGACCGCCGAGGACCTGGTCGCCGCCCTGGACGCCGGCCTGGAGGAACTGTCGGACACCGACCGCGACCCGCGCCGGGCGGTGATCGCCTGCTGGGTGCGGCTGGAACAGGCGGCCGCGGCGGCCGGCACCCCGCGGCACCCCGGCGACAGCCCCACCGACATGGTCGGCCGGCTGCTGCGCGAGCAACAGGTGGACGCCGGTGTGCTGGCCGCGCTGCTCGAGGTGTACCGGCAGGCCCGGTACGCCACCCACACGGTGGACGACCAGATGCGCCGGCGGGCCCGGTCCGCGCTGCAGCGGCTGCGCGCGGATCTAGGAGCTGGGGTTCCGTCATGAGCCGGCGCGACGCCGAGGCCGGCGGGCTGGATGAGCTGTTCAGCTTCGCCGAGGAGCCCGTTGCCGCCGAGCCGCCGGAGGAGGAGGAGGAGAGGCCGCGCTCGCGGGCCGGCTGGCTGATCCGGAACATGCTGCTCGTCGCGGTGGCGACCATGGTGACCGTGGCCGTGTTGCGGATCGCCGGCATCCGGGTGTCGATCCTGGTCATCGTGGCGGCGTTCGTGGCGTTGCGGCTGCTCATGCTGGCGGTCGCCGAGGTGGCGCCACCCCCGGCGGTGCGGGTGAGCGCCCGCCGGGCGGTCGAGGAGAGCGGCGACTACCGCTGGACCGGCACGGACTCGCTGCGGGCCGCGGTGCGCCGGTGGGAGCACCGGCTGGACTGGGCGCAGTCGGACGCCGAGCGCTTCTCGCGTATCGTGCTGCCGGTGCTGGCCGAGCTCACCGACGAGCGGCTCCGGCTGCGGCACGGCATCACCCGCGCCTCGGACCCGCGCCGGGCCCGTGACCTGATCGGCGAGCTGCTCTGGGCGGTGCTGCACCAGCGCCGCCCGCCCAAGCCCCGCGAGCTGGATACCTACGTGACCGCGTTGGAACGACTGTGAGAAAGGTGTGCCGGTGACCGAGGCACTTCCGCCGTACGAGGTGGGCAGATTGGCCGGTGCCGTGCTGGACTCGGTCGGCACCGTGGTGGTCGGCAAGCGCGACGCGCTGGAGCTGGTGCTGGCCGGCATCCTGGCCGGCGGCCACGTGCTGCTGGAGGACCTGCCCGGCCTCGGCAAGACGCTCACCGCCCGGTCCTTCGCACAGGCGCTCGGGCTGGACTTCCGGCGCCTGCAGTTCACCCCCGACCTGCTGCCCGCCGACGTCACCGGCTCGTTCCTGTACGACCAGCGCAAGGGCGACTTCGCGTTCCGGGCCGGCCCGGTGTTCACCAACATGCTGCTGGCCGACGAGATCAACCGGACCCCGCCGAAGACCCAGGCCGCCCTGCTCGAGGCGATGCAGGAGAAGCAGGTGTCGGTGGAGGGTGTCACCTACCGGCTGGACCCGCCGTTCCACGTGCTGGCCACCGCCAACCCGATCGAGTACGAGGGCACCTACCCGCTGCCCGAGGCCCAGCTCGACCGGTTCCTGATCCGCGTCTCGTTCGGCTATCCGACCGCCGAGGAGGAGTGGGACGTGCTGCGCCGGCGGATGGCCCGCCGTCAGGAGGACGCCCAGCTGGCGCCGGTGGTGGACGCCCGGACCCTGCAGGCGATGCAGGCCGCGCTGGAGTCGGTGGCGGTGGAGGACTCGATCGGCCGGTACATCGTGGCGCTCACCGCGGCCACCCGGGACCACGCGTCGGCCCTGGTCGGCTCGTCGCCGCGCGGCTCGCTGGCGCTGCTGCTGCTGGCCCGGGCCCGGGCGGCGATGGCCGGCCGGGACTTCGTGGTGCCGGAGGACGTCAAGGACGTGGCGGTGCCCGCCCTGGCGCACCGGATCACGCTGCGGCCGGAGATGTGGCTGCGCCGGGTGGACCCGTCGTTCGTGGTGGAAGAGGTGCTCACCCAGACGCCCGCACCGGCCAGCGGCGCGATGCCCACGTACGCCCGGCATGACTGACTGCACCGAAGTGATGCATAGCGGAAACGGAGGGCCGGGAGGGCATGCCAAAGGTAACTCTGCATGACTGACACGCCACCGTTGCGGGCCGCGATCCCGCCGGCCGATCAGCCGGTGGGGGAGGGCTGGGCCGGTCCGGCCTGGGTGCCGACCCGGGCGCTGGGGCGCACCGTGCTGCTCACCGGCCTGCTGCTGGTGCTCGGGGTGGCGCTGGGCCGGGTGGACCTGGTGCTGCTGGCCGCGCCGTTCGCGGTCGGCGCCGCGCTCGGGCTGCGCCGGATGCCCCGGTCGGCGCCCGAGGTGATGATCGACGCCGACGATGAACACGTGGTCGAGGGCGGTCAGGCGCATGCCGGGCTGACCGTGCTGAACCCCGACCTGATCCCGTACGACCTGGTGGTGGTCCGCATCCGCAGCTCACCCTGGCTCCGGCTGGAGAACGCCGACCGGCCGTTCGCGATCACCGTCGCCGAGGACGGCTGGGCTCAGATCGACCTGCCCGGCGAGGCGTTGCGCTGGGGCCGGCACGAGGTCGGCCCGGCGGCCGCGCGGGTGGCCGCCTGCCAGGGCCTGCTCGCCTGCCGTCCGGTGGTCACGGCGGCCCGTGGTGTGCGGGTCTATCCGGTGACCGATCCGTTCGCCGCGGTGGAGGCGATGCCGGCCGCAGCCGGCCTGGTCGGCAACCACCGGTCGCGGCGGCCGGGTGAGGGCGGCGAGCTGGCCGGGGTACGCCCGTTCGCGCCCGGCGACCGGCTGCGCCGGATCGACTGGCGGGTCTCCCTGCGGACCCGGGACCTGCACGTCGCCGCCACCCTGTCCGACCGCGACGCCGAGGTGCTGCTGCTGCTCGACGTGCTCGGCGAGGCCGGGGTCTCCGGTGGCGTGGCGGGCAGCGCCTCGGTGCTGGACACCACGGTCCGGGCGTCGGCGGCCATCGCCGAGCACTACCTCAAGCGGGGCGACCGGGTGTCGCTGCTGGAGTACGGTGCGTCCGGCCGCCGGCTGCGCCCGGCCACCGGGCGGCGGCAGTACCTGACCGTGCTGGAGTGGCTGCTGGACGTCCGGGCGCACTCGGCCGACGAATCGCCGTACGAGCACGCGTTCGGCCCGCACCACGTCTCGCCCGACGCCCTGGTGGTGGTGCTCACCCCGCTGGTCGACCCGCGGTCGGCGGACATGCTGGCCCGGCTCACCCAGTCCGGCCGGTTCGTGGTCGCGGTGGACACCCTGCCGGCCGGCCTGCAGCCGCCCCGGCGCAGCCCGTGGACGCCGCTGGCCACCCGGCTGTGGCGGATCGAACGGGACAATGTGCTGGGCCGGCTGCGCGAGCACGGCGTGCCGGTGGTGGCCTGGGCCGGGGCCGGCAGCCTGGACCAGGTGCTGCGGGACGTGGCCCGGATGGCGTCCGCACCGAGGGGGCGCTGACCGTGCTGGACGCCGTCACCGCACGACTGGACCGGGCCCGTACGGTGATGCGCCGGGCCACCCTCGTACCGCTGCTGATCCGGATCGGCATCGCGCTGTTCCTGGTGCTGGCGATGAGCGTGGCCTGGCCCGTCGAACTGGTCGCCGGCCGGTACGGTGTGCCGCTGCTGCTGCTCGCCCTCTATCCGGCGATCGCGCCCCGCGGCCGCGGCGCCACCGCCGTGGTGCTGGTGGTGGTGGCCGGCTGGGTGGCCGACACCACCTGGAACGACGCCCGGGTCGCGCTGTGGCGGGTGCTGTCCATCGCCACGCTGCTCTACCTGGCGCACACGCTGGTCGCGCTGGCCGCACAGGTGCCGTACGACGCGGTGGTCAACCTGGACGTGGTCACCGGCTGGCTGACCCAGGCCGGGGCGGTTGTGCTGATCTCCGCCGTGCTCACGGTGATCGCCCTGGGCCTCGCCGGGGAGCTGGCCGGCGGCGCGTTCGTGATCGCCACCCTGGTCGGGCTGGCCGCGGCGGTGGCCGCCACGCTGTTGCTCGCGAGACTGCTGAGACGCTAGTTACATACGCGGGTGATCGCGCCGTCCGGCGAGGACAATGGAAGCGTGAATCCGCAGCGTGTGATCGTGGTCGGTGCCGGGCACGTGGGGCTCTATGTGGCCCTTCGGCTGTCGAAGAAGCTCACCTCCCGGCGGGCCGAAGTGGTGGTCATCGATCCGCAGCCGCACATGACATACCAGCCGTTCCTGCCGGAGGCGGCGGCCGGCAACATCTCGCCGCGACACGCGGTGGTGCCGTTGCGCCGCGAGCTGAAGCGGTGCCGGGTGGTGGCCGGCGAGGTGATCCGGATCGAGCACGCCCGCAAGACGGTGACGATTCAGCCGATCGACGGGCCGCCTACCGAGATGGCCTACGACCACATCGTCGTCGCGCCCGGCTCGGTGTCGCGCACGCTTCCGGTGCCTGGCCTGCGCGAGAACGGCATCGGCTTCAAGACCATCGGCGAGGCCATCTACCTGCGCAACCACATCCTGGAGCGGCTGGACGTCGCGGCCGTCACGCCCGACCCGGAGGTCCGCGAGGCCTCGCTGACCTTCGTGTTCGTCGGTGGCGGGTATGCCGGCATCGAGGCGCTGGCCGAGATGGAGGACGTGGTCCGCGACGCCCTGCGCAACTACCCCGAGCTGGACCAGCAGGAGGTCCGGTTCGTGCTGGTCGAGGCCACCCAGCGGATCCTGCCGGAGGTCGGTCCGGACATGGGGGCGTACGCCGCCCGCCAGCTCGCCGCCCGCGGCATCGACCTGCGGCTCGGTACCCGCCTGGAGTCCTGCGTGGACGGCTGGGTGGAGCTCTCCGACGGTGCCCGGTTCAAGGCCGAGACGCTGGTCTGGACGGCCGGCGTGAAGCCGTCGCCGATGCTCGACCACACCGACCTGCCGCGCGGCCCGCGGGGGCACGTCACCGCGCTGCCCACCCTGCAGGTGGTGGACGGCGACCGGGTGCTGGACGGCGCCTGGACGGCCGGCGACTGCGCCCAGGTGCCCGACCTGACCAACCCGGGCGAGTACTGCTCGCCCAGTGCCCAGCACGCGGTCCGGCAGGCGAAGGTGCTCGCCGACAACATCCGCCAGGTGATCCTCGGCGGGGCGCCGAAGCCGTACCGGCACAAGCACGCCGGCAGCGTCGCCAGCCTGGGCCTGCACAAGGGCGTGGCGCAGGTGTACGGGATCAAGCTGAAGGGCGTGCCGGCGTGGTTCATGCACCGCACGTACCACGTCAGCCGGATCCCGTCGCTGAACCGAAAGGCCCGCGTGGTTGCCGACTGGACGCTGGCGCTGCTGTTCAAGCGCGAGACCATCTCGCTGGGCCAGCTGCACCAGCCCCGCGAAGAGTTCACGCACGTGACGCCGCCGGCCACGCCCGACGTACCGGTGGGCGCGAGCGTCCGCTAGGTGGGGGAATCTACCCGTCCGGCTCAATACCGGCCGGGCACCAGCCGATACCGTGGGATCGCGCCCTGGCCCGGGTGGTGGAACGGCAGACACGGCCGCCTTAAAAGCGGCTGCCCTCAACAGGCGTGCGGGTTCGAGCCCCGCCCCGGGCACGCAATCGATCCGCCTGCGCCGCTGCACGCCGAGATGGGACGCGATGGGTCGCAACGGGATCACCGCGCCGGGCCTCCCGCGGTCCGGCGGTAGGGGGCTGCTGTGCCGGTACTGCCGTTGTTCCCGACCACCCTGGTGGGCAGTTTCCCCCAGCCGGAGTGGCTGATCGACCGTACGAAGCTGGCCAGCCGGCTTCCCCCGCGGGTACGGGCGGCGGAACTGTGGCGCATCCCGCCGGAGCACCTGGCCCGCGCGCAGGACGACGCGACGCTGCTGGGGATCCGGGCGATGGAGGATGCCGGGCTGGACATCCTGACCGACGGTGAGATCCGGCGGGAAAGCTACTCGAACCACTTCGCTACCGCCCTCGACGGTCTCGACCTGGACCGTCCGGGCACCGTGTTGGGTCGCAGCGGCCTGCCGAATCACGTCCCGCGCGTCGTCGGTCCGGTGACCCGGCCGCGGCCGGTGCAGGTGGACGACGTCCGCTTCCTGCGTGAGCACACCGACCGTGCGATCAAAGTCACGGTGCCGGGCCCGTTCACCATGTCGCAGCAGGCGCAGGACGAGTACTACAAGAGCCCGGAAGCCCTCGCGGAGGCTTATGCCGAGGCCGTCAACGCCGAGATCAGGGACCTGTTCGCGGCCGGCGCGGACATCGTGCAGCTGGACGAGCCCTACCTGCAGGCGCAGCCGGAGGCGGCGAAGGCGTACGGGGTGAAGGTCCTCAACCGCGCCCTGGACGGCGCGCCCGGGACCACGGCGGTGCACCTGTGCTTCGGCTACGCCGTGTTCGTGCACGACCGACCGTCGGGCTACTCCTTCCTGCCCGAGCTGGCCGACTGCAGCTGCGACCAGATCTCGATCGAAACCGCACAGTCTCGGCTCGACACGTCGGTGCTGAAACACCTCACCGGCAAGACCATCATGGTGGGCGTGATCGACCTGTCCGATCCGGCGGTGGAGTCCGTCGACTCGGTCGTCGAGCGCGTCCGTCGCGCCCTGCCCTACGTCGCACCGGAAAGGGTCGTGCTCGCCACGGACTGTGGCATGAAATACCTTCCGTGGGAGTCAGCGACGGGCAAACTCCGTGCCATGGCCGGCGCCGCCGAGGTTCTCCGCCGCGGATGAACGAGGTATGCCGGGCAGCTTGTCGCCGCGCGTTGTTCACTCTCCAGGTCAGGCACTGCTCAATGGGCTGACCCCGCCCGTCCCCGTGCTCTCAGTCTGCTCACAGCTTCACCGGTACCCGGCGCGGGAGCCGAGCGCCTACTCTTGAGTGGCACACTGCCTTATGTGCCGCAACCTCAAGGGAGGCTGGACACAGTGAAGACAACAAACCCGGTGCTCTCGCGCCTCGGCCAGGCGGCCGAGCGGGAGCGGGCCGCCGGGACTTACCCGGCCGGGCCGTACGGACCGGCCGCCGGTCAGCCGGGTTACGGTCAGCCGTACCCGTCGGCTGAGAGTGGATATCCCGCGGCGCCGCCCGCCGTGCAGCCGATGACCATCGACGACGTCGTCGTCAAGACGGTCACGCTGCTCGGCATCACCGGCCTGTCCGCGGTGGCCGCGTGGATCCTGGTTCCGGACGCGCTGCTCGGCCCGGCCTGGATCGGTGCCGCGATCGTCGGTCTGGTGCTGGGTCTGATCATTTCGTTCTCGCGGATGGCCAACCCGGCCCTGGTGATCGCGTACGCGGTCGTCGAGGGTGCGTTCGTCGGCCTGGTCAGCAAGTTCTTCGAGTCGTTCTACGAAGGCATCGTGCTGCAGGCGGTGGTCGCCACCTTCGGCGTCTTCTTCCTGATGGCGGTGCTCTATCGGGCCCGCGTCATCCGGGCCACGCCGAAGTTCGCCCGCGGCCTGATCGCGGTGATGGCCGGCCTGTTCGCGGTCATGCTGATCAACTTCGTGCTGGCCCTGTTCGGCATCAACACGGGCCTGCGCGATGGCGGTGCCCTGGCCATCGGCTTCAGCCTGATCTGCATCGTGGTCGCCTCGCTGAGCTTCATCCTGAGCTTCAACGAGGTCGAGGAGGGCGTGCGGATGGGTCTGCCGCAGCGCTACTCCTGGATCGCCGCGTTCGGCATCCTGGTCAGCCTGATCTGGCTCTACCTGGAGGTGCTCCGCCTGCTGAGCTACTTCCAGGGTGACGACTGACGGCTGGCGATTCGCCAACCGCCACGCAGCGCCCGGCCCGTCTCCCCACGGTCCGGGCGCTGTCCCGTACGCCGGGTAGATTGCCGCCGTGGAGTTCCGGACATCCGTCGATCGCCTGCTCAACCAGATCGGCCACTGGGATCAGGGCCGCTGGGCCGCAAACGGGCGCGCCGACGCGGTCCACGCGCTGATCCAGCGGCTCGCCGACCGGGTCGCCGACGCGGAAGGGCGGGACCCGCGCCCGGTGCCGCGGGACGGCGATCTGGTCCTGCCCGACCAGGTGCGGGTGATGGCCGACGACCTGCTCGCCGCCGCCGGCGAGCCGGCGCTGCAGCAGGCCGCCGCCGACGTCGAAGCGGTCCGGCACACCCTCTAGGTCGGCGTTACGACAGCCGCTCCAGCACCATCGCCATGCCCTGACCGCCGCCGACGCACATGGTCTCCAGCCCGATCGTCTTGTCGTGCCAGTCCAGCGAGTTGAGCAGCGTGCCGGTGATGCGTGCCCCGGTCATGCCGAACGGGTGGCCGACCGCGATCGCGCCGCCGTTGACGTTCAGCTTCCCGATCGGGATGCCCAGATCGCGGTACGACGGGATGACCTGCGCGGCGAACGCCTCGTTGATCTCCACTAGGTCGACGTCATCGATGGTCATACCGGCCCGCCGCAGCGCCTGCTCGGACGCCTCGACCGGACCCAGGCCCATGATCTCGGGCGAGAGCGCGGTGACGCCGGTGGAGACGATCCGGGCGAGCGGCGTGATCCCGAGTTCGCGGGCCTTGGTGTCGCTCATGACGACCACCGCGGCGGCGCCGTCGTT
>DASSAL010000298.1:0-14101 GCA_035685405.1 Actinoplanes sp. | reverse complement strand
GCTGCACCTGATCGTTCCCTGGCGGCCGGTCCAGCTGGCCCTGCTCATCCTCGGCGTGTGGGGGGTCACGTTCGCGGTCGGGCTGTGGGCCTCGTACGTGGTGCGGCCGTACCTGTTCTCCGCCGACGGGGTCCGGCTCCGGCACGGGTCACAGCGCGACCTGCGGCTGCGCTGGGGGCAGATCGCCGAGGTTCGCGAGCGGACCGTGCGCACCTGGCGGAAGCCGGGCTTCGGCACGGCGGTCACCGCCGAGGACGGGCGGCTCGGGTACGTGGTGCACGGTGAGACCACCATCGCGCTGGTGCTGGCCGAGCCGATTCTGGTAGGCGGCGCCGAGGTGACGGAGGTGCACGTCGGAGCGGACGACCCGGCGGCGCTCACCGCCGCGATCCGGGCGGCGGGCCACGGCGCCGCCGGCACCGTGGCCCCCGGACCGCGTCAGCTGTAGTTCAGGCTGAAGCTGTTGGTGGTGAAGGCGGCCTGGCCCGCGGTGCCGGTCACCTCGAAGCCGAACTGCAGCGCACCGACGGTCACGTCACCCCACCAGCCGTTCGTCCGCAGCCAGTTCAGGATGGCCAGGATGTCGACGGTGCCGGAACCGGTGTTGGTCCGGATGAACGAGAAGACCGCGTTGGACCCGTTCGAGCCACGGTAGACGTTCCAGGTGTGGCCGCCGACCGAGAGGTTGCGGACGGTCGGCACCGCGCCGTTGGCGTCGTACGACTCGGCGATCGGGCCCACCGCGCCGTGCTGGTTCATCCAGAGCATGACCTCGTACGCGTGGTTGTTGGCCCAGATGTCGTACGCGGTCGCGTAATCGCCGTCGGCCGGCACCGAGACGTTGAACGAGCTGGTCACCGAACCGAGCGAGCTGAGCGTGCGGTTGAGGGTCCGGCCGGTGTTGGGATACGACTTGACGCCGCTGGTACGGGGATGGTTGGCGATCACGCCCCAGTTCGTGCCGGAGCGGGCCCAGATCGTCTGCGACCCGGCGCCGGAGCCCCAGATGTTGTTGTAGAGGGTGTAGCCGTTGTTGGTCCACGTGGCCCACTGCGCCGAGTCGACCCAGACGGCGTCGGACGGAACGCCGGTGCCGGGCGGCGTGGCGGGCGGCGTGGTCGGCGGCGTGGTGGGCGCCGTGGTCGGTGGCGTCGTCGGCCGGGTGGTCGGTGCCACGGCGCCGGTGCAGGCGGTCCCGTTCAGCGCGAAGGCGGTGGGCGCCGGGTTGCTGCCGGTCCAGGAGCCGTTGAAGCCGAACGACACCGTCCCGTTGGTGGCCACCGAGCCGTTGTAGCCGGCGTTACGCGCGGTGATCTGCGAGCCGCTCTGGGACAGTGCGGTGTTCCACGCCTGGGTCACCGTCTGGCCGGCCGGGTACGACCACGTCAGCGTCCACGAGCTGAGCGGATCGCCCAGGTTCGTGATCGTGACGTTGGCCCCGAAGCCGCCCGGCCACTGGTTTGTGACCTGGTAGGCGACGCGGCAGCCGACGGCGGCCGATGCCGGGAGTGCGGTGAGGACGCCCGCTCCGGCGGTGACGGCCGCCGTGGCGGCCAGCGAGAGCGCGAGAGTGCGTCTGCGCATGTCGGTCCAATCTCGTGAAGGGCACCACAGAGCGTTGTCGAAGCGCTTCGACGGTGGATGCGAAGGCTTTCACGGACGTCAATGTGGCTTTGCGCCGATGCTAGGACTCGGCGCTCGAACTCGGCAACAACTGATAGACGGGGACCGATAGCCGCGATCGCCGGCCCGGCGAGAATGGCATGTGCGGTTCGAACGTGGGTCAGAGATGGCGGACGGCGGCTGCCTCCACCGGTAGCGCGGCGACGTACCGCCGGATGAACGCCTCGAACCCGGCGACGTCGGCTTCGACCGGCGCCTCCGTGTGCAGGGCGACGTCGGCGAACACCCGGTCGGCCAGGTAGCCGGTCAGGTCCGACCCGGCACCCCGGTCGCGCAGGAACGCGGCCAGCACGGCGATTCCCCAGGCCCCGCCCTCGGCGGCGACGTCTCCGACCGAGACCGGCGCGTTGATCGCCGCGGCCAGGAACTTCTGCGCGACGCCCCGGGTCTTGAACAGCCCGCCGTGGGCGAACATCCGGTCCAGCCGTACGCCCTCGTCCTTCTGCAGCACGTCCATGCCGATCCGAAGGGTGGCCAGCGCGGCGAACAGGTGCGTCCGCATGAACGTGGCCAGGTCGAGACGACTGTCCGGGGAACGCACGAAGAGCGGCCGGCCCTCCTCGAACTCGGTGATCGGCTCGCCGGAGAGGTAGTTGAACGCCATCAGGCCGGCACAGTCCGGCGCGCCGGCCAGCGCCGCGGTGAACAGCGTCTCGAAGATCGCCGACGAGTCCGCCTGCGCACCGAGCGCCCCGGCGAACTCGGCGAACAGGCCCGCCCAGGCGTTCAGCTCGCTCGCGCCGTTGTTGCAGTGCACCATCGCGACCAGGTCGCCGGCCGGCGTGGTCACCAGATCCAATTCCCGGTGCACCCGGCTGAGGGCCTGCTCCAGCACCACCATGGCGAAGATGCTCGTGCCGGCCGACACGTTGCCGGTGCGCGGCGCGACCGAGTTCGTGGCCACCATGCCGGTGCCGGCGTCTCCCTCCGGCGGGCACAGCGGGGCGCCGGCCCGCAGCCGGCCCGTGGGGTCGAGCAGTTTCGCGCCCTTGTCGGTGAGCTGACCGGCCGGCTCACCGGCGGCCTTGATCGCCGGCAGCAGGTCGGCCAGCGTCAGATCGGTCCCGGCCTCGGCGGCGAGCCGGTCGAACCGGGCCAGCATCGTGGTGTCGTAGCCGCCGGTGCCGACATCGATGGGGAACATGCCGCTGGCATCGCCCACCCCGAGCACCTTCTCGCCGGTGAGCTGCCAGTGCACATAGCCGGCCAGGGTGGTCAGGTGGGCCAGACGGCCCAGGTGCTCCTCACCGTTGAGGATCGCCTGGTACAGGTGGGCGACGCTCCACCGGTGCGGGATGTTGTGCCCGAACTCCGCGCTCAGCCGCTCGGTCGCCGCGCCCGTGTTGGTGTTGCGCCACGTCCGGAACGGCGTGAGCAGTTCGTCCCGGGCGTCGAAGGCGAGGTAGCCGTGCATCATCGCGGACACGCCCAGGGCCCCGACCGTGGTCAACTCGACGCCGTACCGCTGCCGGACGTCGGCGGCCAGCGCGCCGTAACAGTCCTGCAGGCCGGTCCAGACCGCCTCCAGCGGGTACGTCCACATCCGGTCGACGAACTGGTTCTCCCAGTCGTGGCTGCCGACCGCCAGCGACTCATGATCGGGCCCGATCAGCACCGCTTTGATCCGGGTCGAGCCGAGCTCGATGCCCAGCGCGGTGCGGCCCTCGGCGATGTCGGCGGCGATGTCGGTAGCCATGCCTCATGTCATCACGATCACCGCCCCGCGCGCGACCCTCCCTTCCCGCGAGGTCCCTCAGGCGTCGTCCGCCGAGTACACGCGACGGCCGTCGACGTAGGTGAGCGCCACCGTGGTGGCGCCGATCTCGTCGCTGGGACCGGCGAACGGGTCGCGGTCGAGGACCACGAGGTCGGCGACGTGGCCGGCGATCAGGCTGCCGCTGTCGTCGCGGTGGTTCACGTACGCGCTACCGGCCGTGTACGCGGCCAGCGCCGTGCCGAGGTCCAGCCGCTGCCCGGGCAGGAACGGCTCGGCGGCGGCGCCGGGCAGCACCCGGTTGACCGCGACGTGGATGCCCTGCAGCGGATCCGGCGAGGTGACCGGCCAGTCGCTGCCCGCGACCAGGGTCGCCCCGGCCCGCACCAGGTCACCGAACGGGTACTGCAGCGCCGCCCGCCGCCGTCCCAGGAACGGGATGGTCAGCGTGTCCATCTGCGGTTCGTGCGCCGCCCACAGCGGCTGGATGTTCGCGGCGGCGCCGAGCCGGGCGAACCGGGGCACGTCGTCGGGATGGACCACCTGAAGGTGCGCCAGGTGCGGCCGGGTGTCCCGGAACCCGTTGACCCGCCGGGCGACGGCGACGGCGTCCAGCGCCTCCCGGACCGCGCGATCGCCCAGAGCGTGGAAGTGGACCTGGAAGCCCAGGGCGTCCAACGCCGTCACGTAGTCCGGCAGCAGCGCCGGATCGACGAAGCTCAACCCGCTGTTCGCGGTCGGCTGACCGCACCGGTCGAGGTACGGCTCGGTCATCGCGGCGGTGAAGTTCTCGGCGATGCCGTCCTGCATGATCTTCACGGTGGAACACCTGAGCCGGCCGGTGGTGAGCCGGTCGCGCCGAGCCACCAGGTCGGGAATCTGGCCGGCGTCGCGGTCGCGGTCCCACCACAGGGCACCGATGACGGTGGCGGTGAGTGAGCCGTCGGTGGCGGCGGCGAGGTACGCGTCGGACGGGTCCGGGAAGCCGTCCGAGCCGCCCAGCCAGGCGTCCTGCCAGGCGGTGATGCCACGGGAGTGCAGCAGCCGCTGGGCTCGCCTCAGGCCAGCCACCAGCTCGGCCGGCGTGACCGGCGGGACCAGCCGGCCCACCAGGGACGCCGCGCCCTCCTGCAGGCAGCCCACCGGTTCGCCGTCCGGGTCGCGGTTGATGACGCCGTCGGCCGGGTCCGGGGTGGCGGCGGTGATGCCGGCGCGGTGCAGAGCGGCGGTGTTGACCCAGGCACCGTGGTGGTCCCGGTTGCTCAGGAAGACCGGCCGATCCGGTACCACCTTGTCGAGCACATCCTTGGTCGGCACGCCGGCCGGGAAGTATTCCATCGCCCAGCCGCTGCCGACGATCCACTCCAGCTCCGGGTGTGCCTCGGCGTAGGCCCGGACGGCGGCCAGGTAGCCGTCCACCCCGGTGATGCCGGCGAGGTTGCACTGGCCGAGTTCCACGCCGCCGAAGACGGCGTGGATGTGCGCGTCCTGGAAACCCGGCAGCAGCGCCCGGCCACGCAGATCGACCACCTCGGTCCGCGGACCCCGCAGATGGCCGAGGTCGTGCCCGACGGCGAGGATCCGGCCGGCGCGCACCGCCAGGGCGGACGCCCGGGCCCGGGCCGGGCCCATGGTGAGGACCGGACCCCCGGTGAAGAGCAGGTCGGCGGAGCCGTCGTTCATCCGGCGTATCCCCTTCCCAGATGTTCAAGGACGTGGCGGCGACGCGTAAAGTGTCGCCGATACGGGACCCGCCGGGCGATGCGGGAACGGAGGCAGCCGAGCGTGACCGCCGTGGTCGGCGTGGACGGGGCCGGGCGCACCCACCGGCTGCGCCGGCTGGCCGCGGCGGCGACCACCCCGGTGTGGTGGTATTCCGGTGCCCCGGACGCCGGCCTGGTGGCCGCTCGGGCCGACGGCTGTCTGGTCGTCGTGGACGACGCCCATCGGCTCGACGCGGCGACGCTCCGGGAGCTGACGGCCGCCGCGCGGGATGGCGTACCGATGGTGATCTCCCGCCGTCCCACCATCGACCGGCCGGAGCTGGCCGAACTCGACGACGCCGTCGCCGCCCGCGGGGTGGAGGTCCTCGGCCCGCTGGACCGCGACGGCGTGGCCCGGCTGGTCGCCACGGTGACCGGCCGGCCGGTGTCCCCGGAGGTCGCCGCGGCCGTCTTCGCGGCGTCCGCCGGTCTCCCCGGAGTGGCCGCCGCGGTCGCCACCGCACCGCCGGGCGCGCCGGCGCCCGCGCTGCTGGCCCGGGTGCAGCGGCGATTCGCCGTGCTGGACCGCACCGTCGTCACGGTCGCGCGCGTGCTCGCGCTGCGCCTCGACCTCGCCGACCACGTGCTCGCCGCTGCGGCCGGCATCGAGGTGGCCGGCCTGGCCGCGGCGTTGCGGTCGCTGCGCGACGAAGGACTGCTCGTCACCGACGGGGAGCGGATGATACCGGCGGTCGCCGAGGCGGTGCTGGGTGAGCTGTCCGCGGCCGAACGGCGGCGGATCCATGACGCGGTCGCCGGCTCGCTCGTCGCCGCCGGCACGGATCCGGTCGCCGCGGCCGGCCAGCTGCGCGCGGCCGGAGTCCGGACCCCGGCCGCCGCCGCGGTCTACCGGGCGGCCGGCGAACGACTGCGGTTCTCCGCTCCGGCCGCGGCGGTGAGCTGGTTCGACGACGCGGCCGAAGCCGGCGGCGACCCGATCGCCCTGGCGGCGGGCCGGGCCGAGGCCGGCGCGCTGCTCGGGCTCCCGGTCGACGTGGACCCGTTCGCGCTCGGGCCGCCCGCCGGACTGCGGGCGGATGCCGACCGGATCACGCTGGTCGCCGGAGCCGTCGCCGCCCACCAGGGCCGGACCGCACGGGCCGCCGAACTGTTGCGGGATGCCAACGCTCCCGGGCCGGTGCTGGCCGTCCCGGCGCTGGTCGGCGTCGGCCGGGTCGCCGAGGCACGGACGGCAGCCGGCGGGCCGGGACCGGCCGCAGTCCGGCGATTCGCCGAGGGGACGCTGGCGATCGGCGAGCCCGCCACCGCGCTGCCGTTGCTGATCGAGGCGGCTGAGGCGATGGAGCGCGCCGCGCCGGCGGTGGTCCTGCCGGACACCGCGCACGCGGTCGGCGCCGTGGTCGCGGTCGCTGCGGGCGATGTGGCGTCCGCCGAGCATCTGCTCGCCCGCGCGGACGCCGCCGGGGTCGGCGGGCCGGTGGCCGAGGAGCGGCACCGGCTGCTGCTCGCCTGGGCGCGGATGCGGACCGGTCGCTACGACACCGCCCTGCGGGCGCTGCGGCACCCGGTGGGGGCCGAGCCGCCGGGCCGGGAGCGGCTCCTGCGCGCCGCGCTGGCGGCCGGCATCGCCCGCCGCCGCGGCGACATCGCCGGCCTGCGGGACGTGTGGTCCGGCATCGAACCGCTGCTGGCCCGCCGGGCGGCCGACCTGTGGCAGCTGGAGGCGATCGAGGAACTGGCGGTGGCCGCCGCCCGGCTGCGTCAGCCGGCCCGGGTGGAACCGGTGCTCGACCTGCTCGGGGACATCGTCGCGCGGCTGGGCCGGCCGGCCATCTGGTCGATGTCGCTCGGCTGGCTCCGGCTGCAGATGGCGATCGTCGCCGATGACGCGGCTGCCACGGCCGCGGTGGCCGGCCGGCTGGCCGCGGTGGCCGGCGGCGGAGCCCGGCAGCATGCGCAACGTGCCGCGGCCACGCGGTGGGCGGCGGTCCTCGCCGGTGATGTCGAACCGGACGCCGTCCTGGCCGCGACCGACGACCTGCAGGCCGCGCAGCTGCCGTGGGAGGCCTCCCGGCTGGCCGGCCAGGCGGCGATCCGTACCGATGACCCGGCCGCGGCCCGCCGGCTGCTCGAGCGGGCCCGGGAGCTGTCCGAGCCGGACGGCGCCGGCGCCGGTTCCGGCGGGCCGGTGGTGGCGGCGGCCGGCGCCCGCACCGGAACCGGCGGTCTGTCCGATCGCGAGGTGACCGTCGCCCGGTTGGTGCTGTCCGGCAGCACGCACCGGGAAATCGGCGCGCAGCTCTACATCGCGCCGAAGACCGTCGAACACCATGTCGCGCGCATTCGCAGCAAGCTGGGCGCCGGCACGCGGGCCGAGCTGCTCGCGATGCTGCGCGAGATGCTCGGCGAATGATCGGGGGAACCGGTCCGCCGGGGTTAGATATGCGGCATGAACGCGATGGGCCGCCGATCCCCTAACGGTCCCCGTCCACCACGGGGGACGCCCCGATGCCCGGACCCGGTGGTGGGTCGGACGCTGGTGCTGCGCCCGGATGACGAAGCGGGACGCAAGCCAAGCGAGGAGGAACCATGATCACCAACGCGACCGAGCTGCTGACCGAGTTCGTGGCGAGCCTGCTGACCGACCGGGAGTTCGCCGGCCGGTACGCCGAGGACCCGATCGGGACCATGGCGGCCGAGGGCCTGACCGACGTCGATCTGTCGAGCGTGGACTTGCCCGCGGCGGTCAGCGAGGCGGCGGACAGTTCGGACGTCCCGGCCGAGACCCGCACGGCCCTGCAGAACTTCACCGGCAGCGCCTCCGGGGGCAGCGCGGCGGCTCCGGCCGCGACCCAGTCGGTCGAGCACGTGGCGCACCACCTCAACTACGTCACCTACGCGACGTACGAGGGCGACGACTACATCACCCAGACCCTCGACCTCCAGTTCACCAGCATCACCGACAACAGCCTGGACGTGGACGTCGACGGCAGCGTGTTCGGCGACCTGGACGTGGACGCGACCAACGTCAGCGCGTCCGGCGACGGCGCGGTGGCCAACAACGGCGACGGCGACCTCAACGCGGCGACCGGGGACCGCGCGGTGGCCAGCTCCGGCGACGGTGACGTGAACGCGGCGACCGGGGACGGTTCCCAGCTCATCGACGGCGATCTGAACTCGGCCAGCGGCGACGGCGCCCTGCTCGTCGACGGCGACAACGCCGGCCAGGCGAACACCGGCGACGGCGCCGTGACCGCCGGCGAGGACATCGAAGGCTCGGCCAACACCGGTATCAACACCGGCATCGTGGCCGACGACGTCGACAACGCGGTGGTCGGCGACGGCAACCAGAGCGCCCAGGTGGACGGCGACGCCGACGAGTCGGTGTTCACCTTCGGCGACGGCGACGTGGCCAACCTGCCGGACGCCGACATCACCGACAGCGCCGTCTCGTTCGGCGAGGGGGATGCCGGTAACGCCTCGAACAACACCGCCGACGACGGCTCGGCGATCTCCGCCAACGGCAACGCCAGCGGCAACAACGAGGACAACGACACCACGATCAACGACAACGACACGACCATCAACGACAACGACACCGAGGTGACGACGGTGTCCGATGACGACACCAGCGTCTCGGACGACGACACCACCATCACCGAGACCTCGACCGAAGTCACCGACATCGACACCACCACCACGACGAGCGACGACGACAGCATCGTCAGCGGCGACGACACCGTCCTCGCCGGCTGACCGATGCGATGGCAGATCACGACAGCGGGCCGGACGGGCCACCCGGCCCGAACCGGCCCGCGGTCGTGCGTGTACCCACCGGTGTGAGCCCGAAGGAGGAGCCGTGACCGACGTCGCCGTCCCCGCCGCCGCTTCCGGTCGCGCCGCCAAGGCGGTCGCCGTGGTGGACCTGGGCCTGCGCGCGTGCGAGGCGTACGACCGGCCGGACGCCGCCGCCCGGCTGGCCGCCGCCCGGCGCGCCCTGGCCGATCCGGTGCTGCACGTCGTCGTGGCGGGCGAGTTCAAGCAGGGTAAGAGTTCCCTGGTCAACGCTCTGGTCGGAGCCACCGTCTGCCCGGTCGGCGACGACGTGGCCACGGCGGTGCCGACGTACGTGCGGCACGGCGCGCAGCCCGAGGCGAGCGTGCTGGTCGAGGCGGCGGAGGAGCCGCGTCGCGAGAGCATCACGATGGCCGACGTACGCCGGTACGTCATGGAGAGCGACGCCGGCGAGCCGGACGCCGGCGCCCCCCGGGTGACCGGAGTGGAGGTGCGCCTGCCGCGGAAGATCCTGGCCGGCGGTCTCGTCCTGGTGGACACGCCCGGCGTCGGCGGTCTCGCCTCCCCGCACGCCGCCGCCAGCCTGGCCGCGGTCTCGATGGCCGACGCGGTCATCTTCGTGACCGGCGCGGCTCAGGAACTCACCCGCAGTGAGGTGGACTTCCTGCAGCGCGCCCGCAATCTGTGCCCGGTGGTCGCCTGCGTTCTCACCAAAACCGACTTCTACCCGGCGTGGCGCCGGATCCGGGACCTCAACGAGCAACACCTCGCCGCGCACTGCCCGGTGCCGCTGATGCCGGTGTCGTCACCGCTGCGCTCGCGCGCGGTCAAGGCGAACGACACCGGCCTGAACGCCGAGTCGGGCTATCCGCACCTGGTCAAGTTCCTCAACGACCAGATCGGGCGCTCGGCGGCCGACCGGCTCGCGGTCGACGCGGCGGTGGAGGTGGTGGCGCTGTGCGACCAGCTCGAGGCCCACTTCGAGGCGGAACGCGCGGCGCTCGCCGACCCCGAGGCCGCCCAGCGGGTCGTGCGGGAACTAACCATGGTCAAGGCTCACGTCGATGCCCTCAAGACCGCGGCGGCCCGATGGCACCAGACGCTCAACGACGGGATCAGCGACCTCACCTCCGACGTCGAGCACGACCTGCGGGCCCGCGTCCGCGTGGTGATCGCCGAGGCGGACCGCGCGATCGAGGCGGCCGATCCGGCCGACACCTGGCCGGAGATGGAGCCGTGGCTGCAGTCCCGGCTGGCCCACGAGTTGCTGGCGAACTACGAGCTGCTGCGCAACCGGGCCGGCCAGCTGAGCGACCGGGTGGGCCATCACTTCTACGACGCCTCGAGCCCGCTGCTCGGCCGCCCGGCGGTGCACGACCCGGCTCCGCTGGCCACCATCGCCGACTTCGAGCACAAGATCGAACTGCAGCGGATGCGGGTCACCAAGCAGGCCATGGTCGCGTTGAAGAACGCGTACGGCGGGGCTCTGATGTTCATCATTCTGGGTAGCCTGGTGGGCGTGCAGCTGGGCCCGATCGGCCTGGGCATCGGCCTGGTGATGGGACATCGCGGTCTGCGCGAGGAGAAGAAGCGCCAGGTACAGCGGCGGCGCGCGGAGGCCCGCAACGCGGTCCGGCGTTACTGCGACGAGGTCACCTTCGTGGCGGGCAAGGATTCGCGCGACACCCTGCGGCGGGTGCAGCGACAGCTGCGCGACCACTACAGCGGGCTGGCCGAGGAGCTCAACCGGTCCAACGCGCAGGCGCTGTCCGGCGCCGCCGAGGCGGCGCAACGCAGCCGGGCCGACCGGGAGAAGCGGCTGAAGGACGTCGAATCGGAGCTGGCCCGCGTCCGCCAGCTCCGGCAGCGCGCCGAGGCGGTGACCGGATGACCCTGATCGACCGCACCCGCGCCGCCCTGGCCCAGGCCCTGTCGGTGTACCGGGGCACCGGCTATCACGACCGCCTGGCCGCGATCCGGGACCGCCTCGACGAACCGCTGCGGGTGGCCATCGCGGGCCGGGTCAAGGCCGGGAAGTCCACCTTGCTCAATGCGCTGGTCGGTGAGCGGCTGGCGCCGACCGACGCGGGCGAGTGCACCCGCGTGGTGACCTGGTATCAGGACGGGCCCGGCTACCAGGTGGTGGCCACGCCGAAGCAGGGCGCGCCGCGCCCGCTGCGGTTCACCCGCGACGACGGCGTCATCGACATCGACCTGGGCGAGCTGGGCTCGGCGGATGTGGCCCAGCTCGTGGTGACCTGGCCGGCGCAGGCGCTGCGGTCGGTGACGCTGATCGACACTCCGGGCATCGGCTCGCTGTCCGAGCACACCACGCGGCGCACCTGGGGCCTGCTCGTGCCGGACGACGAGGAGACGCCCGCCGACGCGGTCATCTATCTGCTGCGGCACCTGCACGCCAACGACATCGAGTTCCTGCGGGCGTTCCACGACACCGAGGTGTCCCGGCCGAGCCCGGTGAACGCGATCGGCGTGCTGTCCCGGGCCGACGAGATCGGCGTCGGCCGGCTCGACTCGATGGCCTCGGCGCGCCGGATCGCGGCCCGGCTGGGCACCGACGGCAACGTCCGGCGGCTGGTGCAGTCGGTCGTGCCGGTGGCCGGTCTGCTCGCCGAGACCGCCGTGACGCTGACCGAGACGGAGGTCGCGCAGCTGCGCCGGATCGCCGACCTGCCCGCCCGGGAGGCCGAGGACCTGCTGCTCACCGTCGACCGGTTCGCACAGGCCAAGCCCGAGCTGGGCCTGACCTCCATCGAGCGCGAGGCGCTGCTGGCCCGCTTCGGCCTGTTCGGCGTACGGCTGACCAGCACCCTGCTGCGCCGGAAGGTGGCCACCACCGCCACCGACCTGTCCCGCGAACTGGCCGACCGCAGCGGCCTCGACCACTTGCGGGAGATCATCGGGTCGTTGTTCCTCCAGCGGCGCGACGTGCTCAAGAGCCGGTCGGCGTTGCTCGCCCTGGCCGAGATCACCCGCGCCGGTGAGCGACCGGGCAGCGACGCGCTGGCCGCCGGCGTGGAGGAGATCATGGCCTCGGCGCACCCGTTCAACGAGCTGCGCGTGCTGTCCAGCCTGCGGGCCGGCTGGGTCACCGGAAAGGCCGAGGTGATCGCCGAACTGGAACAGCTGATCGGTGGTTCGGGCACTTCGGCCGGTCAGCGGCTGGGACTCGCTCCGGACGCGGCCGGCAAGGAGCTGACCTCGGCCGCCGAGCGGGCGCTGGCCCGCTGGCAGCGCCGCGCCGAGAACCCGATGACGACGTACGAGATGACGGTCGCCGCCCGCGTGGCCGTGCGGTCCTGCGAGGGCATGCTCGCCGATCTGGGACGGTCCCGATGAGACGCGTGGACCGGTCAGCCCAGCGCGTCGCCGTCCGGCTCGGCGTCGTCGTCGATCCCGTCGGCGAATTCGCCGGTGGTCGCAACGGCAGCCGGCTCCGCGGGTGTCCAGTCCGCCACGTCGCTGTCCTCGTCGAGGCCGGCCGGGTCGGCCAGGATCTCCACCGGTTCGTCCCCGTCCTCGGCCTCGGCGCCGGCCGCGGCCGACGGCTCGGGTCCGGCGCCCAGGCCGAATCCCAGATCGAGGCCATCGTCGTCGAATCCGTCGGTCGCCGGCGGCAGGTCGTCGATGTCGGCCGAATCGCCGGCCGGGGCCGTGCCCAGCAGGTCGAGCCAGCCCACCGCGGTCTCGTCGCCGGCTGCCGGGTCGGCACCGACCGCGCTGTGGGCGGTCACGTACGGCGCCAGGTGCTCGGCCACCTCGACCGGCGCGGTGTCCGCGTAGCTCACCACCGCCTCGGCGACGAGATCGTCCGGGAGTTCGGGATGGCCGTGATCGCGCAGGAGCGCGGCCGGGTCGTCGGCGGCGCCCGGGGCGCCGGCCAGATCAGCGAACACATCACGGAGGGGGCGGGCGGAGGCCATGTCCCCAGCTTAGGAGCACCGCGCGCCGGCCCGTCTCGGGGAAACCCCCCGCCCCTCCCCCAATCCCGACCTTCGACCACGACCCCTGGAGCGACGCCATGTACGCACTCGGCATAGACCTGGGCACCACCTTCACCGCCGCGGCGACCTGGCGCGATGGCCACGCGGAGATCGTCCCGCTCGGCAGCCGCAGCGCCGCCATCCCGTCGGTGGTGCTGCTGCGCGAGGACGAGACGTTCCTGACCGGCGAGCCGGCGAACCGGCGTGGGCTGACCGAGCCGCACCGGGTGGCCCGGGAGTTCAAGCGCCGCATGGGTGACACCACGCCGATCCTGCTCGGCGGCGTTCCGCAGTCGGCCGAGGCGCTGATGTCCCACCTGCTGCGGTCGGTGGTCGACCAGGTGGTGAGCCGGGAGGGTGGCCCGCCGTCGGCGATCTGCGTGTCCCACCCGGCGAACTGGGGCCCGTACAAGACGGATCTGATGCGCCAGGCGGTCCGCATGGCCGATCCGCCCGGGCCGGTCACCTACGCCACCGAGCCGGCGGCGGCCGCGGTGAGCTACGCGCAGCAGCAACGTATCGAGCCCGGTGCCGTCGTCGCGGTGTACGACCTCGGCGGCGGCACCTTCGACGCCGCGGTGCTGCGCCAGACCGGCACCGGTTTCGACATCCTCGGACAGCCGGAGGGCATCGAACGCCTCGGCGGCATCGACTTCGACGCCGCCGTGTTCAGCCACGTCCGGGACGCACTCGGCGGCAAGCTGGCGGAGCTCGACGAGGACGACCCGGCGGCGGTGGCCGCGGTGGCCCGGCTGCGCGAGGAGTGCGTCCAGGCCAAGGAGGCACTGTCGTCGGACACCGACACGTCGATCCCGGTGCTGCTGCCGAACGTGGTGACCGAGATCCGGCTGACCCGGTCCGAGCTGGAGGCCATGGTCCGGCCGGTGCTGTACGGGTCCGTCGAGGCGTTGAAGCGGGCCGTCCGGTCGGCCGGGTGCACCGCCGAGGACCTGCACTCGGTCCTGCTGGTCGGCGGCTCGTCCCGGATGCCGATCGTCGCCCAGCTGGTCAGCTCGGAGTTCGACCGGCCGGTGGCGGTGGACGCCCATCCGAAGCACGCGGTGGCCCTGGGTGCGGCGTGGCTGGCCAGCGGTTCGCTGGCACCGGCGGCGGGCACCAGCCCAACCGCCGGCCGCGCCACCGCGCCGCCCCCGCCACCCGCGGCCGCCGCGCCGCCCACCATC
>DASSAL010000297.1:0-4364 GCA_035685405.1 Actinoplanes sp. | reverse complement strand
CGTGGTACGCGTCCGGCAGCACGCCGAGCACCGCGGCGGCGTGCTCGTCGCCGGCCCGGGTGAACAGCGTCGTCAGCGCCGGCCGCTGCCCGATCTCGGCGGCGATCCGGGCCACCTGGCCGGGCGTCTTGCCGGCGCAGTACACCGCCTCCGGGTAGCCGCGGCGTGCGGTCCGGCCGAGATCCAGGTTGGCGAACGACGACAGCGGCCCGGCGGCGGGGTCAGCCATGACGGACGAGCGGCAGGGTGAAGGCACCGGACTGGATGCCGGCGACGTCCACGGCGGCGAACCGGAAGCCGGCGCCGACCATCGCGTCCTGCACGGCGGCACGCATCGGGTCGGTCACCGCACGGACCAGGTCGGCGGCCGGCAGCTCGATCCGGGCCACCTCACCGTGGTGGCGCACCCGCAGGTCGCCGAAGCCGAGCCGGCGCAGGGCCGCCTCCGCCCGTTCGACCTGCCCCAGCTTCTCCGGATCGACGACGCTGAAGTGCGGGATGCGCGACGCCAGGCAGGGGGCCGCCGGTTTGTCGGCGCTGGGCAGTGCGAGTGCACGGGCGATCTGCCGGACCGCCGCCTTGCCCAGACCGGCGTCCGCCAGCGGGCGCAGCACCCGGTGCGCGGTGGCGGCGCGGCTGCCCGGCCGGTCCGGCCGGCGGGCGTCGTCGGCGTTCTCCCCGTACGCCACGGCATCCAGCCGCTGGGCGGCGACCACCTCGGCGCCGATCCGGCTGAACAATTCGTCCTTGCAGTGGAAGCACCGGTCCGGCCCGTTCGCCCGGTACGCCGGACGTTCGCCCTCGTGGGTGGTCACCTCCAGGACCGCGACGCCGATCTCGCCGGCGACCGCGTGCGCCGCCGCCCGTTCGTCGGCGGCCAGGCTCGCCGAGACACCGAGCACGGCGACCACGTTGTCCGGCCCCAGCACCCGGGCGGCCAGCGCCAGCAGCACCGACGAGTCCACCCCGCCGGAGAACGCGACGCCGAGCCGCCGGACCCCGGTGAGCAGCGTGCCCACCCGGCCGGTCGCCTGGTCGACGAGGGAGTCGGTCATGGTGATCCTTCCGCCGTCCGGCCCGTTCACCAGGACCAGTATTCCGGCAGTTCGCCGATCGCGTCCGCCTGAGGGGGCGGTTCAGGTCCGCGCGCCCGCGCCGGCCAGCGGGACCTCGGCGGTCACGACGGTTCCCCCGGTGGGCCGGTCGGCCACCCGCAGGCTGCCCCCCAGCGCCTCCACCCGGTCGCGGAGTCCGCGCAGGCCGGTGCCCTGCGCCGGGTCGGCGCCACCCTTGCCGTCGTCGGTGATCTCGACGACCACCCACCCGGCCGGGCGGCTCACCCGGACCGTGGCGCGGGTCGCGCGGGCGTACTTGGCGACGTTCGTCAGCGCCTCGGACGTGACGAAGTAGGCGGCCAGCGCCACGGGTTCCGGCATCGGCGGTCCGGGCTGGACGTCGACCGTGGTGGGTACCGCCGCGGTCATCGCCAGCGCGTCGAGAGCGACGTCCAGGCCGTGGTCCAGCGCGGCGGGGTGCAGGCCGCGGGCCAGCTTACGCAGCTCGGTGAGGGACCGGGCGAGCTCGTCACCGGCGGAGATGACCAACTGCTCGGCGCCGGCCGGGTCGGCGCGGATCTGCCGCTGGATCTCGGACATCTGCAGGGCCAGCAGCACCAGGCGCTGCTGCGCCCCGTCGTGCAGGTTGCGTTCGATCCGGCGGCGCTCGGCGTCGCCGGCGGCGATGATGCGTTCCCGGGACGCACGCAGCTCGGCCAGCTGGGCGTCGACCGCGGCGTGCAGGTCCCGGTGTTCCAGTGCCACCGCGGCGGCGGCCTGGGTCGCCTCCACCAGCTCGGGGTCGTCGTCCAGCGAGCTGTCGTATACCAGCGCCGCGACCGGCCGGCCGTCGCGCCGCACCCAGGCGACCGACCGGTCACCGGCCTCCGGCTGGGCCACCGGCGCTCCGGCCGCGTCGATCAGCGAGCCGTCCGGCCGGCGGTACCCGATGACCAGGCCGGGATCGCCGACCGCCCGGGCCAGCGCGGTCTGCAGCTGCGCCGGCTCCAGATCGTGCAGCGTCCGGAACAGATCGGCCAGCCCGCCCCGGGCCAGCCGGGAGCGGAGCAGCCCGGCGAGGAACACCAGCGGGACGACCGCGACGCTGATCGCCACCACCCAGTCGATCGCCTGCGCGGTCAACACGAAGCGGTATCCGCGGAGGTAGTCGCGGACCAGCACCGGCATCCACAGCACCAGGCAGACGGCGCCGGCCACGCTGGGCAGCAACGCCCGGCGGCCGGCCGGGGAGGCGGCGCGGAACCGGGCGGCGACAACCACCACGGTGGCCAGCAGCGCCACCACCACGACCACCCGCTGAGCGGTCCCCATGGCGGTGGCCAGCCGCGGATCGGGATCGACCAGCAGCAGGTTGCCGTCGACGTCGTGGAACAGCAGCCGGGCCGGCACCAGGATCGCCACCGCGACGGCCGCCACGATCAGCCGGTCCACCCGGGTCCGCAGCCGCCCGCCGGTCAGCAGGGTCAGCAACAGCGCGACGAAGAACGGCAGCCACAGATCCGGGAACCAGAACGCCAGGGTGTACGCCACCGGCGAGTCGATCTGGGTGAGCAGCGGCGTCACGAAGAAGGCGAACCCGGTGGCCGTCATCAGCGGACCGCTGCGGTGGTCCGGGCGGCGGCGCCAGGCGATCAGGCCGCAGACCGCGAACGAGCCGCCGACCAGCCGCATGACGACGTAGACCGCGGGGATCTGCCGGTAGGCGCCGTCCAGCAGCGGAAGCAGGGCCATGGTTTCGGCGGCGGCCACCGCCACCCACAGCGTCAGCCACAACCACGTGGGCAACCGCCGGGCGGTATACCGGCGGCCCAGCACAACGCTGACACGACGCAGCGGCGCGGCCTGCGCCACGCTGCTCATCGTGTCCGCCGGCGGGGCATCGCGGCCAACGCTAGACCGTCGCCGGGTCGCCCGGCACCGCCGAACGGGTGCGAATTCGCGAAGGTGCGTACGCCAGAAAACCGGCCTGTGAGTCGCCGGTAACCCGACTTCTGGTGTGGCCGTTCCGGTGCCAGCGTGATGACCAGGCCGTAACACCACGTGAAGGAGCATCTCATGACCACTGTGCACCCGCCCCAGACCCCGGCATCCAGCGCCACCGGGCGGACCCCGCGCGCCGGTGCCACCCGGTCCGGGATCGGCTGGATCGTCACCGGGTCCGTCGTCCTGCTCACCGCGATCATGCTGCTGATCACCGGCGTGGTGGTCCGCGTGATCGACGACTCCTGGCGCCGCGACGGTTATCTCACGTCCAGCCCGATCCCGCTCAACACCGACAGCCATGCCATCGCCACCCAGCGCCTCGACATGGCGGACATCGCTCCGCTGTGGCCGGACGTCAACCGGCTGCTCGGCGACGTACGGCTGCGCGCCACCGGAACCGCCGGCTCGGCCGTCTTCATCGGTGTCGCGCCCGCCGACCGGGTCGCCGCCTACCTCGACGGGGTGGGACACGCGACGCTCACCGAGCTGGCCGATCCGGCCACCACGTACGCCACCCATCCGGGCGGCCCGCCCGCGACGAAACCGGCGGACCAGGACTTCTGGGTGGCGCAGGCCAGCGGCACCGGCGCCCAGGCGGTCGAGTGGCCGCTGGACGACGGCGCCTGGACGGTCGTGGTGATGAACGCCGACGGCTCACCCGGTATCGGCGCCGACATCGACGTGGGCATCACCGCGCCGGTGCAGGACTGGGCCGCGCAGACGCTACTGGTCGGCAGCTCGGTGATCGGCCTGATCGGCATCACCCTGATCCTGATCGGCGGCTACCGCCGCCGGCACGCGCACTGAGGGACAAAGGAGAGCAGACCATGCCTGCCACCACATTGACCCGGCACGTCCGGCCGATCGCCGTCACCGCCGGGAGCTTGTTCGCCGCCGCCCAGCTCGCCGTGTTCCTCGCCCGTCGCGGCGAGCTGGCCGAGGTGGCCACCACCGGGTTCTACCGCTGGAGTTGTGTGCTGCTGCTGGCCGGCTTCATCGGCCTGGTCTTCGCGGCCGTCGCGTTGTACGACGCCCAGGCCGGCCGGGGCGGTGCGGTCGGCACGGCCGGCCTGATCGGCGCCGTCACCGGCACCGTGCTGATGGCCGGCGACTGGTGGTTCGAGACGTTCGCGGTGCCGTTCTACGCCGAGGCGCTGCCGCCCGTCCTGGACGTCAAGGGCGCCGGCTGGCTGGCCTTCGGCGGCCTGCTCAGCTACGCCACCTTCGCGCTCGGCTGGGCGGTCTTCGGACTGGCCGTGCTGCGCTCCGGCGCGCCGTCCCGGGCGGCCGGGGTGGCGCTGATCA
>DASSAL010000296.1:0-6885 GCA_035685405.1 Actinoplanes sp. | reverse complement strand
TAGTTCGTGTGCGAGTCGGCGCCCATCGGGCCCGGCCGGTAGAGCGCGCCGACGGCGGAGATGTCCTCGAAGTTGTCCGGCTGCATGAGCCGCAGCAGCGAGCGCATCGGCCCGCCGTCGAACTGGAAGACGCCGAGCGTCTCGCCGCGGCCGAGCAGCTCGTACGTCTTCTTGTCGGTCAGCTCGAGCGACTCCACCTTCAGCGGCGGCTTGCCGTTGAGCTCGAGGTTGTGCAGCGCGTCGTCCAGGATCGTCAGGTTGCGCAGGCCCAGGAAGTCCATCTTGAGCAGGCCCAGCGTCTCGCAGGTCGGGTAGTCGAACTGCGTGATGATCGCGCCGTCGGCGTCCCGGCGCATCAGCGGGATGTGCTCGATGATCGGTTCGGCGCTCATGATCACACCGGCCGCGTGCACGCCGGTCTGCCGGATCAGGCCCTCGATGCCGCGGGCGGTGTCGATCACCTTCTTGACGTCCGGGTCCTGTTCGTACAGGGCCCGGATCTCGCCGGCCTCGCCGTACCGCTTGTGCTCGGGGTCGAAGATGCCGGACAGCGGGATGTCCTTGCCCATCACCGCCGGCGGCATGGCCTTGGTGATCCGGTCGCCCACCGCGTACGGATAACCCAGCACCCGGGCCGCGTCCTTGATCGCGGCCTTGGCCTTGATCGTGCCGAAGGTGGCGATCTGCGCGACCTTGTCGTCGCCCCACTTCTCGGTGACGTACCGGATCACCTCGCCGCGCCGGCGCTCGTCGAAGTCGATGTCGACGTCCGGCATGGACACGCGCTCGGGGTTGAGGAACCGCTCGAAGATCAGACCGTGCGGCAGCGGGTCCAGGTCGGTGATGCCCATGGCGTACGCCACCAGCGAGCCGGCCGCCGAGCCACGGCCAGGCCCGACCGCGATGCCCTGCGCCTTGGCCCAGCCGATGAAGTCGGCGACCACCAGGAAGTACGACGGGAAGCCCATCTGCAGGATCACGCCCAGCTCGTATTCGGCCTGCTGGACGTGGGTCTCCGGGATGCCGGCGGGGAACCGGCGCCGGAGGCCCTCGAAGGCGACGTGGCGGAAGTATGACTCCTCGGTGAACCCGTCCGGCACCGGGAACCGGGGCATCAGGTTGCGGAACTCGAACATCCCGGCGGTGTCCACCTTTTCGGCCACCAGCAGGGTGTTGCGGCAGCCCGCCAGCCACGCGTCGGAGGTGTCCACCGCGCGCATCTGATCCGCCGACTTGATGTAATAGCCGCCGCCCTCGAGCCGGAACCGGTTGGGGTCGGCGATGTTGCTCGCGGTCTGCACGCACAGCAGCACGTCGTGCGCCTCGGCCTGGTCTTCCCGCGTGTAGTGCGAGTCGTTGGTGACCAGCGGCGGCAGGTCGAGCTTGCGGCCGATCTCCAGCAGGCCGTCGCGGACCCGGCGCTCGATGTCCAGCCCGTGGTCCATCAGCTCGAGGTAGTAGTTCTCCTTGCCGAGGATGTCCTGATAGGCGCCGGCGACCTTGAGCGCCTCGTCGAACTGGCCCAGCCGCAGCCGGGTCTGCACCGCGCCGGAGGGGCAGGCGGTGGTGCCCATCAGGCCCTCGGCGTGCTCGGCGATCAGGTCCATGTCCATCCGCGGCCACTTGACGTAGTGGCCCTCCATGGAGGCGCGCGAGTTGAGCTTGAACAGGTTGTGCAGACCGGCCGCGTTGCGCGCCCACATGGTCATGTGGGTGATCGCGCCGTTGCCGGAGACGTCGTCGCTCTTCTGCTCGGGCCGGCCCCACCGCACCCGCTGCTTGTGGAACCGGGACTCCGGCGCGACGTACGCCTCCACGCCGATCACCGGGGTCAGCCCGGCACCGGTGGCCTGCCGGTAGAAGTCGTACGCCCCGTGCATGTTGCCGTGGTCGGTGATCGCCACCGCCGGCATGCCCTGCCGGGTGGCCTCGGCCATCAGATCCTTGAGGCGGGCGGCGCCGTCGAGCATCGAATACTCGGTGTGCACGTGGAGATGCACGAACGAGTCGGACACCCGCAGCCCCCTTCTCTTGTCGGCGCCACGAGCCTAGTCCGCACCCCCGACAACAAACACGGGCGACACCCGGTCTCTTCGGCGCTCTGCCTACTCGGCGAACGGCTCGATCATCGTCGACGCCGCCTTGAGCCACGCCGCCCGGGTCTCCGGCTGCAGTTCGGCGTACTCGATCGACGAGCCGACCTCCAGCGCCGGGTCATAGGGCACCACCGCGACGGCGCGGGTGCGGGTGGCGAAGTGTCTGGTCAGATCGCCGAGCAGCGGCATCGGCCCGCCGGACGGGCAGGAGATCAACGTCACGGCGTTGCGGACCAGGTCTTCCTGGCCGGTCTCGTCGAGCAGGTCGAGCATCCAGTCGGCGGTGAACGCGGCGTCCTCGCGCGGCACCGTGGTGACCACCAGCTGGTCGGCCGCGGCCATCACGGTCTGCCAGTTCACGCTCTCCACGTTGTTGCCGGTGTCCACGCAGATCACGTCGTGGGTGCGGCGGAGCAGATCCATCACCCGGCGGACGGTGTGCTGGTCGAGCCGCTGGGCGAACCGCGGGTTCTCCTCGCCGGCGAGCACGTCGTACGAGCCGTCCGAGGCGTGCCGCAGGTAGCCGTCCAGCTCGTGGTGCAGCGCGTCGCCGTGCATGTTCTCGATCTGCAACAGGTCGCTGAGCAGATGCCGGATGGTGCGCGCGTGCCGGGCGCTGCCGGCCCGCAGCCCGAGGGTCCCGCGCAGCTCGTTGTCGTCCCAGGCCAGCACGCCGCGGCCGCGGACGCTGCCGACGGTGGCGGCGGCCAGCACCGTGGCGGTGGTCTTGTGCACCCCGCCCTTCGGGTTGGCGAACGCCAGCACCCGGGGTTTGCCGAGCTTGCGGCGCAGCACCGCGATCGCCCGGTCGGTGTCGGTGTCCGGCTGGGCCTGCCGCCACTCGATCCGGGCCGGCGCGGTGCCGGCACCGGCGCCCGGTCCGTCGGCGGGCGGCGGAAAGGCCGGAACCGGAGGCGCGGAGACCGGTGCGGCACCGGCCGGCGGGAGCACGGCGGCCGACCCGACGGACGCGGCGGCCCGGTACGTGTCGGCCGGCGGCATCCGGTTGATCGACGGCAGCGGCGCCGGGCGCGCGGTCGGGTTGAAGAAGCTGTTCGGCTGCTCGGCCTCGGCCCGGCTGTGGAAGCCTTCGGCGAGACGGGACTGCCGCCGCGCCTCCAACGGGTTCACCGGGCGCGGCTCCAGCGGCGGTGGCGGGGCGGCACGGGCGGCGGCCCGCCGGTCCAGCGGGTTGACCGGCCGCTGCGGCAACGGGCGGGGTTCCGGGGGCGGCCGGTGCTCGGGCACCGCCGGCTCAGCGGCCCAGGCCCGGCGTTCGGTTGGCCGCATCGGCAGCGGCTGCGTGGGCGGCGGTGCGGGGCGCGGCACCGGGCCGGCCGGTGCCGGGTCGTCCGGATGGTGCGACTCGGGCGGCGCCTCGCCCGGGGCGGGCGGCTCGGCCGGGTGCTCCTCGGCGTGGCGGGACGCGTGCCGGGCGCGGTCGAGCAGCGCCCGCCAGCGGGCGCCTGGTTCCGCAGGCCGGCCCCAGCCGGTCTCGGTCCCGTCCACGCTCGTCCTCCCTGCGCACTCTCCGGTTTGCACCACCGGCTCTGTCCTCGTTGACGGATCACCGGCGATGCCGGACACCGGCCCGGTCGTCCACGGGGGATCGTTGCCCGCGGAACAGGCTACGGAGGTGGACCGGCTCCGAGCCACTCCCCCACGCCCGGATCCGGCTTGCCGTCCCGATCTCGCCGACGACGGAACTAACGCCCGGACCGGCCTCGGGATGCTCCCGGACCGGGGCTGGGCACGCCCGGATCCGGTGTCGGGACAGGAGCAGAGGGTACGGCAGAACGTTCCTCCGATGCCGGGTCGGAAGGGCCGGACCCCGCGGCGGGATCGTCGGGTGAGGCCGATGTCACAGCAGCCCCGGACGAGGGTAGCGGCGGCGGGGTGACCGGGGCAACCGGTCGGCGCCATGCGGTGCGGTTCCGGTCGCGGAGCGTGTCCCGCGCCCCGGCTCGGCCGGGACGACGGACCGTCAGCGCGGGTCACCTCGCGTCTCCCACGCCCGGCTCCGGCCGCCCGTCAGCCGGCGTCGCGGAGCGCGTCCAGGGCGTGCGCCAGGTCGTCCGGGTACGCGCTGACGAAGCGCACCTCGTCGCCGGTTCGCGGGTGCAGAAAGGCCAGCTCACGGGCGTGCAGCCACTGGCGGGTCAGGCCCAGCCGGGCGGCCAGCGTCGGGTCCGCACCGTACGTGAGGTCACCCACGCACGGATGCCGCAGCGCGGCGAAATGCACCCGGATCTGGTGGGTCCGCCCGGTCTCCAGCTTCACGTCCACCAGGCTGGCCGCCCGGAACGCCTCCACCGTGTCGTAGTGGGTGACGCTCGGCTTGCCGCTGGACAGCACGGCGAACTTGTAGTCGGCGGTCGGATGCCGGTCGATCGGCGCGTCGATGGTGCCGCGCAGCGGGTCCAGGTGGCCCTGCACCACAGCGTGGTAGCGCTTGTCCACCGTGCGCTCCTTGAACGCCCGCTTCAGCACCGTGTACGCGGTCTCGCTCTTGGCCACCACCATCAGCCCGGTGGTCCCGGCGTCCAGCCGGTGCACGATGCCCTGCCGCTCGGCGGCGCCGCTGGTGGCCACGTTCTGCCCCATCGCGGCCAGCCCGCCCAGCACGGTCGGGCCGGTCCAGCCGGGGCTGGGGTGCGCGGCGACGCCGACCGGCTTGTCCACCACCACGATGTCGTCGTCGCTGTAGACGACGCTCATCCCGTGCACCGGAGCCGGGTCGATGGCCGGCGCGGTCACCGGCGGCGGCAGTGTCACCTCCAGCCACGAGCCGGCCGCGACCTTGTCGGACTTGGGCCGGGGCACGCCGTCGACCATCGCGTCGCCGGCCTCGACCAGGCTGGCGGCGGCCGTGCGGGACAGCCCGAACAGCCGGGACACGGCCTGGTCCAGACGCATGCCGTCGAGACCGTCCGGCACCGGCAGGGATCGCGTCGTCACGGGGCTTTCTTGACCTCGGCTTCCTGTGCTTCCGGCCCGTCGGCGGGGACGGCGGTGGCAGCGGCCGGCTCGGCCGCGGCGGCCGGGTCCGGGGCGGCGGGGGCGGCGGCCGGCCCGGCGTCGGTGGCGGCCTTTCCCCGCGCCGGGATGCGGCTGCCGTCGCGCTGGCGGCCGGTCAGTTCCAGCAGCACGGCCAGCACCACCCCGACGCTCAGGCAGCTGTCGGCGATGTTGAACACCGCGAAGTGCTCGCCGTACGGCCCGAACACGCTGATCATGTCCACCACGTGCCCGTGGAACACGCCCGGCGCCCGGAACAGCCGATCGATCAGGTTGCCCAGCGCGCCGCCCAGCACCAGGCCCAGGGCCAGCGCCCAGGGCAGCGACCGCAGCTTGCGGGCCATCAGCGCGATCCAGCCGACCACGGCCACGGCGACCAGCGGGAACACCCAGGTGTAGTCACTGCCCAGGCTGAACGCGGCACCGCTGTTGCGCAGCAGTGACAGATAGATCAGGCCGCCCAGGATGGGGACCGGCTCACCCTCGACCAGATGGTTGGTGGACAGCTCCTTGACCACCTGGTCGAGGATCACGGCCAGCACCGCGGTGCCGCCCAGCACGGCCAGCGCGCGGCGCCGGAACGCCGGGCGCGCCGGCTCTCCGGTCACCGTGGCATCGGTGTTCAGCGCCGTTCCTCCAGCTGCTTGCAGGAAACGCAGAGGGTCGCCGATGGGAACGCCGCCAGCCGCTCGACCGGGATGGCGTTGCCGCACCGTTCGCACCAACCGTAGTTGCCCTCGCCGAGCCGGTCGATGGCGCGCTCCACCTGGGTGATCCGTTCGAGCAGGTTGTTGGCGAGCGTGATCTCCTGCTCGCGCTCGAAGGTCTTGGTGCCGGTGTCCGCCTGGTCGTCACCGGCCGAGTCGGTCAGCCGGTCCCGCTGCAGCTCGGCGATCTCGGTGAGCGTCTGGTCGTACTCGCTCTGCAACTCCACCCGGCGCTCCTCCAGCGCCGCACGGATCTTCTTCGTCTCCGCCGCGCTGCGGGCCCGCTTCGTCGCGGTCTTGGCGGTCGTGGCCGACTTGGTGTCGGTTGCCTTGGCCATCGTCGCTCCCTCGGCCGCGCTCGGGCGCGGCGATCGGCGGTCTGCGGAACGCAGTCGGTCGGCTCCGGTTGCCGTGCCCACCTGTCCCCTGTCGATGCCGGTCGCGCCCCCTGCGCGATCGGCCGGCCGGCGGCCTGTGGGCGGACCGCCGCCGTGTTGCCCCCTACGTGCACAAACGGCGCGGCGACGAGCGCCGCGCACACCGGAGGCTCGCAAGGATACGGAACGTGAAGAGCAGCGACAACACGGCACACCGGCGTTGCCGCCATCAATCCGGACGAATAACCCACAGCCCGTTTCAAAAAGCCGGATCACCGCCGTACGCGTCAGGTCTGTCGTTCCCGGCCCTCCTCGCCGAACCACCTCGCCAACCGGCCGCGCCGGCTGACCGCTCGCAGCCGCCGCTCGGCCATGTCCCGCGCGTCGGCGGTCGCGACGATCAGCAGGGCGTCGCCGGTGCGCAGCCGGGTGTCCGGCCCGGGCACGAACCCGGCGCCGTCCCGCACCACCAGCGTGACCGCCGCGCCGACCGGCAGCCGCAGCTCGTCGATGTGCACGCCGGCCAGCCGCGACCCCTCCGCCACGTCGATCTGCAGCAGGTCGGCGTGCATGTCCTCGAGCGGCGCGGTCTCCACGTGGACCTCCGCGGCCTCCCCCGGGTCGGTCAACCGCAGCAGCCGGGCGGCCGGTGCCAGCGTGCTGGCCTGCAGCAGGGTAAAGATGATC
>DASSAL010000295.1:0-7474 GCA_035685405.1 Actinoplanes sp. | reverse complement strand
GCCCGGGCCGACGGCGCCGAACACGGCGCCGCGGGACGCGAAGTATCCGGCGCGCGGGTCGATGCCGAGCTTCGCGTACCGCTCCGGCGCCTCCGGCACGAAGTAGATCAGCGCGTGCAGCGGCTCGGTGACCCGCCAGGCCCGGCGGGCCGGAAGCTCGGTCACGGCTCTTCTCCGAACGGCATGGTCAGCTCCTCCGCGGCGGCGATCCCGGCGCTGGGCGGCGGCGGGACGAGATCGTGGGCCCGGGCGAACCGCCGGCCGGACCGCCGGGTCACCTCCAGCGTGGCCATCTGCACCGGCATCGGCGGCGGCCGGAACGGCCCGGTCCCCCAGCGGACCCAGATCGCGATCCGGCCGGCCTGCGCCTCGGCGAGCAGTTTGTCCACCGTACGGGTGCGGTCGGTGTGATCCACCTCGACCACCAGCGGCGGGCCGTCCGGCCGGGCGAACGCCACGTCGACCACCGAGTGCTGCCGGTCCAGCGGCGGCGGCAGGGTCAGCACGCTGGGCGCCCGCCGATAGACCCGCCAGCCCTGGCCGGCGCCCCAGTCGGCGACCGCGTCGATGATCCGGGCGGTCACCTCGTCGGTGGCCAGGTCGGCGAAAATCAGCCGGTCGAGCCATTCGGTGAGCCGGTCCGCCTCCATGGCTGGGAACTCTAGTGCGCCGCCAGGATGGTTCGCTGCGCGGCGAGCTGCCGCGCCAGGACCCGGGTCATCTCCTCCGGCGGCATCGGGCGCGCCAGGTGGAAGCCCTGGCCCAGCGTGTAGCCCAGCTCGCGCAGCCGCCGCACCTGCTCGGCGTTCTCGATGCCCTCGGCGACCGTGTCCAGCCGCAGCGCCCCGGCCAGCTGGTGCACCGCGCGGGCCACCGCCTGGCGGGCGTCCGCGGCGGCCGGGTCGCCGTCGTCGATCTCGATGCCGTCGACGAACGACTTGTCCAGCTTGACGATCCCGGCCGGGAACGAGCGCAGCAGGCTGAGCGACGACTCGCCGGTGCCGAAGTCGTCCAGCGCCAGCTTGACGCCCATGCTGTCCAGCTCGTGCAGGGTGCGCGACACCTGCCGGCCGCGCAACACCGCGGACTCGGTCACCTCCAGCACCAGCCGGTCACTGGTGAGCCCGCTGTCGCGCAGCGCCTCCCGCACGTCGGTGACGAAGTCCGGGTCGTGCAGCTGCCGCGCGGACACGTTCGGGCCCGCCTTCTGCAGCACGTCCGGGCCGAACTCGGCCAGCCACGCGGCGGCCTGCCGGCAGGTCTCCCGCAGCACCCAGCGGCCCAGCGGCACGATCAGCCCGGTGCGTTCGGCGGCCGGGATGAACTCGGCCGGCGACACCATCCCACGGGTCGGGTGCTGCCAGCGGACCAGTGCCTCCACGCCGACCACCCGGCCGTCCGCGAGCGCCATGATCGGCTGGTAGTGCACCCGGAACTCGCCCGCGTCCAGCGCCCGGCGCAGCTCGCCGCCGAGCCGCATGTGGGCCAGCACCGGCTCCTCCATGCCGGGCACGTACCGGACGTAGCCGGCCTTGCCACGCTGCTTGGCGGCGTACATGGCGACGTCGGCGTTGCGCAGGACGGTGTCCAGGGTGGTGCCCCGCCGGGCGCCGGCCACGCCGATGCTGGCCTGCACCAGCAGGCGGTCCGCGCCGACCGGGCGGCTCAGCGCGTCCAGCAGCCGCCGGGCGAGACGCCCGCCGGCGGTGGCGTCAGCGGCCAGCAGCACGGCGAACTCGTCGCCGCCGACCCGGACCGGCAGCCCGCCGCCCGCGGTCTCGGCGCGCAGCACGTCGGCCACCGCGACCAGCAGCCGGTCGCCGACGTCGTGGCCGAGCGAGTCGTTGACCGTCTTGAAGTCGTCCAGGTCCACCAGCAGGACGTTGACCGCGTCCTCGGTGTCCAGCGCGGCCGACAGTTCGGCGCGGAACAGCGCGCGGTTGGCCAGCCCGGTCAGTCCGTCGTGGGTGACCTCGTGCTGCAGCCGCTCCTCCGAGGCCCGCTTCTCCCGCAGCAGCCGGGCGTTCTCCCGGAAGGCGAGGAACTGCCGCACCGAGATCAGCATGCCGACCAGCACGGCGGCCAGGATCACGCTGCGCGCCGTCCAGTGCATCGGGCCGGTGGCCACGGCCACCAGCGGCACGGCGATGGCCGCGAGGGCGAGGTACGGCAGGAGCTTGTTGTCCCGCCAGTGGGCCACCGCGGAGGTCTCCTGCGAGCGCCACTGTGCGCGCACCGCGAGGGTGGCCAGCACCGGCGCGACCGGCATGACCACGGCCTGGGACGGTACGCCGCCGGCGTACCCGAACCGGACCGCCAGCACGGCGACCGCGGCGGCGGTCAGGCCGATCGCCGCGACCAACCGCATGGCCAGCCGGTCCACCGGACCGGCACTGAGGTACGACACCTTGGTGATACCGCCGAGGGCGACCATCAGCGCCAGGCCGACCAGCACCATCGCCTGGGTGCTCCACGGTTCGGCGGAGGTGAGCATCGGCGCCAGGCCGAAGTGCCAGAGCAGCGTGCCGCAGCCGAGGAAGGCGATGCTGCGGTCCAGCAACAGCCGGCCGCGATCGTCCCGCGCGGAGGCGCCGGTGGGCACTCCGGCGACGGCCCACATCACCACGGCGAACCCGAGCGCCACCAGGCCGGCCGCGCCCACCGGCATGGTCCGGCCGGCGGCGGTGTCGTAGTGGGCCAGCATGTCGCCGGCGAGCCAGGCGTAGCCGGCGAAGAGCAGGCCGAACGCGGCGAGCAGGGCACGCCAGAATCGCCGGCCGGCCGGTTGCAGCACGGCCCGGCGTTGCAGCCCGAACACGGCCATCGCGGCGATCGCCCCGCCGACCGGCAGGAAGACGTACGAGACCGCGTCGGAGCCCGGCGCGACGGTGAGGTACAGCAGGTAGTAGACGGCTCCCGCGATCAGGGCGGCGACCGACGCCTGCACATAACGGTGCGCAGGAGGCGTGTCGGCGGCCATGGTCCATGCATCGGCTGCCGGAGCCGGAAATGAAGGAGTCCGGCGTTCGGTGACTCCGGTTGCTTTTTGTTGCCGGCGGGCAAGGATGGGACTGTGGCGGACTCGATGGAAGCGGTGCGGCGCCTGCTCGACCTGCGCCACCGCACCGAGGACCTGCCGCTGGCGCTGCTCGACGTGGCGCCGCATCTGGAGGCCGACGAGCTGGCCGTGCTGCTGGTCGACTACGAGCAGCACACCCTCTGGCCGCTGCGCGGCACCCCGCCGGACGGCGGCGCGCACGTGGTCAACGACTCGGTGGCCGGCTGGGCCTTCCGCTCGGCCCGGGTGCAGCAGGACGAGACCGGCGACCACCTGGAGTTGTGGCTGCCGCTGCTGCACGGCGCCGAACGGCTGGGCGTTCTCAAGGCCCGGTTCAAGCGCGAGCCGGACGGCCAGGTCTTCGACGACCTGCAGGTGATCGCCGCGCTGGTGGCCGAGCTGATCGCCAGCCGGCGCTTCTACGGCGACGCGGTCGAACGCACCCGGCGGCGGCTGCCGATGCAACTGGCCGCCGAGATCGTCTGGAACCAGCTGCCGCCGCTGACCTTCGCCGCCAACGACACCGTGGTGACCGCGGTCCTCGAACCCTGTTACGACGTGGGCGGTGACGCCTTCGACTACGCCGCCAACGGCGACGTCCTGCACGTGGCGCTGTTCGACACGGTCGGTCACGGCATCGAGGCGAGCGCGCTGACCACGCTCACGCTCAACACGTACCGCAACGCCCGCCGCTCCGGGCTGTCCCTGGCCGACACCTACCGGTCGATCGACAAGTGGGTGCGGGCGCAGTACAACGGTGAGTTCGTCACCGCGGTGCTGTGCGAACTGGACACCGGCACCGGGATGTACTCGCGGATCTCCGCCGGTCATCCGCCCGAGCTGGTGCTGCGTGGCGGCCGGACGTTGCCGGCGCTGCCCACCCCCACCGCGCTGCCGCTGGGCCTGGGGCACATGCTCGGCCGGCCGCCGCGCATCACCGAGCTGCAGCTGGAACCCGGCGACGCGCTGGTGCTCTACACCGACGGGATCACCGAGGCCCGGGATGCCGGCGGCACCCTCTTCGGCCTGGACCAGCTGCGCGACTTCATGGTGGCGGAGCTGGCCCGGGGAGCGCCGCAGCCGGAGATCATGCGGCGGCTGATCCACACGATCGTGTCGTACGAGAACGGTGAACTGCGCGACGACGCCACCGCCGCCCTGCTGCAGTGGCGGCCGTCAGCGGTCAACCGCGACGACCGGGGCGCACCGGAAGCCCCTGGGTGACCGCCACGCCGGCCAGCACGATCAGCGCGCCGACCGGCTGGTTCCACAGCAGGTGCTCGCGCAGGATCGTCACGCCGACGACGGTGGCCACCACCGGCATCAGGTAGGTCACCGAGGCGGACGTGCTGGCGCCGGCGATCCGGATCACCCGGAAGTTCAGCACGAACGCCAGCCCGGTGCCGAGCGCGCCGAGCGCCAGCACGCACAGCAGCACCCGCGGCGAGAGGTCGGTGGGCGCGGGTGGTGCGCCGGCCAGCAGCGGCGCGAACACGATCAGTTGGGCCAGGGCGATCAGCAGCTGGGTGGCGGCCAGGGAGACGCCGCTGCCGGTGCGGCCGGCGACGAACTTCTTCTGGTACGGGATGGCGACCGCGTAGCACATCGCCGCCCCGAAGCACATCAGCTGGCCGGTGAGCTGGGCACCGCCGACCCCGCGCCAGACGCCGAGCACGACCAGCACGCCCAGGAAGCCGATGGCGATGCCGGCCGCCCGGCGTACCGTCATCTTCTCGGTCCGGAAGGCCAGCACCGCCAACGGCAGCGCGACCAGCGGCGTGGCCGCGTTCCAGATGCCGGCGAGCACCGACGACACCCGTTGCTCGCCGAACCCGAACAGGGTGAACGGCAGCGTGACGCCGAGCGCGGCGACCACGGTGAGATGGCCCCAGAGGACCGGGTCGCGGGGCAGCCGATCTCGGCTCACCGCGAGCACCACCAGCAGGGTGACCGCGCCGGCCAGGACCCGGCCGAAGGTCAGCCAGAGCGGGTGCAGCTCGCTCACCGCGACCTTGATGAACAGGAAGCTGGTGCCCCAGATGGCGGCGAGCAGCAGATAGCTGGGCAGCCACCGGCCCAGCTCGGCGCGGCGGTCCGTGGCGTCAGGAGCGATCTGGGTGGTCACCCCTGACATCCTGCCGACTGGGTACGACACTTCGCGCGCGGTTTTCGGACGGCTCGTTACTCGGTCGGTGCCGCACGCTCGAACGGGTCGCCGTACTCGCGGAACGCGGTCCGGGCGAACGCCTGCTGGACCGTGGCCACCCGCTCGGACCGGCCCCGGCCGAGGAAGCTGACCGCCCAGTGCAGCACCGTGGTCACCCGGTTCTTGAAGCCGATCAGATAGAGCAGGTGCACGACCAGCCACATCAACCAGCCCAGGAACCCGCTGACGTTGAGCCGCCCGATGCTGGCCACCGCGGAGAACCGGGAGATGGTGGCCATGCTGCCCTTGTCGCGGTAGTGGAACGCGCCGGCCGGCTCCTTGCCGGCCAGCCGCCGCTTGATCTGGCCCGCGGCGTACCGGCCGCCCTGGATGGCGACCTGGGCGACGCCGGGCAGCTGGTCCAGGGAGATCATGTCGCCGACCACGAAGATCTCCGGGTGGCCCGGCACGGTGAGGTCGGCATTCACCTTGATCCGGCCGGCCCGGTCGGTCTCGGCGCCGGTGACCTCGGCGAGCCGGCGGGACAACGCCGGCGCCGCCACACCGGCCGCCCAGATCTTGGTCACCGACGGGATGCGCCGGCGCCCCCGCTCGGTCTCCACTTCGATGCCGGTGGCGTCCACGTCGACCACCTTGGTCTCCAGCTCCACCTCCACGCCCATCTGGTGCAGCCGGCGCAGCGCGCGGGTGGACAGGTGGTCGCCGAACGTGCTGAGCACCGCACCGACCGCGTCCACCAGGATCACCCGGGCCGTCCGCGGGTCGATGTGCCGGTATTCGCCGGGCAGCGTGCGGTGCGCCAGCTCGGCGATCTGCCCGGCCATCTCCACGCCGGTCGGCCCGGCGCCGACCACCACGAACGTCAGGTACCGGTCGATCGTCTCCTGATCGGTGTGCAGGTCGGCCAGCTCGAACGCGCCGAAGATCCGGGCGCGCAGCTCCAGCGCGTCGTCGACGCTCTTCATGCCGGGCGCATAGTCGGCGAACCCGTCGTTGCCGAAGTACGACTGGGAGGAGCCGGCCGCGACGATCAGCGTGTCGTAGCCGACCGTGTAGTCCAGCCCGGGCGCCTGCACCGACAGGACCCGCGCCGCCGGATCGATGTCGGTCACCCAGCCCAGCCGGACGTCGACGTTGTGCTGCCGGCGCACGATCTCCCGGATCGCCGGGGCGATCTCGCCCGGCGAGAGGATGCCGGTGGCGACCTGGTAGAGCAGCGGCTGGAACAGGTGGTAGGCGGTCCCGTTGATCAGTGTGATCTCGACGTCGGCACGCTTGAGCGCCTTGGTGGCGAACAACCCGCCGAAGCCCGCGCCGACGATCACGACGCGGTGCGGGCGATCAGTCCTTGCTGGCATTGGTACAGCATGCCCGACGCGGCGGGGTCTGCGCTCAGCCCGGAGCGGAGATCTCAGCCACCCGTCGCCGGAACAGCGCGCGTTCCGCTTCGTTGCGGGTCAGCTCGGCGGCGCGGGCGAACGCGGCGCGGGCCTCCTCGGGACGGCCGAGTCGGGCGAGCAGCTCCGCCCGTACCGCCGGCAGTTGGGGGTAGGCCCGCAGCGCACGGACGGCGACCAGCTCGTCGGCCAGTCGCAGGCCGCGGGCCGGGTCGCCGGCGAAGCCGATGGCGACCGCCCGGTTGAGCAGCACCACCGGCGTGGGCTGCAGGTGGGCGAGCACCTCGTAGAGCGCGGCGATGCGCGGCCAGTCGGTGTCTGCGGCGCGGATGGCGCGGGCGTGACAGGCGGCGATCGCGGCCTGCAGGGTGTACGGGCCACCGCCCGGTAACCCGCTGCTGAGCCGCTCGGCGGTGGCCAGCGCGGCCAGCCCGTGCCGGATCAGCGCCCGGTCCCAGCGGCGGCGGTCCTGGTCCGGCAACAACACCGGCTGCCCGGCCGCATCGACCCGGGCGGGCAACCGGGACGCCTGCAGCTCCATCAGCGCGACCAGGCCGTGCACCTCGGGTGCGCGGGGCAGCAGACCGGCGAGCACCCGGCCCAGCCGCATCGCCTCCCGGCAGAGTTCCGGCCGGGCCCAGTCGTCGCCGCCGGTGGCCGCGTATCCCTCGTTGAAGATCAGATAGACGATCCGGAGTACGGCGGACGTGCGCTCGCCGGTCTCCGCGGGCGTCGGCATCTCGAACCGCACCCCGGCCTCGGCGAGAGCCCGTTTGGCCCGGACGATCCGCTGGGCGGCGGTGGCCTCCGGGCTCAGGTACGCCCGGGCGATCTCCGGGGTGCTCAGCCCGC
>DASSAL010000294.1:0-31536 GCA_035685405.1 Actinoplanes sp. | reverse complement strand
GCCCCGATGAAGGTCACGAAGCCCAGCGCCACCGGGCTGAACTCGAACAGCGGGGAGCAGCGGGCGACCAGGAACACGCCGGCGGTGACCATGGTTGCGGCATGGATCAGGGCGGAGACCGGGGTCGGGCCCTCCATCGCGTCCGGCAACCAGGCATGCAGCGGGAACTGGCCGGACTTACCGGCCGCGCCGAGCAGCAGCAGGATGCCCATCACCAGGACGGTGCCGGCGGACAGTGCGCCGACGCCGTTGAACACCTCGGTGTAGTTGGTGCTGCCCAGGGTGGCGAACATCAGGAAGATGCCGATCGCCAGGCCGGCGTCGCCGACCCGGTTCATCAGGAACGCCTTCTTGCCGGCGGTGGCCGCGGACGGCCGGCCGTACCAGAACGCGATCAGCAGGTACGACGCCAGGCCGACGCCCTCCCAGCCGAAGTAGAGCATCACGTAGTTGTTGCCCAGCACCAGCAGCAACATCGCGGCAACGAACAGGTTGAAGTAGCCGAAGAACGTCCGCCGGCCCGGGTCGTGCTCCATGTAGCCGACCGCGTACAGGTGGATCAGCGAGCCGACACCGGTGATCAGCAGGACGAAGACGCCGGACAGCGGGTCGAACAGCAGCCCGAAGTCGATGGTCAGATTGCCCACCGCGATGAAGTCCCAGAGACTCTGCTCGGCGCTGCGGCTGCCCTCCTCCAGCCCGGCCAGGCTGATGAACATCATCAGGCCCAGCACGAACGGAACCGCGACGGCCAGGACGCCGAGCCAGTGCCCCCACTTGTCGGCGCGCCGGCCGAGCAGCAGCAGGACCGCCGCGCTGGCCAGCGGAATGGCTACCAGCAGCCACATTCCGCTCAGCAGCCCCGACGCGGGGGCGTACTCCACTGTCGCTTCCACTCCAGTGCCCCTTTAGTACTTGAGGAGGTTGGCGTCGTCGACGCTCGCCGTCCGCCGTGTCCGGAAGATCGACATGATGATGGCCAGCCCGACCACGACCTCGGCTGCCGCGACCACCATCACGAAGAACGAGATGATCTGGCCGTCGAGGGTGCCGTTGATCCGGCTGAAGGCGACCAGCGCCAGGTTGGCCGCGTTCAGCATCAACTCGATGCACATGAACAGCACGATGGCGTTGCGGCGGACCAGCACCCCGCCGGCGCCGATCGTGAACAGGATGACCGCGAGCACCAGGTAGTAGTCGGGAGTCACTTTTCGGTCCCCTTCGGAGCCGCTTCCTCGGCTGTCAATTCGCGCACCGGCAGGATGGCCGAGATGCTGCGCTCCGAGCCGTTGCCGCCCGGCAGCTTCGCCGGGGCGGCGACCGACATCGTGTTGGCGTAGACGCCCGGACCGGCCTTCGGACCGGGGTAGCTGCCCGGCCGGAAGCGCGCAGTCATCCGGGTCACCTGGTCGGTCTTCTCGTCGGGGGTCCGCTCGACGTGGGCCAACACCATCGCCCCGATCGCCGCCGTGATGAGCAACGCCGCCGTGACCTCGAACGCGAACACATACCGCGTGAAGAGCAGGGCCGCCAGGCCCTCGACGTTGCCACCGGCGTTGGCCGCGACCAGACCGACCGGGGGATTCTCCCCCAGCGACCGAGCCAGGCCGGTGCCGACCAGGGTCGCGAAGCCGACGCCCAGAATGATCGCCGCCACGCGCTGTCCGCGCAGCGTCTCGATCAGTGAGTCCGACGTGTCCCGTCCGACCAGCATCAGGACGAACAGGAACAACATCATGATTGCGCCCGTGTAGACGATGATCTGCACCAGACCCAGGAACGGCGCAGCGTTCATCACGTACATGAAGCCCAGACACAGCATCGTGACGACCAGCCAGAGCGCCGAGTGCACCGCGTTTCGGGCAATCACCATGCCGAGGGCGCCGATCACGGCCAGCGAGCCGAGGATCCAGAAGCCCCAGGCCTCGCCGGTGGAGACGGCGCCGGCGGCTGCGGCGAGCGTCGTGCTCATCGGGCGGCCCCCTTCGGCATCTCCCCGGTCGCGCCCTCCCGGCGGACCGTGCCGGCGGTTTCCGGCCGGCTCTCCGGGTCGACCGCGGTGCCGGCGTCGGAGGTGCCGGCGTCCGACCACGGGGCCCGCTCGGCGCCGGCCGAGGTGCCCGGGTTGGTCAGCGCCCCGATGTAGTAGTCCTTGTCGGTGTCGCCCAGGCGCATCGGGTGGGGCGGCTGCTCCATGCCGGGCAGCAGCGGGGCCAGCAACTCCTTCTTCGTGAAGATCAGGTCCTGCCGGCTGTCCCGGGCCAGCTCGTACTCGTTGCTCATGGTCAGCGAACGGGTCGGACAGGCCTCGATGCATAGTCCGCAGAAGATGCACCGGGCGTAGTTGATCTGGTAAATGCTTGCGTACCGCTCACCCGGCGAGAAGCGCATCTCGTCGGTGTTGTCGGCGCCCTCGACATAGATCGCGTCGGCCGGGCAGGCCCAGGCGCACAGCTCACAGCCGATGCACTTCTCCAGGCCGTCCGGGTGCCGGTTGAGGATGTGCCGGCCGTGGTAACGCGGCGCCGGGGTGGGCGGCGAGAACGGGTAGTCGGTCGTGATGACCTTGCGGAACATGTGCGCGAAGGTCACCCCGAAGCCCTTGAACGAGCTGGTGAACGTTCCCACGGTCACACCTCCTTGTCTGCGGACTCGCCGCCGATAGTGGCGGGTTCGCGTTCGGCGACCGCACGACGTGCCCGTGGGCTGGGCGGCACCTGCAGGTCCATGGGCGGGACCGGGAAGCTCCCCGGGGGACGGGCGGCGAGCTGTTCCTCGATCGAAAGTTGACGCGGCTTGCGCGTCGCCGGCCACAGCATCGCGACCAGCAGCACCACGACGACGACACCACCGATGACCAACCATCGATCCCGCGCCGAGAGCTCACTGTTGGCCACTCGGACACCACCGAGGAAGACGATCCACACCAGGCCGACCGGGATGAGAACCTTCCAGCCGAAGTTCATGAACTGGTCATAACGCAGCCGCGGCAGCGTCGCCCGCAGCCAGATGAAACCAAACAGCAGGATCAACATCTTCAGCATGAACCACAGCAACGGCCAGTAGCCGGAGTTCGCGCCCTCCCAAACCGTGGTGATCGGTGCGGTGGCCCGCCAGCCGCCGAGGAACAGCGTGGTGGCGAACGCCGATACGGTGATCATGTTGATGTACTCGGCGAGGAAGAAGAGCGCGAACTTGAACGACGAGTACTCGGTGTGGAACCCGCCGACCAGCTCGGACTCCGCCTCGGGCAGGTCGAACGGAGCCCGGTTCACCTCGCCGACCGCGGCGATGCAGTAGATGACGAAGCTGGGGAACAGCAGGACCGCGTACCAGCTCGGAGCGGTCGGATTCCAGCCGAAGATGTCGAAGCTGGTGGGATCGTTGCCGGCCTGAGCCCTGACGATCTGCGACGTCGACATGGTGCCGGCCGTCATGAACACGGCCACGATGGACAGGCCCATCGCGATCTCGTAGGAGATCATCTGGGCACTGGAGCGCAGTCCACCCAGGAGCGGGTACGTCGAGCCGGACGCCCAACCGGCCAGAACCACGCCGTAGACGGCCATCGAGGAGCAGGCCAGCAACACCAGGACCGACACCGGGACGTCGGTGAGCTGCAGCGCCGTCTCCTGTCCGAACATGGTGACGACCGGACCGAACGGGATCACCGAGAACGCGGTGAACGCCACCGTCACCGAGATCACCGGAGCGATGAAGTAGACCACCTTGTCGGCGGTCCTCGGGATGATCTCCTCCTTGAACGGCAGCTTCACGCCGTCCGTGAGGCTCTGCAGCCAGCCCTTCGGACCGACCTGGTTGGGGCCGGGCCGGACCGCCATCCGGGCCACGACCTTGCGCTCGTAGTTGATCGTGAAGAGGGTCAGCAGCAACAGGATGACGAAGACACCGAGCAGCTTGATCAGGACGATCCACCAGACGTCGTTCTCGAACGTCTGCAGGGTCGGATCTTGAGCGAGAATCATGCCATCGCCCCCTCAGCGAGGATCGGGCCAGCGACGCCGGCGGACAGCCGGACCACCGCGCCCGAGGTGACGCCCAGGCTGCGGCGCACCGTCGAGCCCGGCGAGTTGGTGGGCAGCCACACCACCTGCGGCGGCAGGTCGGTGATGGCGGCCGGGAGGGTGACGCTGCCCCGGCCGGTGCTCACGGTGACCAGGTCACCGTCCGCGACACCGAGCGCCTCAGCCAGGTCCTTGCCGATCCGGGCCACCGGCGGCCGGGCGGTACCGGCCAGCGCCTCGTCGCCGTCCAGCATGGAGCCCAGGTCGAGCAGATGGTGCCAGGTGGCCAGGATGGCCTCGGCGGCACCAGGTTTCGGCAGATCGGCCGGCCGGACCGAGGGCGACGTCGGGCGAGCACCCCGGCTGGCCGGCATGACGGCCAGCTCCCGGCGGACGGCCGCGACGTCGCCGGTGCCCAGGGTGACCTCCATCAGGGCGGCCACCGCCTCGAGCACCCGGCCGTCGGTCATCGCGGTGGTCGGCAGCACGGTGCCGAAGGTCCGCAGCCGGCCCTCCCAGTCCATGTAAGTGCCGCTCTTTTCCACCGCGGGGGCGACCGGCAGCACCACGTCCGCGCGCCGGCTCACCGCGGTCTGCCTGACCTCCAGGCTGACCAGGAACGGCACCGCGTCCAGCGCCTCCTCGGCCAGCCGCGGATCGGCCAGGTCGGCCGGGTCCACACCGGCCACCAGCAGGGCGCCGAGCGAGCCGTTCCGGGCCGCCGCGAGGATCGCGTCGGTGTCCCGGCCGGGCGCGCTGGGCAGCATGCCGGACTCCAGGTCCCACGCCGCGGACAGCTCGGCGCGGGCGCCCGGGTCGGCCACCGGCCGGCCACCGGGCAGCAGGTTCGGTAGGCAGCCGGCGTCTACCGCACCGCGGTCACCGGCCCGCCGGGGCACCCAGGCGAGGCGGGCACCGGTCCGCCCGGCCAGCGCGGCCGCAGCGGACAGGCCGCCCGGCACGGAGGCCAACCGCTCGCCCACGATCAGCAGCGAGCCGGGTGCGGCCAGCGCGGCCGCGACCGCCGGGTCGGTGTTCAGCAGCCGGGCTTCGTCGCCGGGCACCGCCACGACCAGCGCCGCGCCGAGCTTCTCGAACCCTCGGGACAGGTACGGCGCCACCGCGGTGACGTTGAGCTTCCGCTTCCCGTGCCCCTTGCGCATGCGCAGGACCAGGATCGGGCACTCCTCTTCCGGCTCCAGCCCGACGACCACCGCGGACGGCGCGTTCTCCACGTCGGCGTAGCTGACGTCGCTGACCCCGGCCACCGCGGCGGCCAGGAACTCGGCCTCCTCGGCGCTGTGTGGGCGGGCCCGGAAGTCGATGTCGTTGGTGCCGAGCGCGACCCGGGCGAACTTCGCGTACGCGTACGCGTCCTCCACCGTGAGCCGCCCGCCGGTCAGCACACCGGCGCCCTTGGCCCGGGCCGCCTTGAGGCCCTCGGCTGCGGTGTAGAGCGCCTCGCTCCAGGAGGCCTCGCGCAGCTCACCGGTCTGAGCGTCACGGACCAGCGGGGTGGTGAGCCGGTCGAACGCGGTCGCGTACCGGAAGCCCCACCGGCCCTTGTCGCAGTTCCACTCCTCGTTGACCGCCGGGTCGTCGCCGGCCAGCCGGCGCATCACCTTCCCGCGGCGGTGGTCGGCGCGCTGGGCGCACCCGGCCGCACAGTGCTCGCACACGTTCGGCGTGGACACCAGGTCGAACGGGCGGGCCCGGAACCGGTACTGCTCACCGGTCAGCGCGCCCACCGGGCAGATCTGGATGGTGTTGCCGGAGAAGTACGAGTTGAACGGGACATCACCGGGGTCCTCACCGACGTTGCCGTCGCCGGTGCCCTCCCCGCCGAAGAAGTCGTCACGGTAGACGTTGATCTGCTCGCCGGAGGACCGGTCCATCAGGTCGATGAACTTGTCGCCGGCGATCTCCTCGGAGAACCGGGTGCAGCGCTGGCAGAGAATGCACCGTTCCCGGTCCAGCAGCACCTGGGTGCTGATGTGGATCGGCTTCTCGTACTCGCGCTTCTTCTCGATGAACCGGGACTCCGCCCGGCCGCTGGACATCGCCTGGTTCTGCAGCGGGCACTCGCCGCCCTTGTCGCAGGTCGGGCAGTCCAGCGGGTGGTTGATCAGCAGCAACTCCATGATGCCGGCCTGCGCCTTGGCGGCCACCGGCGAGGTGAGCTGGGTCTTCACCACCATGCCCTCGGCCACCGTCTGCGTGCAGGAGGCGACCGGCTTGCGCTGGCCCTCCACCTCGACCAGACACTGGCGACAGGCGCCGGCCGGGGCCAGCAGCGGGTGGTCGCAGAACCGCGGGATCGCGATGCCCATCCGCTCGGCGACGCGGATGACCAGCTCACCCTTCTCCGCGGTCACCTCGACCCCGTCGATGGTCAGCATGACGGTGTCGGTCGTCTTGGCCACATCGGTCATTAGTGCGCTCCTACCAGGGCCTTCTCGGACAGCCGCGGAGCGGTCCGGCCCTCGATGTAGTCCAGGTAGTCCTGTCGGAACCACTTCAGCGAGGCCACCACCGGGGTGGCCGCGCCGTCGCCCAGGCCGCAGAACGACCGGCCGAAGATGTTGTCCGCGGTGTCCTGGAGAGTGTCCAGGTCGGAGTACTCACCCTGGCCGGAGAGGATCCGGCGGTACGTCCGGACCATCCAGTAGTTGCCCTCGCGGCAGGGGGTGCACTTGCCGCACGACTCGTGGTGGTAGAACTCCAGCCAGCGCCAGGTCGCGTACACCGGGCAGTCCTGGTCGGAGAAGATCTGGGTGGCCGTGGTGCCCAGGATCGACCCGGCCCCGGCCACCCCCTCGAAGTCCAGCGGGATGTCCAGGTGCTCGGCGGTGAGCAGCGGGGTGGACGAGCCGCCGGGCGTCCAGAACTTCAGGTTGTGCCCTGGCTGCATCCCGCCGGCCAGCTCGATCAGCTCACGCAGGGTGATGCCCATGCTGCACTCGTACTGACCGGGGTTGGCGATCCGGCCGGACAATGAGTAGATCATCGGGCCGGACGACTTCTCCGTACCCATGCTCTTCCACCACTCCGCGCCGCCCAGCACGATGTACGGCACCGAGGCGATGGTGCCGACGTTGTTCACCACGGTGGGGCTGGCGTAGAGGCCGGCCACCGCCGGGAACGGCGGCCGCAGCCGGGGCTGGCCGCGGAAACCCTCGAGCGAGTCGAGCAGCGCGGTCTCCTCGCCGCAGATGTACGCGCCGGCCCCGCTGTGCACCACCAGGTCCAGGTCGTACCCGGACTTGAGGATGTTCTCGCCCAGGTAGCCGTTGGCATACGCCTCGCGCACCGCGCTGCGCAGCCGCCGGGCGGCGTGCACCGCCTCGCCGCGGATGTAGATGAACGCCCGGCTGGCCCGGATCGCGTACGACGCGATGATCGCACCCTCGATCAGCGAGTGCGGGTCGTACGTCATCAGCGGCAGGTCCTTGCAGGTGCCCGGCTCGCCCTCGTCGGCGTTGATCACCAGGTAGTGCGGCTTGCCGTCGCCCTGCGGGATGAAGCCCCACTTCAGGCCGGTCGGGAATCCGGCGCCGCCGCGGCCGCGCAGCCCGGAGTCCTTGACCAGCTGGATCAGGTCGTCCGGGTGCACGTCCAGGGCCTTGCGCAGGGCGGCGTACCCGTCCAGGCGCTCGTACACGTCGATCTTCCAGGCGTCCGGCGACAGCCAGCGCTTGGTCAGCACCGGAGTCAGCTTCTCGAGCACCTCACGCCGTGGCTGAGCCGCCGAGCCGGCTTCGCCGGACTGCATCGCAAACCCGGAGTGAGTCACTTCTTCTCCTCGCTGCCGCGCTGAGTGTTCTGCCACCCGGGATTCTCGGTGGCGGTGGACTGCTCCTCGTGGGCGGCGTTGGCCTCGCTCACGATGCTCTCGCCGCGCTGGGTGTCGCCGGCCGGCTTGCCGTCGCCGGCGGTGACGTTCCGGTCGACGCCGGCGGCCTCGGCCGGGTTGGTCGGCACCGGCTCGGTGGCCTCGGCGTCGCCGGTCCGGTCCGGCGTGTCCATCGTGGGGTTGCGCTGTTCGGCGGTGCGGACCTCGGGGTCCTTGACGTCACCGGTGTAGGTGGTCTTGCCCGCGTGATCGGTAGCCTGATCGGCGGAAGCCTTGGCGGTACGCCGCTCCTCGACCTTGTCGGCCACCGCACCGGCTGCCGCGCGAACCGCGCCGGCTGCCTTCTTCGCCACCGCGGCGATGCCGCCCCTGGGTTCGGGTTCCGCCTCGGCGGTACGCCGTGGCGCCGGTCCCGGATCCTTGACCGCCTTGGCCGAGTCGTCGCGGGCCGGCTTGGTGGTGGGGATCGGCGTCTCCGGGTCGAAGTTCGCCACCGCGATGCCGTGCTGCTCGGCCAGCGTGACGCCGCGCAGGGTCGGCGCGCCGGCCGGGCCGTCGGTCACCGCGCCGTCCCGCTCGTCGGCGAAGCCGGCGAGCTGGACTTGCATCTCCTTCAGAGAACAGATCCGGGCGCCGCGGCTCGGCATCGGGCGTTCGCCGTTGCGCAGGCTCTCCACCATGTCGACGGCGGCGTCCGGGGTGGCCTGGTCGATCGCGAAGTCGTAGTTGACCGTCACCACCGGGGCATAGTCGCAGGCGGCCAGGCACTCGGCGTGCTCCAGCGTGATGCGGCCGTCCGCGGTGGTCTCGTCGTGTCCGACCCCCAGGTGCTCGGACAGTTGGTCGTAGACGTCCTGGCCGCCCATCACGTTGCACAGCGTGTTGGTGCAGACGCTGACCAGGTATTCCCCGGTCGGCTTGCGCTTGTACATCGTGTAGAAGGTGGCCACCGCTCCGACCTGGGCCTTGTTGATGCCCAGCACCTCGGCGCAGAACGCCACGCCGGACGGGCTGACGTACCCCTCCTCGGTCTGCACCAGGTGCAGCAGTGGCAACAGCGCCGACCGGCCCCGGCCGGCCGGATAGCGGGCGATGATCTCCAGCGCCGGTTCCAGGAGCCGCTCCGCGAGCGGTGCCGCGGCTGGGGTGAATTCCAGTTCGGTGTCGGTCATTTAGCGGTCACACCCACCCATCACAGGGTCCAGGGAGGCACCGCCGGCGATCACGTCGGCCAGCAGCGCACCCTCGGCCAACGCGGGGATGGCCTGGAGGTTCACGAAGCTCGGGTCGCGGTAGTGCACCCGGTAGGGATGCGTGCTGCCGTCAGACACCGCGTGCACGCCGAGTTCGCCACGCGGGTGCTCGATGCCCACGTAGACCTGGCCCGGCGGCACCCGGAACCCTTCGGTCACCAGCTTGAAGTGGTGGATCAGCGCCTCCATGGACTGGCCCATGATGTGCGCGACGTGCTCCAGCGAGTTGCCCAGCCCGTCCAGGCCCAGCGCCAGCTGCGCCGGCCAGGCGATCTTCTTGTCCTCGATCCAGATCGGACCCGGGCGCAGCCGGTCCAGCGTCTGCTCGATGATCTTCAGCGATTCCCGGATCTCGGCCACCCGGACCCGGTACCGGCCCCAGACGTCGGCCGTGGTCGCCGTCGGCACGTCGAACTCGTAGTCCTCGTAACCGCAGTACGGCATGGTCTTGCGCAGGTCCCAGGCCAGGCCCGCGGCGCGCAGCACCGGCCCGGTGATGCCCAGCGCGAGACAGCCGGTGACGTCCAGGACCGCGACCCCCTGGGTCCGCTCCTGCCAGATCACCTGGCCGGTGAGCATGGCCTCGTACTCGTCGAGCTTCTTCGGCATGTACGTGAGGAAGTCGCGGATCTTGACGACTGCCGAGTCGGGCAGGTCCTGGGCCAGCCCGCCGGGCCGGATGTACCCGTTGTTCATCCGCAGCCCGGACGTCTCCTCGAAGATGTCCAGGATGTACTCCCGCTCGCGGAAGCCGTAGAGCATCATCGAGATGGCGCCGAGTTCCAGGCCGGTGGTTCCCATCCACACCAGGTGCGACGCGATCCGCTGGAGCTCCATAAACATGACCCGGATGGTGTTGGTCCGGTCGGTGATCTGGTCGGTGACGCCGAGCAGCCTCTCCACCGCGAGGCAGTAACCCACCTCGTTGTGCATGTTGGCCAGGTAGTCCATCCGGGTCACGAAGGTGACGCCCTGGGTCCAGTTGCGGTACTCCAGATTCTTCTCGATGCCGGTGTGCAGGTAGCCCACGACCGGGCGGCACTCCACCACCGTCTCGCCCTCGAGTTCCAGCACCAGCCGCAGCACGCCGTGCGTGGACGGGTGCTGCGGACCCATGTTGACCACGATCTTCTCGTTGCTGAGCGGATCGATGCTCTCGGTGATCCGGTCCCAGTCGCCGCCGGTGACGGTGAAGACGCGGCCCTCGGTGGTGTCCCGTTCGGTGGCGTATCCGGACGATGTCATTGGTAAACCCTCCGCTGGTCTGGAGGCGGAATCACGGCGCCCTTGTACTCGACCGGCACGCCGCCGAGCGGGTAGTCCTTGCGCTGCGGGTAGCCCTCCCAATCGTCCGGCATGAGGATCCGGGTCAGGTTGGGGTGCCCGGTGAACACCACACCGAACATGTCGTACACCTCCCGCTCCTGCCAGTCGGCGGTGGGGTACACACCGGTCACGCTCGGCACGGTCTGGTCCTCGGCCGCGGCCACCTCGAGGCGGACGCGCCGGCGGTACGTCATCGAGGTGAGCTGGTAGGAGACGTGGAACCGGCGCGGATCACTGCCCAGGTAGTCGACGGCGTCCACTGAGGAGCACAGCTCGAACCGCAGCGCCTCGTCATCGCGCATAATCTGGCAGACCTCGGCGATCCGCTCCGCCTTGATGTGCAGGGTCAGCTCGTCACGGTCGACGATCACCTTCTCGATCGCGTCGGCGAAGCCCGGATAGGCCTCCTCCAGCGAGTCGTGGACCTCGTCGAAGTAGCCGCCGAACGGGCGCGGCGAGTCCGCCACGGTCGGCCGGCGGCGGACCAGGCCGCCGAAGCCGGACACGTCGCCGGTGCCCTCGACGCCGAACATGCCCTTGTGCGGGCTGGGTGGGACCTGCGCCGGTGCGTCGATGTTCGCGCCGACCGGCATGGTGACCGGTACGCCGCCGTCGGACTCGGTGCTCATTTCTCACCCTTCCGCAGGTGCGGCTGCAACTTCATCCAATTCTCGATGCGCAGCTGTTCCTCCCGGCCTTCCTTGACCGCCTGTGTCCATTCCGCACGGCGGGCCTTGTCCGCCCGGTACGACGACGGCATCGCGCCCGGCGGCACCACCGGCAGCTTGCCCTCGGCCCGGCGCGCCTCGAGCATCTTGCGCCCGGTCGGGCCCAGCGGCTGCGCCATCACCTTCTCGCGCATCTTGAGGATCGCGTCGATCAGCATCTCCGGCCGCGGTGGGCAGCCCGGCAGGTAGATGTCCACCGGCACGATGTGGTCCACGCCCTGCAGGATCGCGTAGTTGTTGAACATCCCGCCGGACGACGCGCACACGCCCATCGAGATCACCGACCGGGGTTCGGGCATCTGGTCGTAGATGGTGCGCACCACCGGTGCCATCTTCTGACTCACCCGGCCGGCGACGATCATCAGATCGGCCTGGCGCGGTGAGGCCCGGAACACCTCCATGCCCCAGCGGCCCAGGTCGTAATGCGGGCCGCCGGCCGCCATCATCTCGATGGCACAGCAGGCGAGGCCGAACGTGGCGCCCCAGAACGACGACTTACGTGCCCAGTTGGACAGCTTCTCCACCGAGGTCAGCAGAATGCCGCCCGGCAGTTTCTCCTCGATACCCATGTCCCGACCTCCTCATCAGTCCCAGTCCAGGCCGCCGCGGCGCCACTCGTAGACGTACGCCAGGGTGATCGCGACGATGAAGATCAGTACGGCCACGAAGCCGAACAGACCGAGTGGGTCGAGTGAGACCGCCCACGGAACCAAGAAGATGATCTCAATGTCGAAGATGATGAATGTCATCGCGGTCAGATAGAACTTGACCGGAAAGCGGCCGCCACCGATCGGCTGCGGCGCCGGTTCGATGCCGCACTCGTACGCGTCGAGCTTGACGCGGTTGTACCGCTTCGGCCCGACGATCGGCGCGATCGACACCGAAAACAGCGCGAACAGCGCGCCGAGGACCAGCAACCCGACGATCGGGAGATACGGATTGATCGTCATGCCCTCTCCTGTCATACCGCCGGAGCCACCTTCGTGAGCCCGTTGATGATCCGGTCCATCGCGTCACCGCCGCGCGGGTCGGTCAGGTTCGCCAGCAGTTTCAGAACGAACCGCATCAGCGTCGGATGCGGCATGCCGTGCTTGGTGGCGATCCGCATGATCTGCGGGTTGCCGATCAACTTCACGAACAGCCCACCGAGCCGGTAGTACCCGCCGAAGCGGACCTTCAACTCGGCCGGGTACGCCTGCAGCGCCCGCTCCCGGGCGGCCCCGGCCGGACGCGCCAGCGCCTGCACCGCCACCTCGGCGGCCAACTCGCCGGACTCCATCGCGTACGCGATACCTTCGCCGTTCATCGGGTTGACCATGCCACCCGAGTCGCCGACCAGCATGACGCCGCGCGTGTAGTGCGGCACCCGGTTGAAGCCCATCGGCAGGGCGGCGCCGAGGATCGGGCCGTCCGCCTGGCTCTCGTCGGTCATGCCCCACTCGGCCGGGGTGGTGGCCAGCCAGTCGGTCAGCATGGCCCGGTAGTTGGTCCGGCCGAACGCGCTGGACGAGTTCAGGATGCCCAGGCCGGCGTTCACCCGGCCGTCGCCGAGACCGAAGATCCAGCCGTACCCGGGCAGCAGCTTCTCGCGGTCCTGAGCGCTGCGCAGCTCCAGCCAGGACTCCAGGTAGTCGTCGTCGGCCCGGACCGGCGAGCGGTAATACCGGCGCACCGCGACCCCGATCGGCCGGTCGTCGCGCTTGGCCAGCCCCAGGGCGAGCGGCAGCTTGCCGGACACGCCGTCCGCCGCGACGACCAGCGGTGCCCGATACTGGACGGGGTCCTTACCGGGGCCGACCTTCGCCGTGACGCCGACGGCGTGGCCGTCGTCGTCCAGGACCGGCCCGGTGACATTGACCCGGGTCCGCAGCATCGCTCCGGCCTCGACGGCACGCGTGGCCAGCATGTCGTCGAAATCCAGCCGGGTGCGCACCAGGCCGTAGTCCGGGAAGCTGGCCAGATCCGGCCAGTCCAGCTCGAGCCGGACTCCGCCGCCGATCACCCGGAGGCCCTTGTTCTGCAACCAGCCGGCCTTCTCCGAGGTGTCCACGCCCATCCGGATCAACTGCCGGGTGGCCCGCGGGGTCAGCCCGTCGCCGCACACCTTCTCGCGCGGGAACTCGGTCTTCTCCAGCAGCAGGACGCGCAGGCCGTGCCGGGCCATGTGGTAGGCCGCGGCGGATCCGCCCGGCCCCGCGCCGACCACGATCACGTCGGCCTCGTCGGCGATGGGTTCCGTCGCTGTCGCGTGGTCGTGCACGGCTCACCTCCGTCTCGCGCAGGCTCGTGAAACAGTTCACAAGCCAGCCCAGGTCGGAGTCTAGGACGGCCATCGAAGCGCTTATGGGTTAGGGAACCCTAACTGGTCCCCTTTCACCTCGCGCTTCGCGCCAACGCGCGGTCTGCGACTCCCCGGGCAGCTCCGTCCAGGTGTTCCCGAAACGTACCGCCCATCGCCCGATCCAGCGCGACGATCAACTGATCCACCAGATCCTGGGCCAAGGCCGGATCCTCGGCGGCGACCAGCCGGATCCGGTTCGCGAGCTCGAGAGCGCGCCGTTCGCCAAGCTCCCGGTCGTCCATGGCGATGTCGATATCGGTGTCGTCGAACTGCCCGATTGTCCCCATATGCCCACGCTAAGCATTTTGCCTTGTCTGGTTAGGGGCTTTTGGGGAAGTTACGTCCTGGTCGCCCGGTGCAGCGCGACGATGCCACCGGTCAGGTTGCGCCACCCCACCCGGGTCCACGGGCCGGCCGCGGCGATGCGCGCGGCCAGCGCCGCTTGGTCCGGCCAGGCGCGGATGGATTCGGCCAGATAGACGTACGCCTCCGGGTTGCTCGCCACGGTACGGGCTACCGCCGGAAGTGTCCGCATCACGTGGTTCAGGTACACCGACCGGACCGCCGGGTTGATCGGGTGGCTGAACTCGCAGATCACCAGCCGGCCGCCGGTGCGCGTGACCCGGCCCAGCTCGCGCAGCGCCGCGTCGGTGTCCACCACGTTGCGCAGCGCGAACGAGATGGTCACGGCGTCGAAGGCGGCATCGGGGAACGGCAGCCGCAGCGCATCCCCGGCCACCAGCGGCACCGTCCGGCGGGTCTTGCGGCCGGCCCGAAGCATGCCGACCGACAGATCGGCGCCGACGGCGAAGGCCCCGCTGCGGGACAACTTCGCGGTGGAGACCCCGGTGCCGGCGCCGACGTCCAGCACCCGCTCCCCCGGTCGCAACCCCAGCGCGACCCGGGTGGCCCGGCGCCAGCCACGGTCCTGCCCGGCGGACAGGACGGTGTTGGTCAGGTCGTACCGCTCGGCCACGCCGTCGAACATCTCGGCGACCTCGTGCGGCTGCTTGTCCAGGTCTGCGCGCGTCACGGGTCCACTCTGCCAAACCGGGCCACGGAGTAGACCGAACGGGCGGGATGGTCGCCCATCCCGCCCGCGCTTCTTGCGTTATATATACGACCGCCATCGGTCGGGTCCCACCCCGTCGCCGGCGCTGATGGCAGCGGGCGACGTCTGAGCCGCGCGAGGTACTGCGCGCAAGGGAACCTACCAGGGGAAACGCGCTGGTACAGGCGGTTGGCGGGCTCGTTACGAAGGAGCAATCCGCCCCTGTTCACTTCACCGACCCATACTCGTCTGAACGGCCGAGTCGACCCCCTCACGGCCCCTTGGGCAGGAAGCGGCCCGGCACCCCTCTGCGGGGGCCGGGCCGACCGATCCGTCCTGCGCCTACTTCTCGTCGCCCGGGGTGACCAGGACGACCCGGCGGCGGCGCGACACCACGAAGAGCACCACGCCGAGGGTCAGCACCGCGGCGCCCGCACCGGCGACCGAAGCCGCGACCGGACCGGTGACCGGGAGACCCGGCTCCTCGGCGCCGCCGCCACCGTTGCCGCCGTCCGGCCCGGCGACCAGCACCGCGAAACCGTCGGTGTTGTCGCTGGCGTCGGTCTCGACCTGGTCCTCGGCCGGGCCGCAGCCCTTCTCGGCGAACTCCGGCACCGCCGCGACGGCGCGGGCCCGGCGGGCGTCCGCCGACTCGACGCCCAGGCCGGTCACGGTCCACTCGCCACCGGTCAGCGACACCGGGCCCTCGGCGTCCTCGGAAACCGTCACCGCGAACGCGATGCTCAGCGAGGAGTTCTCCTTGTTACCGGTGTCGTCCTGGTCCCACGGGATCACCGGGTAACCCTCGGCGGTGCAGGTGGCGACGCGGTTGTTCGTGCTGTACTCGCAACCGCCCTCCTCCTCGGCGAAGGTGACGTGCTCGGGCAGCGAGACGCGGACCTTGAGGCCGACGGCGGTGCGGTCACCGTGGTTGGCCACGTACGCGTACGCCAGGCTGGTCTCGCCCGGCTGCAGCGGCTCGCCGGTCGGCTGGTTCTCGGCGTCGATCTTGGTGACGTCGAAGGCCAGCACTCGCAGGTCGGCGCCGCTGCCGGCGATGGTGACGTCGACCGTCTTGCTGTCGTTGGCCTGGTTGGCGTCGCCCTCGACCAGCACGGTCACGGTCAGCTTGCCGGCCGAACCGGTGGCGCCCGCCTTCTTGACCAGCGGCACGTCGAGGTCGCTGGTCTCACCCGGGCCGGGGATCGATCCCTCGTCGATGAGGCAGTCGGCGATGCCGTCCTCGACCGTGCACGCGCCGAGGTCCAGCTCGACCTTGCTGTCGTCCAGCTCGGTCGCGTCGAACCGCACGCCGACCTCGGCCGGCTTGGTGGTGCCGTGGTTCGTGAAGCTCACGGTGGCCGGCTTGCCCTCGGCGCCGAGGGCGATCGTCGAGCCCTTCAGGTCGAGACCGAAGTCGACATCCGCGGCCAGAGCAGGGGTGGCGGCGAGGGCGAGTACACCGGCGGCCAGCAGGCCGGTTGCGGACACGCGCGCCAGGTTGCGCAAGGTCATGGCGGGAGCTCCCCGTAGGACGATGAAAGTCGAGGGGCGCAGGTTACCGAGCGTTGTTGACGCTGCGCGACCCCCGTCGATGGGGAAGATCGTCAATTGACGAGGGAACGCTCCAGTACGTCCGATCTGCGATCTCTTAATGGAGCCTTAAGGCGGGTTGCTTCCTCACCCGTTCGGCGGAGACGAGTTTGACGCACAGCTATATCGCCGTTACGAGCGCCGCGACGGTCTCGTATCGTCCACACGCGGCAACCGGGACAACTGCCTAGGAAACGTCCACCAGCGGCAGCGACCGTCCTGCCCCGCCGCCCGGCATCGCGATCGACGAGAAGTGCGAGACGACCCGGTCGTCGGCGGGGTCCTCGGCCGGCGTGCGGTGCACGGCCAGGTGCCGATACCAGGTGTCGCGCTGGGCCGGGATCCGGTCGGCGGTGCGGATCATCCAGATCAGCTCGTGCAGGTTGGACCGGTGCCGGGCGCCGGCCGAGGAGATCACGTTCTCCTCCAGCATGATCGAGCCCAGGTCGTCCACGCCCAGGTGCAGGGACAGCTGGCCGACATCCTTGCCGGTGGTCAGCCAGGACGCCTGGAGGTGCGCGACGTTGTCGAAGAACAGCCGGGACACCGCGATGAACCGCAGATATTCCATCGTGGTGGCCTGGGTGCGACCCTTCAGGTGGTTGTTCTCCGGCTGGTACGTCCATGGGATGAACGCCCGGAAGCCGCCGTTGGTATTGCCGGGTTCGACCGGCGAGTCCACGTATCCGTTCGCCACTGCGATGTCCTGCACGTCACGGATCATCCGGATGTGCTCGATGCGCTCGGCGTTCGTCTCCCCCGTACCCATCATCATGGTGGCCGTGGAACTGAGGCCGTTGCGGTGCGCGACCGCCATCACCTCCAGCCACCGTGCGCCGCTCTCCTTCAGCGGCGCGATCGCCTTGCGGGGCCGGTCGGGCAGCATCTCGGCGCCCGCGCCGGCGATCGAGTCCAACCCGGCGGCCTTGATCCGGATCACCGCCTCCTCGATGTCCACGCCGCTGACCTTGGCCATGTGCAGGATCTCGCTGGGGCCGATGGAGTGGACGGCCAGCTGCGGATAGGCCCGCTTCACCGAGGAGAACAGGTGCTCGTAGTACTCGACGCCGTACTCCGGGTGGTGTCCACCCTGCAGCATCACCTGGGTGGCGCCCAGGTCCACCGCCTCGCCGCAGCGGCGCAGGATCTCGTCCATCGAGTGCGACCAGCCCTCGGCATGCTTGGGTGCCCGATAGAAGGCGCAGAACTTGCAGGCGGTCACACACACGTTGGTGTAGTTGATGTTGCGATCGATCAGATAGGTGACGATGCCGTCCGGGTATCGCCGGCGGCGCACCGCATCGGCCGCCTCGCCGAGCGCGTGGAAGGGCGCGTCGGTGTAGAGCAGCAGCGCCTCCTCGGGCGCGATCCGCCCGCCGTCGGCACCGCGCTGCAGGATGCTGTCGATCTCCCGGTTTCCGGTCACGTCAGAAAGCGTACGTGGGGTCGCGGCGGGTCGTCAGCGGTGCGGATCACCGGTTCCGTCATACCGCCTGGATAGGCTCGTTCGGCGACGTCGAAGGGAGGCGGGAGGGCGGAGTGCTGGTCCTACATGGCGGCTGGATGCCGGGCGGCGACAGCCCGGGTCGGCTGGTGCTCTGGGCCGAAGACCCGGAGCTTCGGTCCCCCGCGCTGGTCGGAGGGCCGGGCGCCGGTGACGGCGGCGCCGCGGGCCAGCCGTCGACGTCGTCAGGCGCCGGTGACGGCGGTGCCGCTGGCCGGCCGTCTACTGGCGTGCGCGCGCATCCGTTCGCGGTCCCGGCGGCGGCGCTGACGGCCGCCCTGACCAGTTCCTCGGACGACCTGCGCGACGCGCTGGCCAAGTCGACCGAAGCCACGCTGACCTTGACGCTGCCGGGCACGGCGCAGGAACCGCTGCCGTCCCCGGAGGCGGGCAGCGAGCCACCCGGCCCGGACGCCCGGCTGACCGCCTGGGCGACGCCCGCGCTGCTGGTGCCGCCGGATGCGGCGATGGCCGCGCTCGGCGCCCTGGCCGAGCCGGATCCGGACGGACCGTGGTCGGCCGCCGCCGATCTGCGGTACCTGTGTGTGCTGGCCGGCCAGGCGTGCGACCTGGCCCGGCGCGGCCGGCTGCTGCCGCAGCTGGTGGTCGAGGCCGGCGAACCGGCGGCCCGGTGGCGCCCGGTGCTGACCGGCGCTGACGCGGCCACCTATCGGGACTTCGCGGCGGCCATGCCACCGGTGTGCCGGTCGATGTCCGACGCCGGTGTGCGGGCGACGCTGCGCAGCGCGGTCGATTCGCTCGTCGACGCCGCCGCGCGGGCGATCATGCCGGAGCGGCTGCTGCTCGGCCACCGCCCCGGACCCAGGGCGCCGCTGCCCGACCGCTGGGCGCTGGCGCTCACCGCCGAGGACCCGGCGCTCCCCGGCGCCCGGCCCGCCGAAGTGGCCGAGCTGCGCCGGGCGCTGGACGACTGGATGCGGGCGGCCAACGACGCACACGGCCCGATCCGGGTCAGCTTCCGGCTGATCGAGCCGCCACCCGGCCAGGAGGAGGGCCGTCCGTCCGCGGACGGGGCGCCGGGCGGCCGGACCGGGGAATGGGGCCTGGAGTTCGCGCTGCAGTCCGCCGAGGATCCGAGCCTCTATCTGCCGGCCGTCGACCTGTGGCAGGGCGCCCGGATGCCGGGGCTGACCAACCGGCCGGACGAGACGTTGCTGGCCGGGCTGGGTCGAGCCGTCCGGCTGTTCCCGCTACTGCACGTCGCGCTACGCGACCCGGAACCGGCCGCGATGACCTTGGACACCGCGGAGGCGCACGAGTTCCTGCGCCAGGCCGCGCCGCTGCTGCAGGCGGCCGGCTTCGGCGTGATGTTGCCCAGGTGGGCCGGGCGCAAGGCCGTGGGGCTCAAGCTGACCACCCGCAGCCGGACGAGATCAGGCTCGTCCCGCGCCGTCGCCGACTCCGGGTTCGGGCTGGACCAGCTGGTCGGGTTCCGGATCGACCTGGTCATCGGCGACGGCGTGGTCACCGCCGAGGAACTGGCCGAACTGGCCCGGCTCAAGGTCCCGCTGGTCCGGGTGCGCGGCCCGTGGGTGGAGTTGGACGACCGGCAGCTCAAGGCCGCGCTGAAGGCGGTCGGGCAGCGGCGCGAGGGTGAGGTGACGGCGGGCGAGCTGCTGCAGCAGGTGGTCGACGGCGGCGACGACGATCTGCCGCTGGTCGAGGTGGATGCCGACGGGATCCTCGGCGACCTGCTGTCCGGTGCGGCCGATCGACTGACGCCGGTGCCCACCCCCGCGACCTTCCACGGCACGCTCCGGCCGTACCAGGAACGGGGTCTGTCCTGGTTGCACTTCCTCTCCCGGCTGGGCCTGGGCGGCATCCTGGCCGACGACATGGGGCTGGGAAAGACCGCGCAGACGCTGTCGTTGCTGCTCGCCGAACGCGCGGACGGCGGTGTGCCACTGCCCACGCTGCTGATCTGCCCGATGTCGCTGATCAGCAACTGGCACAAGGAGGCGGCCCGGTTCGCCCCGACGCTGCGGGTTTACGTGCACCACGGCGGGACGCGCAGCCGGGACGACGAGTTCCTGGCCGCGGTGGCCGGCGCCGACCTGGTGATCACCACGTACGGGACGGCGCTGCGAGACGTGGGCGCGCTGCGGGAGATCGCGTGGGAGCGGGTGGTCTGTGACGAGGCGCAGGCGATCAAGAACAGCGGGACCCGGCAGTCGCAGGCGGTGCGCACCATCGGAGCGCGGACCCGGCTGGCGCTGACCGGCACGCCGGTGGAGAACCACCTGGCCGAACTCTGGTCCATCATGGAGTTCTGCAACCCGGGCATGCTCGGGTCGGCGAAGCGGTTCCGGCGCCGCTATCAGGAGCCGATCGAGATCCGACAGGACACCGACGCCACCGCCGCCCTCAAGCGGGCCACCGGACCGTTCGTGCTGCGCCGGCTGAAGACCGACAAGACGATCATCTCGGATCTGCCGGAGAAGAACGAGATGAAGGTGTGGTGCACGCTCACCGCCGAGCAGGCCACCCTCTATCAGGCCGTGGTCGAGGACATGATGGCGGTGATCGAGGGCAGCGAGGGCATCCAGCGGCGGGGCAACGTGATCGCCGCGATGACCAAACTCAAGCAGGTCTGCAACCATCCGGCCCACCTGCTCAAGGACGGTTCCCGGCTGACCGGCCGGTCCGGCAAGCTGGCCCGGCTCGAGGAGCTGACCGAGGAGATCATCGAAGACGGGGACAAGGCGCTGGTCTTCACCCAGTACGCCGAGCTGGGGACGATGCTGGAACCCTATCTTGCGGCCCACCTGGACCGGCCGGTGCTGTGGCTGCACGGCGGCCTGCCCAAGGCCAGGCGCGACGAACTGGTCGACCGGTTCCAGCACGACGACGAGCCGATGCTGTTCCTGCTCTCGCTGAAGGCGGCCGGCACCGGCCTCAACCTGACCGCCGCCAACCACGTCATCCACTTCGACCGGTGGTGGAACCCGGCGGTCGAAGACCAGGCCACCGACCGGGCGTTCCGGATCGGACAGTCCCGCAACGTGCAGGTGCGCAAGTTCATCTGCACCGGAACGCTGGAAGAGAAGATCGACGACATGATCGAACGCAAGAAGGCGCTCGCGTCGTCGGTGGTCGGCACCGGCGAGGACTGGGTCACCGATCTGAGCACCGACCAGCTGCGCGAGCTGTTCTCGCTGGATGCGGGGGTGCGCTGAGATGCCGGTGGACCCGACCGGCCGGTTCTTCTCCGGCGGCAAGCCGATCCGGGTGGACGGCGGCATCGCGGTGCGCGCCCAGCGCGGCAAGATCGGCGAGCAGTGGTGGTCACGGCGGTTCGTCGACATCCTCGAGGAGATCTGTGACGGCGGGCGGCTGGCGCGAGGACGGAACTACGCGCGCAAGGGCCAGGTCATCGACTTCACCCTGACACCGGGGCTGGTCACCGGCCGGGTACAGGGTTCGCGACCGGACCCGTATGTCGTCACCATCAAGATCACCGCGTACGACGAGGCACAGTGGGCGACCATCTCGTCGGCGCTCGGCGCCCAGGCCCTGTACCGCGCCGCGTTGCTGGCCGGCACCATGCCGCACGAGATCCTCGAGGTCTTCGACGGCCTGGACCTGCCGCTGTTCCCGTCCCGCCTGGAGATGGACTGCAGCTGTCCGGATTGGAGCGTGCCGTGCAAACACGCTTCCGCCGTCCTGTACGTCCTGGCCGAGGCCTTCGACGACGACCCGTTCCGGGTGCTGGCCTGGCGCGGCCGCGCCCGCGACGAGTTGCTGGACGCGCTGCGCGCCACCCCTGCGCCGGCCGAGACGATCGACCCGCTGGCCGTCGACGAGGTCGCGTTGGAGTCCCGGCTCGCCGACTTCTACGCCCCCGGCATCTCGCTGAGCCGGCTGCGCGAGCGCCCGCCCCGGGTGACCGCACCGCCGGAGCTGTTGCTGCGGGCGCTGGACGCGCCGCCGATCCGGGTGCGGCACATCCCGCTGGTGGACCTGCTGCGGCCGGCCTACCGCGACCTGGCCGATCCGCCGGCCTGATCGCTTCGCCTAGGCGTGCTGTCGGCGCACCATCTCGGTGATCCAGATGGGCGCGTACGGCGACGTGCAGCCCGGCGGGGTCGGGTAGTCCTTGAGCACCGCCAGCCGCTCGCCGATGTCGATGGCCCGGTCGCGGTGCCTGGCGTGCTCGATCCCGATCTGGGCCAGGCAGTGGTTCATCGCCCACTGCAGGCGATCCGGGGCGTCCTTCATCTCCGCCTCGATGAGATCGAGCAGCCCGGCGAGGTCGAGGCCGTCGGGTTGCTTGGCCACGCGTTCGGTGGTCAGCGCCCAGCCGGCGCTCGCCACCACGGGATCCGGATCGGCGAACCAGGCCATCCGCAGCTGCTCGGCGTGCGGGTTCTTCTTCACCAGGTAATTCACGAGCCAGTCCTGCACCTTGGGGGTGCGCGCCGCGCGGACCATGACGTCCACCTCGTGCCGCCCGTACGCCTTCGGGCGGCAGATCAGGATCGCCAGCAGTCTCGCCGCGGTGTCTCCGGTCTCCCAGAGCCGGCCCGCGAGTTCGTGATTCGTCGTCAGCCGCTTCGCGAGCGCGCGCAGCTCGCTGAGGTTCACACCGTGATCGTCGCCGTGCCGCTCGTTGACCGCACGGGTCCTCGGGTCGTCGAGCGCGGCCAACTCGGCCATCACCGCGGCTACCGTCGAATCCGTCATGTCACCCTCCCGTCGATCACGCCGGAGACCGAGCCTACGAGCAAGGTGGGTACCGGACGATAGACAGGCGGGATGCCGGGGGCCGGAGGCGACGCGACCACAGGTGCCGGCGTCGACGCCGGGCCGGAAGCAGGGTGCGGCCGTGCGCCGCACCCTGCCGGCCCGCCGTGGCGGGACGTTCCGGTAACGCGTACCTCAAACGGTGTTGATCTTAAGAAGACTTGCGCCACTTCTGGTTGGCACCGCCGACGCAGTCCCAGAGGATCAGCCGGGCGCCGTCGTTGCCGTTCCAGCCGTCGATGTCGACGCACCGGTTGGACTGCGGGTTGACCAGATCACCGGCGCCGGTCAGGACGAACTGCTGCGCTCCCGTGCCGTTGCAGGTCCAGAGCTGGATGGCCGCGAGGTTGGCGGTGGAGCCGCCGGCGACGTCCATGCACTTGCCGTTCTGGCTCTTCAGCGCGCCGCCCTCGAAGAGCCACTTCTGCGCGTTGGTGTTGTTGCACGCCCACATCTGCAACCGCGCGCCGTCGACGAAGGAGGCGCTCGGCACGTCGATGCACTTGTTGTTCCAGTTGCTGATCACCGAGACCGCGCTGCCGGTGGGCGGCGGCGGCGTGCCGCCGGCGCCGAACGGGCTCAGGATGATGCCGGCCGAGCGCGGGTCACCGTCGTGCACCAGGGATTCGAACGCGCCGACGTCGTCGAACGCGAACGCGTACGCCTTCCCGTCGACCATGTTCGCGTGGATCACCCGGGCGTAGTGGTTGGTCGGGTTGTTGCGGTAGAAATCGGCCGGATTGGTGCTCGGCTGGGTGTCGACGGTGCCGAGCGTGCCGCGGTTGAGGGCGGCGCACAGGGTCCGCGAGATCGGGCCCACCACCAGGTCGTTCGGGGCCGGCAGGTCGCCGTGGCAGCCCCACACGCTGTCCGACGACGGGCGGTTGAACTGTGCCACCTGCTGGCCGGCGCTGTTGGTGAACCGCATGACGTTGCCGGAGGTGCGGCCGAAGTACCGGGTATTGGGCTGGTCGGCGAACGGGACCACGGTCAGGGTCTTGGCGGTGTACGCGTTCCACGCCGAGGTGATGTACGGGTCCAGGTAGGTGGCGCTGAGCAGCCCGGCGCCGGCCGCCTTGCCCGGCGCCAGCACCCGCAGCACGGTGCCGTCCGAGCGGGTGTAGACGGTGTTCGCCCAGCCGGGCTGCGACCGGATGCCCTCGATGATCGCGTTGCGGCCGTTGTTCACCACGTCACCGGTGCGTTTGGTGGCGCCGTTCGCGCCGGTCACGGTGACCGCGTGCGGCACCGCGAACATGTCCACCTGTGAGCTGTTCAGCCACAGCCCGGCGTCGTTGTAGGTGAACTCGCTCCAGTCGAACAGGATGTCGCGGTTGGCGTCGCCACCGCCCCACGGGGCGGGCTGCACCAGGCCGTCCGGCGTCAGGAAGAACCTGATCTTGTCACGGAAGGAGAAGTAGACCCGGCCGGAGAAGCCGCGCGGGACGTTGATGGTGGTGCTACCGCCATTGCCCGGCCCGCCGATGGCGACGTCCGGCGCCGGCGATGGCGGGATCTGGCCGCCGGTCCACGGGGTGAACGTGCCGCCCTGGTTGACGTAACCGAGCCGGCCGCTGGAGAGCTGGACGCCGATCACGTAGAGCCAGGTGGCTTCGCCGCGGCCGCTGTTGTTGGCCACGGTGACCGGCAGGATGGCCGGACCGACGGCCCGGGCCGGTGCCGGCACCGCAAGGGGGATGACGAGGGCCGCGAGGACGGCCAGGACCTTTCGAGTACGCACGGGGACTCCTCAATGTGGGGCGGAGAGAGCGCTCTCACACCTTCTAACCGTTAACAACGTGTGTCAATAGATGGACGCTGATGTAATCCGCCGACATAGGGTCGGGCCATGAGTGGAATGAGTTACCGCCGTCTCGGCACGTCCGGCCTCGTGGTCTCGGTGATCGGCGTGGGCTGCAACAACTTCGGTCGCAAGCTGGATCTGGACGGCACCCGGGCGGTGGTGGACGCCGCGCTGGACGCCGGAATCACCCTGTTCGACACGGCGGACATCTACGGCACGCCGCACGGCGCCTCGGAGGAGTGCCTGGGTGCCGCGCTCAAGGGCCGCCGCGACGACATCGTGCTGGCCACCAAGTTCGGCATGGACATGGAGGGCGTCAACGGCAACGACTTCGGCGCCCGCGGCAGCCGCCGGTACGTGATCCGGGCGGTGGAGGCGTCCATGCGCCGGTTGGACACCGACTACATCGACCTCTACCAGATGCACGAACCGGACCCGGCCACCCCGATCGAGGAGACCCTGGCCGCGCTGGACGACCTGGTCCGGTCCGGCAAGGTGCGGTACATCGGCAACTCGAACTTCACCGGCTGGCAGATCGCCGACGCCGACTGGACCGCGCGGGCGGCCGGGCAGACCCCGTTCATCAGCGCGCAGAACCAGTACAGCCTGCTGCACCGCGACGTCGAGGCCGAAGTCGTGCCGGCCTGCGAGCATTTCGGGCTGGGCCTGCTGCCATTCTTCCCGCTGGACAGCGGCCTGCTCAGCGGCAAGTACCGCCGGGACGAACCACCCGCCGAGGGAACCCGGCTGTCCCTGCCCCGATACCGGAAATGGCTGGCGGGGGCGGACTGGGACAAGATCGAGGCGCTGACCGCGTACGGCGAGGAGCGCGGCCGGACCCTGCTGGACGTGGCGATCGCCGGCCTGGCCGCGCGGCCGGCGGTGACCAGCGTGATCGCCGGCGCGACGACGCCCGAGCAGATCCGGGCGAACGTCGCGGCGGGCACCTGGCAGCTCACGCCCTCCGACGTGGCCGCCCTCGACGAGATTCTGGCGTAGGGCCTGTCCTGTACCCGGAACCGATGATCAACGGAGCCGCACGGCCACTGGATGATCCGGGTGCCCTCGGCCGGGTTCGCGCCCGAGTAATCGCCACTGCTGGTCGCTGCCCCCGTCACACGGGTGGTGCCGACCGGCCAGCCGGACCAGGGGCGGTGGTTGTCAGACCGCGGCGAAGGCCGGTCCGTCGGCGGGCAGGGCGGGCGCGTCGCCACGCGCCGCGGCCCGCCGGGCGAACTCCCGCAGTCCGGCCACCTGACGCTCACCCAGCGAGAAGTCGAGCGTCCGGAAGTATGCGGCCAGGGTCGCGGCGTCGAACGGCTCCCAGCGGGCGGCCGACTCGGCCACCGTGTCCAGCTCCGTGAGGCACAGGTCCCGGGACCGCCGGAACGCCTCGTGCACGTCCTTGACCACGCCCGGGTTGGCCAGCGCGAACTCCTTGCGGGCTGCCCATACCGCGAAAACCATCGGCAGCCCGGTCCAGTCGCGCCACTCCTGCCCCAGGTCGACGACCTGCAGGCCGCGGGCCGGCGCCTCGTACATCGCGCGCAGCGCCGGATCTCCGATCAGCACGCCGGCGTCCGCCTCCATCAGCATCTCGGCCAGATCGGGCGGGCAGCGGAAATACTCCGGGTCGGCGCCGTACCGCTCGGCCAGCAGCATCTGGGCAAGCAGCACGCCGGTCCGGGAGGTGGAGCCCAGCGCCACCGGACGGCGGTCCAGCTCGGGCAGCGGCCGGGTGGAGACCAGGTTCACCGAGAGCACCGGGCCGTCGCTGCCCACCGCCAAGTTCGGCAGCAGCACCAGCTCGTCGGCGTTGCGCAGGTACTCGACCAGGGAGATCGGCCCGACGTCCAGATCACCGGCGACCAGCGCGGCGTTCAGCCGGTCCGGGGTGTCCTTGTGCAGATCGACGTCGAGCAGGGCGCCGGAGCGCATCAGGCCCCAATAGATCGGCAGGCAGTTCAGGAACTGGATGTGGCCGACCCGGGGGCGCTGAGGGTTCATGAACCCGACGCTATCTCGCGAACGGAAGCACGACGGAAAATCGGTGGAGGCGGGGCGCTTGCCGCCGTAGGCTGGATGGCCGCTTGACGGCCGAGGTGAAAGCACCGCAGCGGACGTCCATCGCGCCGGGGACGGCCATCCGCCTCCGGACACGCGAGCGAGCAGCACGAGGACCCGATTGGACGATCAGCGTGCCCGCACCTGACCTCGACACCGAACTGGAAGCCGAACGCACACACCTGACCGAATCCCGGGCCGCGCTGCGCCGGATGCGCCGCCGGGCCGAGGCGCTCTACGCCACCGGCGATGACGTGGCCGGCGACGCGTACAGCGCGGAGACCCTCGGCCGGACCCTCTCCCGCCGGGTGGCCGAACTGGTCGACGACCCGAGCACGCCGCTGTTCTTCGGTCGGCTGGACATCGGCGACGCCGACTATCACATCGGGCGGCGGCACGTCACCGACGACACCGGTGAGCCGATGGTGCTGGACTGGCGCGCGCCGCTGTCGCGAAGCTTCTACCGGGCCAGCGTCCGCGACCCGCAGGGCGTGTCCACCCGCCGCCGGTTCGGCTTCGTCAAGGGTGACCTGACCAGCTTCGAGGATGAGCACCTGGACCGGGGCGAGGAACTGGGCACCAGCAGCCGGATTCTCACCGCCGAGATCGAGCGCCCGCGGGTCGGGCCGATGCGCGACATCGTCGCCACCATTCAGCCGGAGCAGGACGAGCTGGTGCGGGCCGAACTCGACGACTCGATCTGCGTCCAGGGCGCACCCGGCACCGGGAAGACCGCGGTCGGCCTGCACCGCGCGGCGTATCTGCTCTATCAGCACCGGGAGCGGCTGCGGCGCTCGGGCGTGCTGATCGTCGGCCCGAACACCGCCTTCCTGTCGTACATCTCCGCGGTGTTGCCCACTCTGGGTGAGGTCGACGTGCAGCAGACCACCGTCGACGAGCTGATCGCCCGGGTCCCGGTTCGAGCCGTCGACCCGACGGCCGCCGCGGTGGTCAAGCACGACGTTCGGATGGCGCAGGTGCTGGCCCGGGTGCTGTGGCGGCGGCTGCGCAAACCCACCGAGCCGATCATGGTTTCGGACGGCTCGTACCGCTGGCGGATCGACGCCGAGCCGCTGCGCCGGATCGTGGACGAGGCGCGCCGGGAGCGGCTGCCGTACGCGGTCGGGAGGGAACGGGTCCGGGCCCGGGTGGTCGGCTTGCTGCAGCGCCAGTCGGAATACCGAACCGGCAGCTCGCCGGGTGAGGCCTGGCTGCGCCGGATGAGCAAGGTGGCGCCGGTGACCGAGTTCCTGGACGCCGCCTGGCCGGCCGTCACGCCGGAGTCCCTGGTGGCCGAGGTGCTCACCGACCCGTCGGTGGCGGACGGCATCCTGACGCCGGACGAGCAGGCGGCGATCCGCTGGGCCAGGCCGCCGCGATCGGTGAAGGCCGCCCGGTTCACCGCCGCCGACCTGGCGCTGCTGGACGAGGCGGCCGGGCTGATCGAGCGAGAGACCAGCTTCGGCCACGTGGTGGTCGACGAGGCGCAGGACCTTTCGGCGATGCAGGCGCGGGCGATCGCCCGGCGCAGCGAGCACGGGTCCATCACCCTGCTCGGCGACCTGGCCCAGGGCACCGCGCCGTGGGCCGCCGCGGACTGGCGGGAGACGTTGCGGCACCTGGGCAAGCCGGATGCCGCGGTGGTGCCGCTGACCGTCGGTTTCCGGGTACCGGGAACGGTAATCGCCCTCGCCAACCGCCTGCTCCCGGCACTGGCGGTGGACGTGCCGGCGGCGGTGTCGCTGCGCCGCGACGGTGAGCTGTCGCTCGTGCCCGTCGCCGCGTCGTCCGAAGTGGACGCCGCCGTGCTGGTCGAGGTGACCGGGGCCCTGGCGTACGAGGGTTCGGTCGCAGTGATCGCGGCCGACGCGGCGGTGGACCGGCTGCGCGCCCACCTCACCGCGGCCGGAATCGACACCGCGACCCCCGACGACGTCGATGCCGAAGCCCGCGTCACGGTGGTGCCGGCCACGCTGGCCAAGGGCCTGGAGTACGACCACGTCATCGTCGCCGAACCGGCCGACATCGTGGCCGCGGAGCCCCGCGGACTGCACCGCCTCTACGTCGTGCTGACCCGCGCGGTGTCCCGCCTCTCGGTCGTGCACGCGAAACCGCTGCCGGACGCGCTCACAGCGGCTTGATCCAGCGGGACCACTCCGCCTGGCGGGAATAGCCGCACTGTGCCCAGATCGAGTGCGCCGGCTCGTTGTCGTCCAGCACCATCGCGTCCACCCGGGTGGCGCCGAGAATCCGGAACCGGTCCTCGGCGGCCCCGATCAGCGCCCGGCCGATGCCCTCGCGGCGCCGGCCGGGCAGCACGGCGAGCCGGTACAGGTGGCACCGCCAGCCGTCCCAGCCGGCGATCACACTGCCGACGATCTGGTCGCCGTCCATCGCCAGGATCAGCGCGTCCGGATCGCGCAGGTGCAGCGTGGCGATCGCCGCGTGGGTGTCCGGCGGGCGGTGCCGGCCCTCCGCTGCGACCCGCCAGAAGGCCAGGACGGCGTTCATGTCCTGCGCCCCGGCGGCGCGCATCGTGAGGTCGGCCATCCTGACGATGCTAGGCGAGCAGCGCCGCACAGGCGGCGACGATCTGCGTCGCCAGCGACGCGGCGTAAACCTGGGTGGTCGTGGTGAAGGCTCCACCGCCCGGTAGTTTGCATGGACCCCGATGACGACGACAGACCGTTGGACCCGGCCGAATCGCTCCGACTGATCGAGCGGGAACGCGCTCAGGCCGAGCGCAATCTGACCCCGGACGCCCGGTTGTTCCTCTGGCCGTGGAGCTTCGCCTGGTTGATCGGCTTCACGCTGTTCTTCCTCCGCTTCGGCCCGGACGGCGGGTCTTCGTGGACCTGCCCGAGTGGCTACCGCTGACCGCCCTGGGCGTGCTCATGCTCGCGGCCGGCCTGGTCAGCGGTGTGACCGGCGTCCGGGCCGGCCGCTGGGTCACCGGGCCGTCGTCCACCCAGGGCGCGATGTACGGCATCACGTGGACCATCGCCTTCATCGGGATGGGCGCGGTGATCGGGCGGGTCGACGCCTTCGTGCCGGAGTCGTGGCGGATCCTGCTCTGGGCCGGGGCGATGGTCGGCCTCACCGGCGTGCTGCACCTGGCCGGCGGCGCCATCTATCACGACAAAGTGGCTGTACGGGCTGGGCGCGTACATCAGCGTGGTCAACGTGATCGGCGTGCTGATCGGCCCGGGGCTGGCACTCGCTGATCCTGGCCGTTGCGGGTGGCGCCGGCATGCTGATCGCCGGCGCGCTGGGCCGGGCGAGGGCGCCGAAGTGAGTCACACCGAACTGCCCGATCTCGATCCGGTGATCCACGCCCAGGCCCGGCGCCACCTACGCCACCGCCTCCATGGTCACGTTCGCGGTGATGATCACCAACCTGTTCCAGTACGGGATCGGCGTCGCCGAGGACCGGGCGCAACCATGGGATCCGTTCACCCGTACGCTGCCCGCCGGTCCACGTCCACGGCTGGCCGGGCGGATCCTGGCCGGTCTGGTGCTGATGACCGTCTCCCTGCTCCCGGTGGTAGTGATCGCCGCGCTGTTCACCGCGGCCACCATCACCACGCCCGCCTTCCTGGCCGCACTGGGCACGACATTCCTGGTGGCGATCCCGTTCACCCTGATGGGCCTGGGCATCGGATACTCCCTGCCGTCGAAGGCCGCGATCGTGGTGGCCCAGCTGCTGTTCTTCCCGCTGGCGTTCGGTGGCGGGCTGATGACCCCGCCGGGCAGCGCGCCCGGCTTCGTCGAGGACCTGGCGCCATACCTGCCGACCGGCGGTGCGGTGCGGCTGATGTGGGCCGCGGTCGGCGACTTCCCGGTGGACTTGGGGTCCGTGGTGGCGTTGGTGGGTTGGACGATCACCCTGGCGGCGTTGGCGGTGTGGGCCTATCGACGGGACGAGGGTCGGCGGTTCAGCTAGAAGTTCCACGCCGCAGGGTGCTCTCCGGGGTTTGGTGCGACCATGCGGGAATGACGGCACCGACCCCCGGCGTACCGACCTGGGTGGACCTCGGCACCGCCGACCTGGACGATGCGACCCGGTTCTACACCGAGCTGTTCGGGTGGACGGCACACGTCTCCGGGGAGCAGTACGGCGGCTACACCATTTTCAACCTGCGGGGCCGGCCGGTGGCCGGGGCCGGGCCGCTGTTCGGTGAGGACCAGCCGACGGCCTGGAGCACGTACGTGGCCACCGATGACGCGGACGCGGTGGCGGCCCGGGTGGCGGCGGCCGGCGGCAAGGTGCTGGTGCCACCGTTCGATGTGATGGAGCAGGGCCGGATGGCGGCGTTCCTGGACCGCACCGGCGCCGCGTTCAGCGTGTGGGAACCGGGCACCATGCTCGGCGCCGATGTGTTCGACGTACCCGGGGCGCTGACCTGGACCGAGCTGCTGACCCGGGACGTGGACGGCTCGACGGCGTTCTACCGGTCGGTGTTCGGCTGGACCGCCCGGCCCAGCACGATGGTGGGCGGCGAGTACTGCGTCTGGGAGCTGGACGGCCAGACCGTCGCCGGGATGCAGCCGATGGACGGGCCGGGCTGGCCGGACGACCTGTCGCCGCACTGGATGATCTACTTCGCGGTGGCCGACTGCGACGAGACCGTGGGGCTGGCACAGGACCTGGGCGGCCGGGTGATCGGAGCGCCGGAGACCTTCCCGATGGGCCGGTACGCGGTGCTCCAGGACCCGCAGGGCGGCACCTTCTCGGTGATCGCCGGCCGCGATTAGCGCGTCGGTACGACCAGCGGGCCCTCGTCGCCGTCGATCACCTTGACGCGCACCCGATAGTGGGTGGCCAGCAGGTCCACGGTCAGCACGTCGCGCGGACGGCCGGCGGCCGCCACCTTGCCGGCGGCCAGCAGGATGAGGCGGTCGGCGTACTGGCCCGCGGTGGACAGGTCGTGCATGGTGGCCAGCACGGTCAGGCCGCGATCGGCGCGCAGCCGGTCCACCAGTTCCAGCACCTCCTGCTGATGGCCGATGTCCAGGGCGCTGGTCGGCTCGTCGAGCAGCAGGATCGGCGCCTCCTGGGCGAGCGCCCGGGCCAGGAACACCCGCTGCCGTTCACCGCCGGAGAGGGTGTCCAGCCGCCGGCCGGCGAACTGGGCGAGATCCAGCACGTCGAGCACATCGTCCACAGCGGACAGATCGGATCGCGATTCCCGGCCCAGCGGCGGGATGAACGGCGTACGGCCAAGGAGCA
>DASSAL010000293.1:0-35519 GCA_035685405.1 Actinoplanes sp. | reverse complement strand
CCCGGAGCCCGGAGCCGGGAGCCCGGAGCCCGGAGCCCGGAGCCCGGAGCCCGGAGCCCGGAGCCCGGAGCCCGGAGCCCGGAGCCATGTTTCACGTGAAACGGTGGAGGGCGTCCGGCTGTGGGAGCGATGGGGGTGGGACGCGGCCTTCCGCTGTGGCCTGTTTGCATCGCTCGAGCGCGAGTAGCGCTTGGTTGGAAGGACGCTTTGCCGGGCGTGCTCGCCGCGCCTGTGCCCGATGGCGCTTCGGCCACGCCCTTCCTGCCGCGAAACACTGCCGACGACGGCGAGAGCCATGCGGTCGGACGGTTTGCGGCACGTACCGGCGCTGCCGCTGTGTGCCGGGTTGCAGCGATGGAGAGCGAACGCCCGGACGACGACAGCGCCGCGGACACTGAAGCGAGCGAGTCGGGTAGAGAACGACCGCCGACAAGATGCCGTTCGGGTTGGGACGCCGTTTATGTCAGCGTGAGGCGGTCGGCGAACGATGGCGGCGAGGGGCAAGCAACGACGTTGCTGTGCGGCGCCGGTAGAGGATGGCGGGCGAGGGGAGCTACGACGTTGCTGTGCGGCGCCGGTGGAGGACGGTGGGCGAGGGGCACACCACGACGTTGCTGTGCGCCGACAACGGACTGAGAAGATCAGCTGGGAAGCAGACACAGACACAACGCCGTCGCGCCCGGATCGACCGAGGGGACTAGCGACCCCAAAGACGTTCGAGACGGGACTTGCGCCCACGGAGTGGCGGCATGTGTCGAGTCCCCCAGTGACGCCCATCCCGCGCGGCATTCGCCGGGAGTGGGGTCCACAAGACGAGCGAGCCTGCGAGGGCGAGCCACACGGCGAGACGCAAGGCCGAGTGCGCTTGCGAGGCGGGCCGCTCGGCGACGTGCACCCGGCGGAGGTCTGGTGCGGGGGCGGAGTATCACCCAGGGCTTCGGCGGTGAAGCCGCCGCGCTCTCTTCGTTCCGCGCCGCCCACATCCTCCGAGCGATGGCCGAGGGCCTCTCCCGCATGGTGTCCGTGTGCCGACGAGGCGACGCAGAGAAGACGAACTGCCGAGAATGTGTTCGGTGCTGAACGCACGTTCAGGAGTTGGGTCTGCAGTCGGAGCGACAGGCTGAGCGGAAGACCGGCAAGCTGCTTGTATCGGAGCTCAGCACTATCCACAAGCTGTGCGTAAGCCTGTTGAGAAACGCAGGCGACGTTCGTTTCACGTGAAACGAGGCGGGTCGCCGGGCGCCGTCCACGTGAGTATCCACAGGGCGTGCAAGCGTTCTACGTCGGGTTTCACGTGAAACAGGTAGGGCTGTGGATAACTTCTGTGGATAACTTTGGCGGTGCTGTCTAGCGTACGGACGGTGATGAGTGTCGACGTTGGAGCCCGTGTCCGAACGGGTGATTGAGAGTCGGCGGGTCCGCCGGAAATTGACCCGGGACAGTGCCCGGTGACCTGCACTAAGGTCAGCCACGTGCCCGAGAACGCCAGCCCCGCTCCCCTTCCCGACTTCACCCGATGGCCCTCCTTCCCGTTCGAGGGCGACATGCGCGTCAAGCCTCTCGCCGCCCCGGTGCCCGTCGAACCGCCGCGCAGCGGGGAGGACGCCGCGGACTGCGTCGCCTGCAACACGCCGGACGATGCCTACATCTGGGTGAGCGAACGTTGGCGGGTTCGGGCCATGGACCGGCCGACCGGTCTCCCGATGGTGCTGATTCTCGAGTGCCGTTCCCACCTCGATCTCGGCGACCTTCCCAACCTCTTGGCGGCCGAGCTCGGCGTGATGACGGTACGGCTGGAACGAGCTATCCGTTCGCTCGACGGCGTGGCCCGCGTACACGTGAACCGGTGGGGCGACGGGTCCGCCCACCTGCACATGTGGTTCCTGGCGCGCCCGTACGGCCGGCTCCAGCTCCGCGGGACGTTCCTCTCGCTCTGGGACGACATCCTTCCGCCCAGCCCCGAACAGCAGTGGCGCGAGAACCTGGCCCTCGTCGCCGCGTGGCTAGGCGAGTTCGGCGGGCGCGCGATCGCCGAGCCGCCGCACATCCAATGGCAGTCGCCGTCGACGCTCAATGTTTCGCCGCTGGCGTCGGCGCCGACCGAGTACGAAGCGGCATCGCACAGCGAGGGCGGCGCCGTGGGGGCAGGTGAGCGGGAGGCCGATGTATCAAAGCCGGACATCACCGAGTCGGCGGAATCCCGGCCGGCGGGAGTCCCTGAGGGCGGCGAAGGCGGAATGAGCGATCAGCGCCTCACCGAAGAGGAGCGGCCGGAACCTGCGGAGGGCAGGGCGGCGGTTCCCCGACAGGGCGGCGAGAGCCCGCGATCAAGCTCTGTCGGAGTGTGAGCAGCGATCAAGTGAGCAAGTCACTTATCCGCCGGCGCGGTCAACCGCCCGTGTCACAAGCGCCACCAACACCTGACCGAAATCAAGCCCAGCCGCCTGCACGGCCAACGGCACCAGTGACGTTTCCGTCAACCCGGGGGACACGTTGATGCCGAGCACCTGCGGCGCCCCGTCACCGTCCACGATGAGATCCACCCGCGACAGGTCCCGCAGCCCCAGCGCCTTGTGTGCCGCCAGAGCCGTCTCCGCCACTCGAGCAGTCGCCTCCGGTGCCAACCGCGCGGGCGCGTGCCACGTCGTGAGGCCGGCGGTGTAGCGGGCCGCATAGTCGTAGACGCCGCTGCGGGGGACGATCTCCACGGCGGGCAGTGCCGTCGGGCCGGAACCTAGGTCGACGATGGCTACGGCGATGTCGGTGCCCGGTACGAAGCGTTCGACGAGCGCCGTGGAGTCGTACGCGAAACAACCCACCATCGCGGCCGGCAGCTCCGCGGCCTCGCGGACCACCGCGGCGCCCAGGCCCGAACCGCCCTGCGCCGGCTTGACCATGAGCGGCATGCCCAGGTGGTCGGTGATCCGGTCCAGGACGGCGGCAGCGCCGAGCTCGGAGAAGCGGTCGTGTGGCAGGGCTACCCAGTCGGGAGTGGGGATGCCGGCGTCGCGCAGCATGGACTTCGCGGACGGCTTGTCCCATGCCAGGCGGGAGGCGCGGGCGTCGCAGCCGACGTACGGGATGCCGCACAGATCCAGCACCCCGCGAAGGGAGCCATCCTCCCCGGTGGCGCCGTGCAGGGCGATGACCACCGCGTCCGGCGGGTCCGCCGTCAGGAGCGGCAGCAGGGCGGCGTCGGCGTCGTGCTGGAATGCGGAGATGCCGGTACCGCGGAGGGCGTCCAAGACTCGGCGACCGGAGCGCAGCGAGACATCCCGCTCGTAGGACAACCCTCCGGCAAGAACGAGGACCTGCACGTCGGAAGACAACCGGGGCGATGACGAGGAGGACGAGGTCGATGCCGGGGAGGGCGAGAAGGGCAAGGAGGGGGAGGTGGAGGAGGGCGAGGGCGAGGAAGAGGACGGCGAGGGCGAGGAGGAGGAGGAGAAGGGAAGGGCGGACCCCGAAGATGAGCCCACCCCACCCGTACCCATGTGATTGATCATGCCCACTCCGGACCCGGCACATCGGCAGCGCCGGCCCCCCGACGCCGCCGCTGCGACACCGCCGACCCGGACCCGAACACCGCCCGCAACGCCAATTCCTGCTCCATCACCCCGGCCAACCGCCGCACCCCCTCCCGCAGCCGCGCCGGCGAGGAGAACGAGAAGTTCAGCCGCATGTTGGCGCCCCCGTTGCCGTCCGCGTAGAACCCGGTGCCCGGCACGTACGCCACCCGCGCAGCGATGGCCCGCGGCAGCATCGCCTTCGAGTCGAGTCCGTCCGGCAGCGACGCCCAGACGAACAGCCCGCCGTCCGGGCGCGTCCACGTCGTGCCGGCCGGCATCAGGTCGGACAGGGCGTGCAGCAGAGCGTCGCGCCGTTCCCGGTACACCTCGCGGTACACCTTGATCTGCTCGCGCCACGGCATCGTCGACAGGTACTGCGTCACCGCGGCCTGGGCGAACGCGCTCGGGCACAGGATGGCCGCCTCGTTGGCCATGACCAGCTTCTCGCGAACCGCGTGCGGCGCCAGCACCCAGCCGACCCGCAGGCCTGGCGCGAACGTCTTGGAGAACGTGCTGACGTAGAGGATCCCGTCGCGGCGGCGGCCCCGCAACGGCAGCGGCGCATCGCCGGAGAAGCTGAGCGTCCCGTACGGATCGTCCTCCACCACCAGCAGGCCGTGCCGCTCACAGATGTCCAGGATCTCCTCCCGGCGTGCTGCCGAGAGGGTGACGCCGGCCGGGTTCTGGTAGGTCGGAATCGTGTAGAGGAACTTCGCCCGCGCACCCGAGGGAGATGCCAGCGCTTCCGACAGTGCGGCGGGGATCAGGCCGTCGGCGTCCATGGCCACGTGCCGGACCTGTGCCTGGGCGGCCTGGAACACGCCGAGTGCGCCGACGTAGGTCGGCCCCTCGGCGAGCACCACGTCACCCGGGTCCAGGAACAGCCGTGCGATCAGATCGAGCGCCTGCTGCCCGCCCACCGTCACCACCACGTCGTCCGGGGACGTACCGGTGATGCCGGAGAGCTCCATCACCTCGCAGATCTGCTCGCGAAGCTCAATCGTGCCCTGACCGATTCCGTACTGCAGGCTGGTGGTGCCATGTGACGACGCGAGCTGGCCGAGCATCTCCCCGACCGCGTCCAGCGGGAGCGCGGCGATGTACGGGGAACCACCGGCGAGGGACACCACCTCGGGCCGGCTGGCGACGGCGAACAGGGCGCGGATCTCGGAGGTGGTCATTCCCCGGACCCGCCGCGCATACCGGTCCGTGTAATCGTCCTGCGTGGTTCCGCTCACTGGAATCACTCCACTGTTCATCGGCAACAATGCTCGCCATGCTAATCGCGGGTGGCAGCGATCGGCCGCCGGATAACGGTCCGATCAAGGGCAGAAAAGCGTAGGATTCGCCCGGGGGCGCGGGCGGGCACGTGACGAGAACCGTGCTTCGACATCAGACCGTCCGTCGGATGAGGGGTCCCGAATATGTCGCGGCGCCTGGTCAACCTGACCCTGGACACCCTTGAGGACCTGCCCCGGCCGTGCCGGCAATGCGTCTATTGGGAGCTGGACCCGGTCTCCGCCGAACGCGCCTGCGCCACCGGCGACCCCGGTCTGGAGAAGGAGGCCTGGGTCTCGCAGACGCTGCTGGAATGGGGATCGTGCGGCAAACTGGCGTACGTGGACGGCATGCCGGCGGGCTTCGTCATGTACGCGCCGCCCGCCTACGTCCCGCGCTCGATGGCGTTCCCGACCAGCCCGGTGTCCGCCGACGCCGCCCTGCTGATGACCGCGCACGTGGTGGCCGCGTTCGCCGGCGGCGGGCTGGGCCGGATGCTGGTCCAGGGAGTCGCCCGCGACCTCACCAAGCGCGGCGTCAAGGCGATCGAGGCGTTCGGCGACGCGAAGTTCGGCGAGGCCGGTGAGGGCGCCGAAGGGTGCGTCGCACCGGTCGACTTCTTCCTGTCGGTGGGCTTCAAGACGGTCCGCCCGCACCCGCGCTACCCACGCCTGCGGTTGGAGCTGCGGACCGCCTTGTCGTGGAAGTCGGACGTCGAATACGCCTTGGAGAAGCTGCTCGGGTCGATGAGCCCGGACACGCTGCTGCGCCCGGTCCGGCCCGCGGCCGCGACGCGAGGCACCCCAACCTGAAAATCAGAGGTACGCGTTATCGCACAGTCCCGCCCCGACGGCCGGCTGCGTGCGGCGCACGGCCGCACCCTGCCGCCGGGCGAAGGGACGTCAAGACCGGCGGGCGGACAACTCCAACCGCAGTTGGCGCACATCGATCGAGCCGGTCGGCACATCGTTTTCCACCGGGAGATACATGCGCTGCACGGCGGCCAGGATCGCCTCGACGATCTGCTCACGGAACAGGGGATTGACCAGCCTGGCGCGATCCACCGGTGAGGTCAGGTAGCCGAGATCCACCCGTACCGTGGGCATCCGGGTCAGCCTCAGCAGCTCCCAAGTCTTGGCGTGGATCCGGCAGTTCTGCATGCCGGTCCGCACCACGATCTCTCGCTGCACCAGGTTGGCCAGCCGCTCCCCCACGGTCGACGTGAGACCGTTGCCGGTGCCGAAATGATAGGTCGCCACACCCTCGGCCGCCGCGTTGGTGTTCGCGTCCAGGTGCAGCGAGATCAACAGGTCGGCGCCCAGGCCGTTGGCCAGCTCGGCGCGCTCCGCGCCGGACATCGGCCGGGCCGGGGCCGGCCCGCGGGTGAGATGGACGCGCATGCCGGCCGCGGCGAGCCGGCCCTCCAGGCGGGTGGCGACGTCGAAGACCAGGTCCGCCTCGGTCCACCGCAGCGGCCCGTCCGGCACCACCACACCCAGGTCGTCACCGCCGCCGTGCCCGGGGTCGATGACGATGGTCTTGCCGACCAGGTTGGGGCCGGACTGCCGGAACGCCTCCGCCTCGCGCAGCCATTGCGGCCGCCCGCCGACCACCTTGCGACCGAGCCGGCGCAACGCCTTCATGGTCTGCGGTCCGCACGATCCATCCGGCGTGAGCCCCACCTCGCGCTGGAACTGCGCGACCGCGCGGGCGGTGCGGGCGCCGTAGATGCCGTCCGCGCGACCGCTGTCGTACCCCATCTCCAGCAGCCGCTCCTGCAGCGCGCTGACGTCTTCGCCGGTGAGCGGCGTGGGCACCGAGTGGTAGAGGTTCCGGGCGCCCAGGTTCCACCGGGCGCCGTCCAGCGCGCGCCAGGTCTCGGCGCCCACGACGCCGTCGACACCGATACCGCGGCTCTGCTGGAAGGCCCGTACCGCGATCTCGGTGTCCTCGTCGAACGCGTCGGACGAGGACACCGGCAGCAGCTCAAGCCCGACCAGGATCGAACGGATCTCCGCAACTGCCGGACCGGTCTCTCCACGTCGGATCGCTCGCACGCGCGACTCCTACTCAGCGGGGGATGAACTTCCGGAGAGTACTACCCAGAAAAGCACCCCGCGCTCGACGAACGCGGGGTGATCGCGGCTGGGTTACAGCGCCGACTCGATGAGGTTGATGAGCGCGTTCTTCGGCTTGGCACCGGCCACCTGGTTGACCGCCTGGCCGCCCTTGAACATGGTCAGCGTCGGCACCGACATCACCCGGTACGCGCGTGCGGTCTCCGGGTTCTCGTCGATGTTGACCTTGACGATCTCCACCTTGTCGCCCATCTCCGCGGCGATCTCGGCGAGCAGCGGCTCGACCTTGCGGCACGGCGCGCACCACTCGGCCCAGAAGTCCACCAGCACCGGCTTGTCGGACTGCAGTACGTCGGTGGCGAAGGTGGCGTCGGTGACCGCCTTGGTTGCTCCCACCAGGGTCCTCCCTAAAGCTCGATGAATGAAGCGATGAAGCGTTCGGCGTCCAGTGCGGCGGCGCAGCCGGTGCCGGCCGCGGTGATGGCCTGCCGGTAGGTGTGGTCGACCAGGTCACCGGCCGCGAACACCCCGGACAGGTTGGTCCGGGTGCTCGGGTGGTCCACCTTGACGTAGCCCTCGGCGTCCGTCTCGACCTGGTCCTTGAACAGCTCGCTGCGCGGGTCGTGACCGATCGCCACGAACACACCGGTGACGTCCAGGACCTTCGTCTCGCCGGTCTGCACGTTGCGCAGCCGCGCACCGGAGACCTTGCCGTCGGCGCCCAGAATCTCTTCGACCACGGAGTTCCACTCGACCCGGATCTTCGGGTTGTTCAGCGCCCGGACCTGCATGACCTTGCTGGCCCGGAAGGTGTCCCGCCGGTGCACGATGGTCACCGTCTCGGCGAAGCGGGTGAGGAAGGTCGCCTCCTCGATCGCGGAGTCTCCGCCGCCGACCACGATGATGTGCTGGTTGCGGAAGAAGAAGCCGTCACAGGTGGCACACGACGAGACGCCGTGGCCCAGGAACTCCTGCTCGCCCGGGATGCCGAGCGGGCGCCACGCCGAACCGGTGGACAGGATCACCGCGCGGGCGAAGTACTCGCTCTCCCCCACCCACACCGTCTTGAGGCCCTCGGTGCCCGGCTCGGTCGGCCGGTCCCGCAACTCGACCCGGGTGACGTCGTCGGTGAGGAACTCGGCGCCGAAGCGCTCGGCCTGCTTGCGCACGTTGTCCATCAACTCGGGGCCCATGATGCCGTCCGGGAACCCGGGGAAGTTCTCCACCTCGGTGGTGGTCATCAACGCACCGCCGGACTGGACTCCCTCGATGACGAGCGGCTTCAGGTTGGCCCGGGCCGCGTAGAGCGCCGCGGTGTAACCGGACGGTCCCGAGCCGATGATGATCAGGTTGCGGACCTCGTCCACTGCCGACTCCTCAGTCTGTTCTCGTCGGTGCCCTGGCACGGTGTTTGCACCGGAGGGGCTCCAGGCGCACCGGCGACTCCGCACCCTAGAACGTCCGGGCGGGGGCACGCCATTCCCCCACGGCACGCCCGTGGCCAACGTCACGAGGGGTGGAAACCGGTGTCGTTCAGCCTACCTGTACCCGCTGGACGAGGTCCGCCCCGCGATCGGGCGTGCCGCAATTCGGGCCGACCGCGTAGGCCCACCTGGCACTCGCCGCGGTGAACCGCACCACCAGCGCCGGGCGGCCGTCGTACCGGGCGTAATCCACCGTTTCCACCGCAATCGGACCGGTCCGATGAACCTGGCTGATGGCGCCGATGCAGGTCTGCAGGGCGGCCCGCGCGCGCAGCCGGTCGAGCTCGCTGATCCCCATATCGGACACCCGCTGGCCGCCCGACCGGGCCGACTCCTGGCCGGCGGCCAAGGGCTCCGAGACCTTGGCGGCGGCGGACGCCGAGGCGAGGGTGGCGACGGTGTAGTTCGTACCGCTCTCGCGAATCTTCTCGGCCCGCACCTCCGATGCCACACCGGCGTCGTCGGCGCCCAACATCGGCGCGGCGTGCTCGGCACTGCTGTCTCCGGCCGCGGACGACGCCTGCTCCGCCGACCCGCCGGTCTGGCCGGCCAGGTAGTCGACGCCGAACCCGGCGAATGCCAGCACCCCCGCGGCCACCGCGGCCGGCACCGCCCACCGCAGCCGCCGACGGGGTCGGGTCGCCGCGGCATCCCCGGTCCCCGGAACGACCGAGAGGTGCCGCCGCGGCTCGGCGGTCAGCGCCTCGTCCAGCCGTACCGCGAGGTCGCCGGGCATCGGTTCGGTGGCGGCGCCCATCGTCCGCAGCTCGGCCGCCACGGCGGTCATGCCGGGGGCAAGCAGGTCGTACGTCTCGCGCCAGCGCGGGTCGTCGGCCACCAGCCGGGCGACTTCGGCCTCCTCGGGACCGTCGAGGGCGCCACCGATGTAGTCGGCCAGGCGGTCGATGTCGGCCGGGCCGAGCTCGTCCTGCGCCATCAGCGGTCCCTCCCTTCGGTCGTGTTCGCGGCCGGCCCAGATGGGACGGTGCCCGCACCCGCACGGTTCCCGGTCACCGAGTGACCGTCGTCTCCCCGCTTCAGGTGGCCGAGGATGATCGCCATGCGTGCGCGACCCCGGGCACACCGGCTCTTGATCGTGCCCTCGGCCACGCCCAGCATCTCGGCCGCCTCGGCCACCGGATATCCCTGGACGTCGACCAGCACCAGTGCGGCGCGCTGCTCGGCCGGCAACTCGGCCAGCGCCTGCCGGACCACCAGCGCGGTGTCGTGGTCCTGGATCGGTGCGGCCGGTTCCGGCCCGCCGTGCGGTCCGTCGTCGGTGGAGCGACCGTCCGGCAGCGGCACGGTCGGGTGCGCCTGACGCTTGCGGACCCGGTCCAGGCAGGCGTTCACCACGATGCGGTGCAGCCAGGTGGTGACCTGCGCGTCACCGCGGAACCGGCCGGCCGCCCGGTGCGCGGACAGCAGGGCGTCCTGAACCGCATCGGCCGCCTCTTCACGATCGCCGATGGTGCGCAGCGCGACCGCCCACAGCCGATCGCGATGCCGGCGGACCAGGGTGGCGAACGCCTCGGGGTCGCCCTCGACGTGCGCACGCAGCAGGTCGGCGTCGCTCGGCTCGGCGGAACCCCCGGAACTCACTGCGACAATCTAGCCGACGGCGGTTCAGTATCCGCTGACCTCGATGCTGTTGACGCTCACCCGGAACTTGCCGTCGTCGCCGCGCGGCAACTCGGAGAGCCACAGCAGGATGTACTGGTGCTTGGCGTCGGTCGAGACCGGCAGGATCGTCGTGGTGCCGTCGGTCTTCTCGGTGTCCCCGTCGCTGAGCTTGGTGAACGTATCGACGATCTTGGCGTCACCGGCCGAGTTGTCACCCGGGTCGGACGGGCCGGTGCGCAGGTCCATCGCCACGCCGGGAGCCGACGTCTCGACCTTGACCTCGCTGACCGTACGCGGGGTGCCCAGGTTGATCAGCACGCCCATGCCGGGCTTGAGGTTGCCGAAGTTGGCTTGATTGAAGCCCTGCGTCTCCCAGGCGGTGTCCTTGTTGTCGTCGACGGTGAACTTCGCCTCGCCGGTGTCGTCGCGGGTGCCTCGCGGCGGGTCGACGATCCGCACGTCGTCGGCGGACAGCGCGAACTTCTGGATGGTCGGCGACTCGGCCGGCTGGTCGTCTTCGCCCGTGGCGGCGCCGGCCTGCGGGTTGGTGTTCGACTGCGTGGTCTCGGCCGGGCCGGGCTGGCCCGAGGTGGTGATCGCGCGGATGCCGAAGACCAGGCCGACCATCGCGATGACCACCAGGGCGCCGACGCCGAGCAGCATCTTGCTGGTGCTGCGAGCCGGCTCGGATCCGTTCTGGCTCTGCGTGAAGCGGAGCGGGCCGACGTCTTCGTATTCCTCCTCGGCGGCATCCAGCCGGGCCAGCTCGGCGGCCAGCGCATCCGCCTCGGGAGCGGCGACCTGCTTGTCCAGCAGGTCCATGGTGAGATCGTCGAGATATGCGGGGACCCCGGCGCGGATCTGCCGCGGCGCGGCGACGACACCGTTCGAGTCACGTGTCGCGTCCGGCAGCGCGGACGGGCCAAGCTCGGCATGCGGCCAGCGCCCGGTGAGCGCGTAGTAAAGAATGCCACCGACCGCCCGGACGTCGGTCTCGGTGGAGTCCGCGGCGTCGGCGCGGGCGTCCGCGAGTACCACCCGGCCGTCGTCGCCGATCAGCGTTGTCCCCGGGTGTACGTTGCCGTGCACCATGCCGGTGGCGTGCACGGCGGCCAGGGCATCGGCGATGGCGTGCGCGATCGCGGTGGCGCGGGCCGGGTCGAACGGCCCCTCGGCGGCGAGCAGTTCGCGAAGCGCCTCGCCATCCACCCACTCGCGCACCACGTACGCCCGCTGGCCTTCGTCGATCGCGTCGTAGACGCCGACCAGGTTGGGATGGATCACGCGGCTGGCGGCCACCGCGGCCTGCAGCATCTCGGTGGCCGAGTCACCGCCGGGGTGGCGCAGCACCACCGCCACCGGACGGCGCAGAATGACGTCGACGCCGCGCCAGACCTGCCGGCCGGCGCTGTCGTTGTTGACGTGCTCCTCGAGCTGGTACCGCTCGGCCAGAATCTCACCGACGGTGGGTGCACCGAAGGTCATGACCGGACCGGCCTCATCGGCCGCGGTCTCCTGGCCTTCGCCGACCTGGGTCACCGGTCCTCCCTCGGTGTGCACACGTGTCCAGAGCGACCATACCCGTCCGGTGCCACCCTCCCACAGGTCATCCCCCTGGCGCGGCTGCGGCAAAGGGCCGCCCGGCCGGGCGGCCTAGTCCGTTCGGCGCGACGGAACTACCTGTTCAGAGAGTTATCCACAGCTCGTCCCCAGGGATCAGCGACCGAGCTTGCGACGCACCATGCCGACGACCTGGCGGACCTCCGCGACGCGCAGCAGCGCCGCGGTGCCGAGGTACGTCAACAAGATCACCGCACCGCCGACGACCACCTGGAGCAACGCCGCCGGCCGGTCCGGCTCGGCACCGCCGGGCAACAGCCGGACCACCAGCAGGGCGGCGGCGGCAGCGGCGGCGGCGGCCAGGAGGACCTTCGCCAGGGCGACCGCAACCGTGGCCAGATTGAGCCGGCCGATCCGGCGCCGCAGGACGGCCAGGGAGATCAACGCGGACAGGGTGTACGAGAGCGCGTTGCCCGCGGTCATGCCGGCGGCGGCCAGCGAGTCGGCCAGCACCGCGAAGAGCACCAGGTACGCCGCGACCCGGACGGCCACCACCGGCAGATTGATCAGCGCGACGGTCCGGTTGGCCTGCAGTGCATAGAAGGCATAGGTGCACAGGTAGCTGATCGACAGCGGCAGCACGGCCAGCGCGGCCACCATGAGCACCCGGCCGGTCGCATGTGCCGCCTCCATGGTGTAGGCGCCGCCCTGGAACAGGGTCACCGCGATCGGTACGCCCAGAACGCCGTAGACCACGGCGAACGGGGCCAGCGCGGTGGCGGTCAGCCGGATGCCGCGACTGAGGTCGGCGCTGACATCGGCGAACCGGCCGTCCGCCGCGGCCGCGCTCATCTTCGGCAGCAGCGCGGTCATCACCGAGACGCCGATGATGCCGTGCGCCATCATCGTCAGCAGATAGACGTTGTTGTAGGCCAGCACGCTGGCGTTGCCGTCGCCGGAGACCCGGTTCAACAGGTTCGCGACCAGGAAGACGGCGACCTGGTTGGCGGCGACGTAGCAGAGCATCCATCCGGCGAGCCGGCCGATCTCCCCCAACCCGAGGCCGCGCGGGTCCCAGCGCCAGTTCCACGTGAAACCAACCCGGCGCAGGGCGGGTAGCAGACCGGCCGCCTGGACGATCATGCCGAGCAGGGTGCCGCCGCCGATCAGCGCGATCTCCGCGGGCGTCAGTTCACCCGGTGACATGCCCTTCGCCGTACCGAAGATCAGGATGAACACGCCGCAGGTGGCGATCACCACGAGGTTGTTCAGGATCGGCGCCCACATCGGCGCGGCGAAGTGCCCGCGGACGTTCAGCACCGCGCCGAACAGCGCGGACAGGCCGGTGAAGAAGATGATCGGCAGGACGAGGTACGCGAAGGACGTCACCAGCCGCTGATAGTCGTCGCTGGTGCCGGCGCCCGACTGAAGCAACGTGATCACCGGCGCCGCCAGGGTGACCAGCACGGTCGCGATGCCGAGGCAGAGCACGGCGAAGGTGAGCAGTTTCTGGGTGAAGACCTGGCCGCCGTCCCGGTCGGCCTTGCGCCGGCGGACCAGCAGCGGGATGAGAACGCTGGAGAGGATGCCGCCGAGCAGCAGCTCGTAGATCTGGCTGGGGAGGAACTGCGCGCTGGTGTACGCGTCGCCGATACCCGCGCCCAGGGTCATGCCGATCAGGGCGTTGCGGACGAATCCGATGATCCGGCTGACCAGGCTGCCGGCCGCCATGATGGCGCTCTGCCCAGCGGTCCCGGTGCCGGGCTGTTCCGGCGGCAGGGCCTGATCCTCGGCGGCGGCCGCACCCGGATTCTGCTCGTCGGTTGCGATCAGCATGGCGTCGCCCGGGCCCGGCGCACCCGGATTCTGCTCGTCGGCCGCGACGAGCGTGGCGTCGCTCGGGCCCGGCACCGCGGCGGCGTGCGTGCTGCGGTACAGGCCGCCGGCGATGCGGTCCGGGGATCGGGGTACGGACACAGGGCAACGATAGAGGGACCGCTCACACGTGGTGGCGCAGCAGGGTCCCGGGCTCGGCGCCGGCCAGCGTCTCGACCATCCAGCAGGCCTCGACCGGGACCAGTGGCTCGGACAGCGCGTCCAGCACGGTCGGGTGGTCGCACCCGGCCTCGGTGAGCGTGCTGACCATCTCCGGCAGGCGGGTCAGGTCTCCGGTGGCGGTGATCCGCCGGGCCAGCGGCCGCACCGCGGCATACCCCGGATCGGCGCGCAGCCGGCCGAGCCGGTCGGTGGCGTGCCGCAGCAGGTCGGTCAGGCCGGCGTGCGGGAACCGGGGCCCGGTGCGTACCTCGGTGGTGGCGACCGCCGGAGCGGTCCAGGCGGCGATCGTTGCCTCGTCCAGGACCTGCGGTGAGGGAGCCGGGCGCCGCCGCCACCACGCGGGGTCGTCGAACAGCGGAAGCGGCGTCTGCTCCGGGCCGTCGTCGGTCTCGACCGCGTCGGGTTGGCGGCGCAGCGACCGGTACGCCGCCGCCCGCACGGCGGCGATCGTCGCGATGTGATCGTCCGGCGTGGCCGGCGCGAACGCCCCGAGCAGGGCGACCACCAGGCCGGGATGAGGCAGGGTCGGGTCGTCCAGCGCGATCAACCGGGCGCAGAGGTCGAGTTCCCACCACCGCAGCGTGGCCGGATGGGCGCGGTCCGGCGCTGCCCAGGCCAGGGGAACCGGCTCGGTGGCGGCCGGCCCGCGCAGGCCGAGATGTTGTTCGCCGCCGCCCGGATCGACGTCGAGAACCAGGCCGTACCCGCCGGCGACCGGAAAGGAGATGTGCAGCTCGTCCTGCGCCGGGCCGGCCGGAGAACGACCGGTCAGGTTCAGGGCGGCCCAGAACGCCGGGTCCTCGGTCCGGCGGCGGAGCGCCTCGGAAACGGGCAAAACTCTCGTCCTTCCCGGCCTGGTGGTGCCTATCCTGCCCGCTGCGGTCGGTGACCACCACCGGCTATAGGCTGGTCCTCCCATGTCTGAACTCAACCCGGCGCAGCGCAACGCCGTTGCGGAGCTGCTGCGCGTCTTCCCGATCGCCGACGAGCTGGGTCGTCGGTTCGCCGCCGCGAGCCACGAACTGCACCTGGTCGGCGGGTCGGTGCGCGACGCGCTGCTCGGGCAGCTCGGCGACGACCTCGACTTCACCACCGACGCGCACCCGGACGAGACCATCAGCGTGGTGAAGGGGTGGGCCGACGCGATCTGGGAGACCGGGCGCGAGTTCGGCACGATCGGCGTGCAGAAGGACGGCCTGCGGGTGGAGATCACCACGTTCCGGGCCGAATCGTACGACGGGGTGAGCCGCAATCCGACGGTGTCGTACGGCACCAGCCTGCTCGACGATCTGCAGCGGCGTGATTTCAGTATCAACGCGATGGCGGTCTCGTTGCCCGGGCACGAGTTCACCGATCCGTACGGCGGGTTGACCGATCTGGCGACCGGCGTCATCCGTACCCCGGCTGCTCCTGAGATGTCCTTTTCCGATGATCCACTTCGGATGCTGCGGACGGCCCGGTTCGTCGCCAAGCTCCGGTTCACTGTGGACGCCGCGGTGGTCGCGGCGATGATCGCGATGGCTCCGGACCTGGACCGGATCACCGCCGAGCGGATCCGCGACGAGTTCACCAAGCTGCTCTGCGGCGCCGATCCGGTGGCCGGGCTGCGGCTGCTGGTGGACACCGGCCTGGCCGACCGGTTCCTGCCGGAACTGTCCGGGCTCAAACTGGAGATCGACGAGCACGCCCAGCACAAGGACGTGTACGAGCACACCCTGACCGTGGTCCAGAACGCCGTCCGGCTGGAGGGTGACACCGGGCCGGACTTCACCCTGCGGATGGCCGCGCTGATGCACGACGTCGGCAAGCCGGCCACCAAGGACATCGGCCGCGACGGGCGGGTCAGCTTCCATCACCACGAGGTGGTCGGTGCACGGTTGACCAGGCAGCGGATGAAGGCCATGAAGTACCCCAAGGACGTCACCTCCGACGTGGTCCACCTGGTCGCGCTGCACCTGCGGTTCTACGGCTATGGCCGCGGCGAGTGGACCGACTCGGCGGTGCGCCGGTATGTCACCGATGCCGGTGACCTGCTGCCGCGCCTGCACAAGCTGACCCGGTCCGACGTGACCACCCGCAACCGGCGCAAGGCGGCCCAGCTGGCTGCCGATTACGACGCGCTGGAGGAGCGGATCGCCCGGATCCAGGCCGAGGAGGATCTGGCCCGGGTGCGGCCGGACCTGGACGGCAACGCGATCATGGAACTACTCGGCGTGCCGCCCGGCCCGATCGTCGGTCAGGCCTGGAATTACCTGAAGGACCTGCGGCTGGACCGGGGACCGCTGAACCGCGACGAGGCGGAGGCGGAGCTGTACAAGTGGGCGCGGGAGCACGGTTACATCTGAAAATGTCGTACCCCCTCGCTTGAATGGTCGGCATGTACTTCGTCGTCGACTCCCCGATCGGCCGGCTGGGTGTGACCCTGGACGGTGAGACCGTGGTCGGCGTGCGTTTCGGAGCCCCGCCGGGCGCTTCCGGCGCGCATCCGGTGACCAACGAGTTGATCTCCTATTTCGCGGGCCGGCTGACCACCTTCTCGGTGCCCGTGGAGATGCGCGGCGGATCGGATTTCGAGCGGGCGGTGTGGGCCGAGATCGCCAAGATCCGGTACGGGGAGATGCAGACGTATGGCGAGATCGCCACCGTGCTCGGCGACCCGGGCCTGGCCCGTGCGGTCGGGACGGCGTGCCACCACAACCCGGTGCCGGTGATCGTGCCGTGCCACCGCGTGGTCGGTGCCGGCGGCAAGATGGTCGGTTTCGGCGGCGGCATCGAGCGGAAACGCAAGCTGCTGGAACTCGAGGCGCGGGTGGCCCTCGAGCGGGCCTGGGGGTGAGCGGATGACGACGATTCCCACCGTGACGACCGAGCGGCTGCGGCTGCGGGCGTTCCGAGCAGACGACCTGCCCGCGCACCGGGCGGCGGTCGACGACGACCCCGAGGTGACCTGGGCGCACACCCGCTTCTCGCTGGCCGACAGCCTGCGCCGGTGGGCCGACCGGCTGGACGAGTGGGAGCGCAGCGGCTTCGGCATGTGGATCGCCGAGGTGGCCGCGACCGGCCAGGTGATCGGGCACGCCGGCATCCAGCGGCTGGAGGGCTCCGACGACGTCGAGCTGGGTTATTACCTCGGCCGGACGGCCTGGGGTCAGGGTTACGCCACCGAGGCGGCGCGGGCGTGCCTGACGTACGGGTTCGAGACGGTCGGACTGCCGCGGATCGTGGCGACCGTGCGGCGGGAAAACTCCGCATCGCGGCACGTGCTGTCAAAGCTGGGCTTCCGGCACGACCGGGACGGCGTGTTCTACGGCGCCGATGCGTCATTGCTGGTGCTCGACCGCACCTCATGGGGCTGGTGACCACTGGATCGGGCCACCGCACCTCACAGCCGGCACGTGCCGGCGGGTGGTAGCGCGGCGATCGTCATGGCCGGCCGGCCGGCGGTCACCGTGCCGATGATGCAGGCTCGGCCGGTCGAGGTGGCAAAGCGCGGCCCCGGCGCGACGACCGCCTTGGTGAGGCCGGTGGCGCGCAGGGCGGCCCGGATCGCGGCCTCGTCGATCGGCGCGCCGCCGGAGGCGCGCAGGGTGAACTCCAGTTGAAGCAGGCGCGCGCACTCGATCGCGCCGGCCGCGACCTCCGCCGGCACGTTCGGCGCGACCGGGAAGGTGCGGCGCTGTGATTCGAGGGCGCGTTCGGCGCGTTCCCGGGCGTCGCCGGCGTCAGGATGGATGGCTCCGGGCCCGGGCCGGGGCTCCGGCGCGGCGGTGGCGCTGCGCTGCGTGGCTCTTCCAGCGGGCTTCGAACCGGTTGGCCCGCGCTGCGCGTCGTCGGGTGCGGGCTTCGGGACGGCCACCGGCGGGTGGGCGCACCGGGCGACGCCGACCTGGTGCTCGCCCGCGGGGCTTGGTGCCGGAACCAGGAGGTCCGACGCCGGTATGGGCAGCGCCGGCATCGTGGAACCGTGGATGGTCACCACGACCGTGCGTCTGGGCGTCCCGCCGGCGGTGTTGCCCGACCGTGCGCAAGCGCCGGCCGCAATGACCAGAGTGAGCGCGCAACACATCGCGCCGAGCAAGGCGCGCGGGGCCGAACCGATAGCGGTCCGGCCCCGCGCCTGCGTCACAGCGGCGAGCCTAGCGCTCCACCTCGCCCTTGATGAACGCCTCGACCGCCGCCTTGGCGTCGTGGTCGCTGTACTGCACCGGCGGGCTCTTCATGAAGTACGAGCTGGCCGACAGGATCGGGCCGCCGATGCCGCGATCCTTGGCGATCTTCGCGGCACGGACGGCGTCGATGATCACGCCGGCGGAGTTCGGGGAGTCCCACACCTCGAGTTTGAGCTCGGCATTCAGCGGGGTGTCGCCGAAGCTCCGGCCCTCCAGCCGGATGTACGCCCACTTGCGGTCGTCCAGCCACGGCACGTGGTCGGACGGGCCGATGTGGACATCGGACTTCCGCATCTCGTGCGGGATCTGACTGGTCACCGACTGAGTCTTGCTGATCTTCTTGGAGACCAGCCGGTTGCGCTCCAGCATGTTCATGAAGTCCATGTTTCCGCCGAAGTTCAGCTGGTACGTGCGCAGCAGCTCGACACCACGGTCCTCGAACAGCTTGGCCAGCGCGCGGTGCACGATGGTGGCACCGACCTGGCTCTTGATGTCGTCGCCGACGATCGGCAGGCCGGCCTCGGTGAACTTCTGCGCCCACACCGGGTCGGAGGCGATGAAGACCGGCAGCGCGTTGACAAAACCACAGCCGGCGTCGATGGCCGCCTGGGCGTAGAACTTGTCCGCCTGCTCCGAGCCCACCGGCAGGTACGACACCACGACGTCCACCCGGGCGTCCCGCAGCGCCTGAGCCACGTCCACCGGCACCGCCGACGACTCCTCGATGATCTCGCGGTAGTACTGGCCCAGACCGTCGAACGTCGGTCCACGCTGGACGGTAACCCCGGTAGGCGGCACATCACAGAGGGTGATCGTGTTGTTCTCGCTGGCGGTTATCGCCTCGGCGAGGTCCATGCCGACCTTCTTGGCGTCCACATCGAACGCCGCGACGAACTGCACGTCGTTGACGTGGTAGTCGCCGAAGGTAACGTGCATGAGACCCGGGACGCGGTCGTTCGGGTCGGCGTTGCGGTAATACTCGACGCCCTGCACGAGGGACGAGGCGCAGTTACCCACACCGACGATGGCGACGCGGACGGAGCCCATCGCGTTTGCCTCCTTGTTCACGGCCGGTCTTCCTGGGGCGGAGCCGGATCTGTGGTGGTGTCCCCGGACGGGGACCGGCCGGAGCGCTCGTTCGTGATGAGCTCCTCCAGCCACCGGACCTCGCGCTCGGCCGCGTCGAGTCCGTGGCGCTGCAACTCGAGGGTGTACGCGTCGAGCCGGTCACTGGCCCGCGCGAGGATCTCACGCAGTCCTTCCCGACGCTCTTCGACCCGGCGTCGGCGGCCCTCGAGGATCCGCAGCCGGGTGGCCCGGTCAGTCCGGGCGAAAAAGGCGAAGTGCACACCGAACCCGGCGTCGTCGTACGTCTCCGGGCCGACCTGGGCGAGCAGATCGGCGAACCGTTCCTTGCCCTCGGCCGTGATTTTGTAGACAACGCGGCCGCGCCGGCTGGTCAGCGGGGGGATGATCCCCGTGTCGGCGGCCTCGGCCTCGCTGATCCAACCGGCCGCCTGCAGCCGCTTCAGCGTGGGATAAAGGGTTCCGTAGCTGATCGCGGCGCGAAGAGTGCCGAGTTTCGTGGCAAGCTCCTTGCGCAGCTCGTACCCGTGCATCGGGGTCTCCTGCAAGAGGCCGAGGATGGCCAGCTCCAACATGGCGGCCACCACCTCTCCGATGTATCGGCCCGATACATCGCAACGGTAGAGTGGGTTGTGCTCCACCGCAAGACGGCCGTCCAAACCGCCCCGCCGCCACCCTTGACCGGACCAACGGCTGTTGCCTGCGCGATCGGCGCGCCACGCTGAGTGATGGCTGTCGCAGGAGCGGGAGGGACCGCGTACTCTCTTCGTCGTGCGCACGCAGCGGCAGATCGTCGACTACTCGCTCCAGAAGCGGGCGTTGCTGCGTGACCTGCACAACGGGCGGATCGGGACCCTGGAGGTCTGCGATGCCTCGCCCTACCTCAAGAACGCCGCGCGGTTCCATGGCGAGCCGACCGATCAACGCTGCCCGGTCTGCCGTCGCGACAACCTCACGCTGGTGCACTACATCTACGGCGACGAGCTCAAGCAGTCCGCCGGACAGGCCCGCAAACTGGCGGAGCTCCCGGTCCTGGCGATGACGCTCAGTGAGTTCCAGGTGTACGTCGTGGAGGTGTGCCAGTCCTGTGCGTGGAACCACCTGGCCGAGCAATACCTCCTCGGCCGCGCCGCACTGATCGACGAACCGCAACGGGGCGAAGCGGTCGCTTCGTCCGCCTCGGGCCGCCACCGCGAGACAGGATCGTCGTCACATCATGGGGAGGGACGTCGATGAACGCGCGCACCCTCGCTAACGTTGACACGACCCCGACCGATACGGGCATCCAGCGCCGCAGTCGGTCATTCTTGACATCCGTCAGGGCGGCTGCCCGGCTGCAGCCCCAAACGTCCGCTCGTGGCACAGCCTCCGCCAGGCCCCTCCAGGGCCAGGTCGAGGCCGGCCACCGCGACCGGTAGGTGTGAACCGAATGAACTCGTACGGCGATCCGCAGTCTGCGCGCGCCCGGGCCCGTGTGCCCGGACCGTCCGCGGCTTCCACGCCTGACGACGACCCGTCCGGCTCCCGCCCCGCGCCCGACGCCTACCGCCGGCCGTCCGGCCGGGCCGGCGTCAGCGGCTCCGTGCCACGGGGTGCCGCCACGGTGGGCTCCGCCTCCGTCGGCGGCACGAGCGGCCGGGTGCCGGTCGGAGCGGCGTCGGCCGGCCGCGCATCGGTCGGTTCGGCCCGGGTGGGCGTGGGCGAGGGCGGCACCGGCGCGTACGGCGGCCGGGCCGCGGTGGCCCGCGCGGCTGTCCGCCCGACCTCCTTCGACCACCTGGACGGTCCCGGCTCGCCGACCCCGCTGGGCGCACCCGGCCGGGGCGGCAAGGACCTGACCAAGGCCGCCAAGCGCCGCCGCCGCGCGAACATCCTCACCGCCGCCGCGGCCGTGGTCGTGATCCTGCTCGGCGCCGGCGTGGTCGCCGGCACCTGGTATTTCGACGACGTCAAGCTCGAGGAGCCGAAGCCCGAGGAACAGGTCAGCCAGCTGTTCGCGTCGGACAACAAGACGCTGCTGGCCACGATCGGCAGCGAGAACCGGTCGATCGTGCCGTTCCAGAGCATCAACCCGGTGATCAAGGACGCCGTGATGGCAGCCGAGGACAAGAACTTCATGGATCACCACGGCATCGACATGAAGGGCATCCTGCGGGCCGCGTGGAACAACTTCACCGGCGGTGACACGCAGGGTGCGTCCACGATCACCCAGCAGTACGCACGGCACGCCGCCGATCTGAAGGAGATCAGCTACAACCGCAAGCTTCGCGAGGCGGTGCTGGCCCGCAAGATGGAGGACAACTACTCCAAGGACGAGATCCTCGGGCGATACCTGAACTCGGTGTACTTCGGCCGCGGTGCGTACGGCATCGAGGCCGCGGTGAAGGCGTACTTCGGCAACAGCCGGTCGTCGCTGGTGCAGCCGGGCCAGAAGGGCGCGATCACCGCGGCCGAGGCAGCCGTCATCGCGTCGGTGATCAAGCAGCCCGAGGCGTCCGCCACACATAAGGGATACGACCCGCAGAACAACCCGACCGACGCGAAGGTCCGCTGGGAGTACACCCTCAACAACATGATGGAGAAGGGCTGGCTCACCGCCGCCGACAAGCCCACCGAATACCCCGCGGTCAAGAAGTTCGACCCGGACGCCTGCCGGACCGGATGCGGCAACGACAAGCCCACCTACAAGATCACCAAGTACGTCAAGCAGGAACTGCGGGCGATGGGGATCAGCGACAAGGAGCAGGCGGCCGGTGGCCTGCGGATCACCACCACGATCGACAGCGGGGTGCAGAAGGCGGCCGAGACCGCGGCGTCCCGGACCAGCGACGAGTCGCCGATGAGCGAGCTCGACAAGACGTACAAGTCGTCGCTGGTGGCGGTGGACCCGGCCAACGGGCAGGTGCTCGCGTACTACGGCGGTGCCAACGGCACCGACTGGGACTACGCCGGACCGAACTTCGCCGAGGACGGCTCGTTCCTCGGCGGTGGCCGGCCGCCCGGCTCGTCGTTCAAGATCTACACGCTGCTGGCCGGCCTCAGCGCCGGGTACAGCTTCAAGACGACGTGGGACTCGACCCTCAAGCGGGTCGGCGGCGACGCCATCAACAACTCCAACCGCAACAACCTCCGGTGCGACAAGCGCCGGTGCCCGCTCGACGTCGCAACCGTCGAGTCGTACAACTTCCCGTTCTACTGGCTGGCCGAGAAGCTCGGCCCGGCCAAGGTGATCGAGGCCGCGCACAAGGCCGGCGTGCAGTACATCGCCAGCCCCACCAAGATCGGTGAGCGGATCGACCTGAGCAAGGTCAGCGAGAGCGGCCTGCGCGACTTCGGCAGCGAGGTCGGCTTCGGCCAGTACGCGATCACCACGCTCGACCACGCCAACGGCGTCGCCACACTGGCGGCCGACGGCGTCTACAACAGGGCGCACTTCGTCAAGAAGGTCGAGAAGCGCGACGACAAGACCGGCAAGTTCAAGCCGTACAAGAACGAGCAGTTGAAGCCGAAGCAGGCGTTCGACAAGAACGTGGTGGCGGCGATCGACCACGTGCTGCAGAAGATCCCACCGTCCAACGGCCGTAGCCTGCGAAACGGCCGTGACGCGATCGGCAAGACCGGCACGTGGGAGTACAAGGACGGCAAGTCCGGGGAGAACGGCGACGCCTGGATGGTCGGCGCCACCCGGCACCTCGCGTCGGCGGTCTGGATCGGGCGCGAGAAGCCGGTGAATAAGCAGATGCAGCTTCTGCCGATCAAGAAGCCGGGCGGCGGCAACATGACCGGTGGCTCGGTGCCGGGTCAGGTGTGGAAGCTGTTCATGGACGAGGCCAGCAGGGCGCTCGACAAGCCCAACGAGCCGTTCCCGCCGAACGTCGAGGTCGGTGACCCGAACGTCAAGGGCAACGGTCTCGATCCGCTGCCGGAGCCGCCGCGGAACGAGGGTTGCATCCTCGGTGGCCTGATCTGCCCGCCGGGCCAGAACAACGGCCCGGGCAACAACGGCCAGAACAACGGCAACAACGGCCCGGGCAACGGTAACGGCAACGGCGGGAACAACAACGGCCAGGGCAACGGCGACCCATCGATCGAACCGACACAACCCGGCACCCTGCCCGGCTTCCCACCCAATCCAGAAGACGACGGCGACAACAGCGGCCGAGGTGGCGGCGGCGACGATTAGCGCAAGCCAACTCTGACCGGAGCGGCGGCCATCATCATGGTGGCCGCCGCCGCCGTTGCGGACCGATGCGGCATGATTCCTAGACATGAGCGTCGAGCCGTCCTCGTTCCCGTCCGGTCCCGAGGCGTCCGTGCGCAGCAGCGACCCGGAACGTGACCGCGAGACGCCGCGCCCGGCCACTCAGGACGGGTTCATCCGGGGCCTGTCCGAGGCCATCGGCGGCCCGCTCGGCGAGCACGCGGTCCGCCCGGACGCTCGCGCCGGCCGATTCTGGACCGCGACCCGGATCATCATGGCGCTCTGCTGCCTGACCCTGGCCCTGCACTGGGTGCAGAAGTCACCCTGCATGGACGGCGACTGGCAGAAGAACATCCAGTACACGCGCTTCTGCTACACCGATGTGCTGGCGCTCTACTACGCCGAAGGACTCAACGAGGGCAAGGTGCCGTACCGGGACCACCCGGTGGAATACCCCGTGGTCACCGGCTACTTCATGGGCGCGATCGGGCTGCCGGTGCACGCGATCGGCGAGCGGTACCCGTCGATCAACCAGGGCACCTGGTTCTACGACGCCAACGCGCTCGTGTTGAGCGCCCTGGCGGTGGCGACCGCCGGGGTGATCCTGGCGTTGCGCCGGCGACGACCCTGGGACGCCGCGATCTTCGCGGTCTCCCCCATCCTGTTCATCACCGCCACGGTCAACTGGGACTTCCTGGCGATCGGTCTGGCCGCCTTCGGGTTGTACGCCTGGGCGAAGAAGCGACCGGTGCTGGCCGGGGTCCTGCTCGGCCTCGGCGGGGCGGCGAAGCTCTGGCCGTTGTTCATCCTGGGGCCGCTGCTGATCCTGGGCCTGCGGACCGGGCGTACGCGGGAGTGGGCCCTTGCCTTCGCGTCGGCGGTCGCCACCTGGGCGGCGGTCAACGCGCCGGTGTACTTCCTGTACCGGGAGAGCTGGAACCGGTTCTTCGACCTGAACACCGAGCGGCCGATCGACTGGGGCACTTTCTGGTACATCGGCCGGTATCTGGACACCAAGTGGAACACCGGCGCGGCCGGCGATCAGGGCCCGTTCCAATGGCTCAGCGACCACATCCCGACCCTCAACACCTTGTCGTACGCGCTGTTCTTCCTGTGCTGCGCGGCGATCGCGGCGCTGATCCTGACCGCACCCCGGCGCCCCCGCCTCGCCCAGGTCGCCTTCCTGGTGGTGGCCGCGTTCCTGATCTTCAGCAAGGTCTGGTCGCAGCAGTACGTGCTGTGGCTGCTCCCGCTGATCGTGCTGGCCCGGCCCCGCTGGGGCGCGATCATGGCGTGGACGGTGGCGGAGTTCGCCTACTTCACCGCGTTCTACGCCGAGCTGCTGGGCGCGGGTGGGAAGCCGGTCATTCCGGAGGGCACCTTCGTGCTGGCCTCCACGCTGCGGCTGGTCACGGTGGCGGTCCTGTGCGGGCTGGTGATCCGGGAGATCTGGCGGCCGGAGCTGGATGTGGTGCGGCAGACGTACGCCGACGACCCCGACGGCGGGGTGCTGGACGGAGCGCCGGACGCGCCATGGGTGGCCCGGGTGCGCCGGCCCGGCGGGTCCGCCGGCGAATCACCGCCGCCGTCGCCGTCCGTGTCACCGCCGCCGCCGCCCGTGTCACCGCCGCCGTCGCCGCCCGTGCCGCCGCAAGCGCCGTCCCAACCGGCCGCCGGTTGACCCGGTCCTCACCTCAGGACAGCCGGAAGACCACCGTGTTGTCGTCGAGGTCTTCTCGGCGGATGCCCAGCGCATCGACCGGCACGTCCCCGGCGCGTTCCCATGGCGTGCCACCGACCTGATCGCGGATCAGCAGCACCGTCGTCACCCCGGTCTCCCGCAGGTACTGGACACTCGCCGCGTCCGGGAAGCTCGCCACGGTCCGCCGCAACTCCTCCTGCTGTTGTGCGGCGAACCCGCCGCTGCCGTTGGCGATCGGCTGGAACCGCGAGGTGGACCAGAGCATGACGGTCTGGTCGCCGAGCGCCGCGGTCGGCAGCACCAGCATCGGCCCGGCCTCGGTGCGCATCGCGGCGGGCTGCGCCGGCACCACCGGGTGCGGCGTGGCGTTGATCGTCTCGGCTAGGAGCAACAGCACCGGTACGAACGTCGCCAGCCGCAGCCACGGCCCGGGCCACGGCGGCATCCGATGCGCCGTCCACTGCTCGGCCCGCCGGACCACCTCGGCCACCGCGCCGGCGGCCAGAATCACCAGCAGCAGCGTCACCCACAGCATGAGCCGGCCCGGGATGCGGACGCCGAAGGAACCGGGCAGGTGCCCGAACAGCGGCAGATAGGTCCAGCGGCCACCGAAGAACCCGGTGCCCAGAGTGAAGATCACCGCGCCGGCCAGCCCGAGCACCAGCAGCAGCCGCTGCCGCACCGTCCAGATCGAGAAGAAGAGCCCGGCCAGGGCGAGCGCGTACAGAACGAAGCCCGGCAGCAGGCTCATCTCGGCCGGCCAGGCCAGCGACGCCCGGGGTACGGCGTGCGCGACACCCCAGATGCGCGACTCGGCGGGGCCGATCAGGAAGCTGCGGAGCGGCGGTGAGAAGAAATCGATCTCGGCGGTCGCCGGGCCGGTGCCGGGCACCTTGAAGTACGGGGCAGCGATCAGCGCACCGAGGCCGAGCAAGATCAGCGCACCCAGGGTGTTGGTGACCAGGAGGCGCCACCCGAGCACCGGGCTCGGACCGGGTCGGCGGCCTGGCGATGGCGGCGGGTTGGTCGAAGCGGGCGGGTCGCTTGGGTTGGTCGCCGGGGGTGCCTTGGTCCCGGGCGGTGGGTTGGTCCCAGGCGGTGGTGGGTTGGTCCCGGGCGGTGGATTGGTCGGGGGCGGTGGGTTGGGGGAAGCGGCTGGGTTGGTGGAAGCGGGCGGCTCGGTGGAAGGCGGTGCGGTCCGTGGTCCGGTGGCTGCGGCATGGGCCGCGGGTGGGTTGGTCGGGGCGTCAGCGGTGGGCGGGTGGGTGGTGGCGGCTGGGGCCGGCAGGGTCGCGGAAACCGCCGTCGTGGCCGGCTTCCTTGAGGCGGCGAGCACCGTGTTCTTCGAGGCCGCTGGCGTGGGTGGATCGGTCGAGGTGGCGGTTGGCGGGTCGGTCGTCGCCGCGGTAGGCGTGGTCTTCGCTGCAGCGGGCGAGGTGGCCTTCGTTGTCGTTGCGGTCGGCGGGTCGGTCGTCGCCGTCGTCGTCCCGGGCGCGTTCACCGGTGCCGCCGACTGCGACGGCTGAAGTGTGGGGTCGGCGGACTCGGCAAGCGTTGACACTTGCCGACTGAGGGTCCGCCTTTCCTTGAGGAGCACGCGCAGCCGATAGACCGGGACCGCGATCGACATCACCAGCAGGATGCCGGCCAGGACGTACGCGAACGGCAGTCCCAGCGAGAAGCCGAGGCTGATCTGCCAGGCCGCGACCAGCCAGCCGGCCGCCGCCCAGCCCGCGTGGCGCCGATCGGGGCGGAAGCCGTACCGCAGCGACCAGCCGTGCCCGCGGGCCAGCATCGCCAGCGCGAGCGGGATGCCGCCGGCCGAGACGATGTCCAGGTGACCCGCCTGGGCCAGGCGCCAGGGCGCGTAGGCGAACGCCACCGCCGCGGCGACCGCACCGGTGCGGCCCGCACCGAGCTGGCGGACCAGGGCGTACCCACCGATGAACAGCAGGGCGTGGGCCAGCACGAAGAGGATGTTGTACCGCAGCAGCGCCGCACCCATGCCGTCGCCGGTCAGGCCGGCCGGCGCATACCCGAGCAGGCTGCCGCCGAAGGCGAAGTTGTACCGCTCCGGGAAGAACGCGTTGGACTGCCACAGCCGAACCGGTTCGATCTGCAGGATGTGGCCGATCCAGGCCACCTGCCACGCCTGCCGTGCCGGGTCGTAGATGTCCTGCGGCAGGGTGTGCATCGGATATCGCAAGGTGGGCCAGGTCAACACGACGGCGAGCACCAGGCCGCCGTAGATGACCAGCGCGTATTCGTGAATGAAGGCCCGGCCGCCCGCAGCCAGTCCACGCCGGAAGCGCCCGGGCCCCCGCTCCGGCGGCGTGGTGGCGAACGCGGTCCACGGGTCGGGCGGGGTGCCCGGCGGCCGGGTGTCGGGGAGGGTGGTCCGGCGCTTCGCGGTTGCGGTCGCGGTCCGTTGTGGAGCGTCCGCGAGCGACGGGCCCGGTCCAGCTCCGGCGGCGGCCGTCGGCGCAGCGGTCACGGTGGTTGCGAGAGCGGCCGTGTGCGGTGCAGCGGTGGCAGCAGTGGTACTGGCGGCGGTAGTGGCGGTGCCCGCGGTGGCGGCGGCGGTGCCTGCGGGGGCGGCGGTGCCTGCGGGGGCGGCGGGTTTCCTGCTGGCGGGGCCAGCGGCGGCGAGTCCACCGGAGGTGGCGCCCGCTGCGTCGGTGCCTGCGGTGGGTCCAGCGGTGACCGCGGGCGGAGCCGGAGCTGCTGGCGCGGCGGGACGGCCGCGCCCCGTCTGCGCGGTCGGCGGCTCGTCCGGCTTTTGCCGTGAACGCTCCCAGTCGTGAAGCGACGACGGGGACGGCGTAGCGAGTGACCGGTTGCGTGACGCGCTGGCTGGCCTGGGCGGGGGCTGTCCCGCCCCGGGGACTGGCAGCGACGGGATCACACCGGAGGCGGACTTGGGCCCGGGCGGTGGCGTGCCGGCTCCTACAATCGCGCCGTTGACAGAGCCGGCGAGGTCCCCCGACTTACGGCGATCATCAGGCTGGACGTGGGCGGCCTCAGCGCCCCGCGGCTCGGGGCGATCATCGGGCCGGACCTCGGCAGGCTCGGTGCCCGGCGGCTCGCGGTGGTCGTCCGGCTGGACCTTGGCGGCCTCAGCGCCCCGCGGCTCGCGGTCGTCATCCCGCTGGACCCGGGCAGCGTCGATCTCCGCACCGCCGCCGCGCGGCTGGTCCGCTGTCATGACCCTCCCCCGTCGCGCCGGCCCGTCAGTTGCCCGTCCTTTCCCGCAGGAGCGCGATATCGGCGGATTGGCCTTCGGTGCCGCCCGGTGTCTCCACGATGACCGGTGCGTTCGCCGCGCGGACCACGGCCACCACCAACTCGGGGTCGATCTTGCCACTCCCGAGGTTGTCGTGCCGGTCCCGGCCGCTGTCGAACGGGTCCTTGCTGTCGTTGGCGTGGATGAGGTCGATCCGGCCGGTGATCGCCTTGACCCGGTCGACGATGTTCAGCAGGTCTTCGCCCCCGGCGTGGGCGTGGCAGGTGTCCAGGCAGAAGCCGGCGCCGAATTCGCCGACCGCGTCCCACAGGCGGGCGAGGTTGTCGAACTTGCGGGCCATGGCGTTGTCGCCGCCCGCGGTGTTCTCGATCAGGATCGGCAGCGGCAGGCCGCCGTCCTTTTCCGCGTACTGGAATGCCTTGCGCCAGTTGTCGAAGCCGGCCGCGAGGTCGGCGCCCGCGCCGACGTGCCCACCGTGCACGATCAGGCCCTTCGCGCCCAGCTCGGCCGCGGCGGCGGCGTGCGCCATCATCAGCTTGCGGCTGGGGATGCGGATGCGGTTGTTCAGCGTAGCCACATTGACGATATATGGCGCGTGGATGTAAACGTCCACCTCGGACGCCCGCAGCGCCCCGGCGTCGGCGCGCGGTTTCGGTGACTTGTAACCCTGCGGATCCGTCAGGAAGAACTGGACGGCGTCCGCCTTGCGGTCGGCCGCCGCGGTGAGCGGGTCGGCGGGGTCGACATGGGCTCCGATGCGCATGGAACGAGCCTACGACGCGGGTACGACGAAACCGCCCGCGTCACGTGCCGCAAAGGCGGTCGTTAACGGACATATAACGGTTTTCCCGCGGCGCGGAATCTGCCCTTGGGAAGCCGCGCTCACGCTTGCCTACGTGGCCGGATCGGCCGTAGCTGGGAGATAACGCATGTCACGGCAGGTCCGACACCGGGTGGCGGCGCTGGTGCTGGGAGGTCTGCTCCTCGGCGCTCCGCTGCTGACCAACGGTACGGCGAACGCCGAACAAGCCGAGGCCGGTGGTCGGCAGGTGGTCTTCGGCGGTGGCGGGGTGCTCGGCCTGTCCTGCCGGTCGACGCCGGAGGTGGGTGCGCTCACCGTACCCGCCGATTCCACCGTACGCGTGGTGAACCGCACCGGGCACAGCGCGAAGCTGCAGCTCGGCGGTGCCGCCAAGGGCACGGTTCCGGATGACGGCGCCACCGACGTGTTGTTCCGCCGCGGCACCACGGCGGTCATGCTGAGCCCGAGCTGCGCGCTTGGTGACGAGTCCACCCCGCTGTTGGTGACCGCCACGCCGTCGGCGCCGGCGACGCTGCCCGACCCGGTGCCGACGCCGTCCGGCAGCAGCTCGGCACCCACGACGCCGTCCGGGTCCGGCTCGGCGTCCACTCCGGCCGGTGGATCCGCCGGGCCGGGCACGGTGACGTCGCCCGCGCGCCCGCACCGCACGCTGACCACCCGACCCGGCACCGCCCGCCCGAAGACCACCCGGCCGGGCCGGAGCACGGCCGCTGCAGCCACCGGGATGCCGCCGGGCGGTGCGACGACGACCAGGGTCAAGACCCGGATCACCCGGGGTACGCGCGGAGTGGCGCAGACGTTCGCGGGCATGCCGCCGGGTGACGACAAGACGGTCGTCGGCGGCGTACCCACGTTGGATCTGCCCACCACGACGCAGGCCGCACCGGCGGTCGGAACCGCGGGCCCGTCGAGCGTCGCGGCGGCGGAGCCTGCGGTGGCGATGGAGCCGGTGTCCGGTAACGGCTCGGTGGGCCTGCTCGGCCTGGTGGCCGGCATCTGCGTGATCGGCGTAGCGGCGGGAGCGATTAGGGCATTCGTGTCAGAACGTGCATCTCGGACGACGATCGCGTAGGCTGTAGCCGACAAGCTCCGCGGGGCGGCTGCGTCCAACCTCATCGGTGTGGTCGTTCCTCCCCAGGTCCCACCCGCGAATGCGGACCGGACGCCCCGCGGCTCTCCACCAGGAGCGGCCCCTGTCCTTCGGGACGGGGGCCGCTCTTGTTCCGCCGGGCCGGAAGCCGGGAGCGGCCTGGCGCCGCACGCAGCGGTCCGGCCACCACGGGACCTTGGATTGCGCGTACGTCTCACGGTCTTGACCTGGCTTTTTGTGCAGCGCCGCGGCACGGGTATGCTTGCTCGGTTCGCAGTCTGTCCGCCGTGCGGCTCGCGCCCACGGCTTTCTTACTGCGACGGACACAAGACCTCCTGCCACGGAAAGACCGTGGCCGCACAGCCCACAGGAGGTGAGAACGTCTTGCGTCACTACGAACTCATGGTGATCCTCGATCCCAGTCTCGAGGAGCGCACCGTCGCCCCGTCGCTCGACCAGTACCTGAACGTGATCAGGACCGCGGGCGGCTCGGTCGAGAAGCTCGACGTCTGGGGCCGCCGCCGGCTCGCGTTCGAGATCAACAAGAAGGCCGAAGGCATCTACGCCGTCGTGGACCTGCAGGCCACCCCCGAGGCCGTGGCCGAGCTGGACCGTCAGCTGCGCCTCAACGAGAGCATCCTGCGGACCAAGGTCATCCGGCCGGAGACCCGCTGAATCTCGTTTTTGTCGTAGGGGTCTGACAACCTCGTGCGAACGAGCACAGCGGCGAGGAGAAAATCATGGCAGGAGAAACCACCATTACGGTCGTCGGCAACCTGACCGACGACCCCGAGCTGCGGTTCACCCCGTCCGGCGCGGCGGTTGCGAAGTTCCGCATCGCGTCCACGCCGCGAACTCTGGACCGGCAGTCGGGCGAATGGAAAGACGGCGAGCCACTCTTCCTGGCGTGCAACATCTGGCGGGACGCGGCCGAGCACGTCGCCGAGTCGCTGCAGCGCGGCACTCGGGTGATCGTGCAGGGCCGGCTGCGCCAGCGGTCGTACGAGACCCGCGAGGGCGAGAAGCGCACCGTCTATGAGCTCGAGGTCGATGAGATCGGTCCGTCGCTGCGCTACGCCACAGCGAAGGTGCAGAAGATGAGCCGGTCCGGCGGCGGCGGCGGTGGTGGGGGCTTCGGCTCCGGCGGTGGTGGCAACCGGCAGCAGTCCGGTGGCGGCGGCGGTTCGTCGTTCGACGACCCGTGGGCCACGGCGGCTCCGGCGCCCTCCGGCGGTAGTCGCGGCAACTCCTCGTCGTTCGACGACGAGCCACCTTTCTAGGTCTTTGAGTAGTTCAGGAGAGACGAGCAATGGCTAAGGCTGCGGCACTGCGCAAGCCGAAGAAGAAGGTGAATCCGCTCGACAAGGACGGGATCACCTACATCGACTACAAGGACACCGCGTTGCTGCGGAAGTTCATCTCCGACCGGGGCAAGATCCGTGCCCGCCGGGTCACCGGGGTGACCTCCCAGCAGCAGCGGCAGATCGCCCGCGCGGTCAAGAACGCCCGCGAGATGGCACTCCTGCCGTACACGGCCACGGCGCGCTGAGAGGAGGCACCGGCATGAAGATCATCCTCACTCAGGAGGTGTCGGGCCTCGGCGCTCCCGGCGACATCGTCGAGGTCAAGGACGGCTACGGCCGTAACTACCTGCTGCCGCAGGGCTTCGCGATCCGCTGGACCAAGGGTGCGGAGAAGCAGGTTCATGTGATCAAGCGGGCGCGGGACGCTCGGGAGATCCGTGACCTGGGCCAGGCGAACGAGGTCAAGGACCAGCTCGCCGCGCTCAAGGTGACGCTGTCCGCCCGGTCCGGCAGCGGTGGCCGGCTGTTCGGTTCGATCACCCCGGCCGAGATCGTGGACGCGGTGAAGACGGCCGGTGGCCCGGCCCTGGACCGGCGGCGGCTCGAGCTGCCCGGTCACATCAAGACCACGGGCACGTACAACGTCCAGGTCAAGCTGCACCCGGAGGTCACCGCGACCTTCCCGGTCAGCGTGGTGGGCGCCAAGTAGGTTCGGGCGTATGCGCTGTGCGGGCGCGCCGGGTCACGGCCCGGCGCGCCTTTTTGCGTCAGCTGAGCCTTTGCGCCCTGAGCCTTATGCGGCAGCTTGAGCTTTCCCGGCACCCGGTTGCGTCAGCTGAGGCTGTTGCCGGTGATCACCGAGGACAACACGGTGGCCAGGCCGCCGCCCATCACCGCGGCGGCCAGGCCGACGCTGGCCGCCTTCCACGAGCCACTGGCCCAGCGCAGGGCCACCGCCACCACCATGCTGAGCACCAACGACAAGCCGAACTGCGGGGCGGCATCGGCCAGCGTGCTGAGCGCGTGCGCCTGCTGGTCGCCGTTGAGCACGAGCATGTACAGCACGAACAGGACCACCGGCACCCCGTACCAGATCACCGTGTAACCCACCGCGGCCAGCGGGCCGCCGGTGTCCTCCTCGAGGTCGTCCTCGTCCGGTTCGAGCAGGTTGTTCGACAGATTCGGACCGGCGGCGAAGCTGTCACCGACCGGGCGTCGCTCGTACGCGCCGGCGTTCGTCTGGTATCCGGTCGGGCGGCGCGGCGGCCAGACGTTGTCCGGCGCGTCCTCCCAACGCTCCCGGACCACGGACACCGGGTCGGCCTGCGGCGCGGACACCGGAGCGGCCGGAACGGCGGCCGAACCGACCGGCTTGAACGGCACGAAGTCCTGCGTGCCGAACCGGCGGGACTCGCCGTCGACCAGGCCGCCGCTTTCCGCGGCCAGTTCGCGCCGCCAGTCACCGGTGGTCCTCTCCCGGTACGACGCGGCGCCGTGAGGGGGCTGCTCGCGCCGCCACGCGCTCGGGTCGATGCGTTGCCGGACCTCGGTGACCGCGTCACCTACCGCCGGTTCGACCAGATCACGACGCCAGTCCTCCTCGCGGGGATCGTCGAGCGGCCAGTTGGCGCCGTCCGACCGGGTGCCGGGTTCGCGCCGGTAGACCTCCGGGTCGAGCGGCGAATCGTCGTGCGCGTCGTCGTCCACCCGGCGGCGGCCGTTGACCCGTCCGCTCGTCTCCCCGGGCCCGCCCATCCGGGTGCCGGTGCCGCTCGGTCCGCCCATCCGGGTGGCGGTGTCGCTCGGTCCGCTCTCCAGCTCTCGCAGGCGACCGTTGGTTCCGCCGTCGCGACGCCGGTTCGGGTTCGTCGGCCGGGCCCGGCCGACCGCAGCCGGGCTCGAGCGCCAGCTGCCGGTATCCGTCTCCGGCGGCTGCCAGGTCATCGGGATCATGCCGGTGTCGGCGGCGTTCTGCGCCCACGGGTCGGCGGGCGCGGCTTCGCGACGCCGGCGCATGGTCTCGGTGCCCGGCTCCCCCTGCCAGCCGTCGTCGTCGCGTTGCCAGCCCGGCCCGCCTCGCGGATCCCGCCGGCGTCGCGGCCGGTCGTCACCCGGCCAGCTCGGCTCGTCCAGGCTGTCCTGACGCCAGTCCGGCTGGTCCCGGCTGTCCCGCTCCCAGTCGTCGTCCCGTTCGCGGCCTCTCCACACAGGGCCGATGTCTTCTCGTCCGCGGCCTCTCCAGTCAGGGCCGGACTCTTCCGGTTCGTGGGCTGTCCAGTCGGGGCCGATATCTTCCCGATTGCGGGCTTTCCCCCGGGGCCCGGGCTCTTCCCAGCCGTCGTCGCTGTCCTGCTGCCATGCGGGCGGGGTCCGGCCGTTGCGTCCCCGGCCCATGTCGCCCAAATCCGCCGGCCGTCGCCAGGCCGGCTCGTCGGGATCGTCGGGCCCGGCTCGGCGTCGGCCGTTTCGCCCGGGGTCGGCACTGGGATCGGCCGCATCATCGCGGCGCCAGCCGATCGCGGCGGGACCGGCACTCTGGGCCCAGCTGTTCACCCTAGCGCGGCCGCCGTTGCCTTCGGCAGGTTCGGTCTGTGCCCAGCCGCTGACGCTCGCTCGGCCACTGGGGGTTTCCTGTGGGTCGCCTCCGAGCCGGCCGCCTCCCTGGGCCGGGCCGCTTACCGGCCGGCCGTTGACCGTTGTGCCGTTGATCCCGGAATCCCGGCCGTTCACCGCCGGGCTGCTGCTCTGTGCCCAGCCGGGACGGTCACGCCGACGGGATGTCTCGGGCGGGCCTGGCATTCCGGCCGCCGGGGGCTCGTCATCGGTGCCGCGCCAGCCGATGGCGGCCGGTCCGGGGGTCTGCCGCCAACTCGCCGGGCTGCTCTGGGCCCAGCTCGGCCGGTCGGACGCGACTCCGCCGCTGCGCGGCCGGTGGTCCTGAGGCCCGCCGGTGGCGGGGTCAGCGGATCCGCCCGCGTCGTCGCCTCGCCAGCCGATGGCGGCGGGGGTGCCGCCCTGCCGCCAGGCCGGGGTGCTGCCGTTCGGCCTGTCCTGCCGCTGGGTCGGGGTGCTGCCGTTCCGGCTGTCCGGGCGCCAGCCTGGGGTGCTGCCGTCGGGTCCGCTTTCCTCGCCGCGCCAGGTCGGGCTGCCGCCGTTCGGACCGTCCGGCCGCCAGCTGGGGGTGCTGCCGTTTCGGCTGGGCGCGTCGCCGGTAGTCCAGCTTGCACCGCCGGGTTCGCTCTGAGTCCAGCCGGTGGTGCCGCGGTCGCCTGGTGCCCCGCCGCCGATATCGCCCGTCCAGGGGTTGGGGCCGCTCTGCGCCCAGCTCGGCCGCTCGCGCCGGCTGTCGGGTTCGTCGTCGTTCCGGCGCCGACGGCGTTCGCTGCGGGCACCGGACTGGGGCTCGGCCCGCCAGCTCCCGGCCGATGACGCACTGCCTGACCAGCTCGGCGTCTCGGTGGCCGGGGTGGTACCGCCCGTCCAGTTCGAGGTCTCCGTGGCCGGGGTGGTACCGCCCGTCCAGTTCCGGGTCTCGGCCCCCGGAGTCGCACCGGCTGACCACCTCGGCGTCGTGGACGGGGTGCTCCAGTCGGTGGCCGCCGGGTCGCCGAACCTGGACATGCTCCCAGTGTCGGCGTGGGCGGCCCAGTTGTCCGCCTCCGATCGGGTGCCCCAGCCGTCCGGACCCGCCGCTTCGCGGCGCCATTGGGCGCGATCATCCTCGCGGACGAGATGCCGGCCGTCGTCGAACGGTACGGAGCGGGTCGATTCCGCGTCGATGTACGGCATGCCGGCACCGGACACCGGCGATTGCGAGCCGTTGCCCCCCGGCCCGTGCCGATCGGCCGGATCGACGAGCTGCTGCCAGGCCGGCAATCCGTCGGGCGGGCGTGGGGCGGGCGGCTGCCATGACGGCTGAGCGCCCGGCTGGTACGGACGCCCGGCCCCACTCCAGGGCGTCGCTGTTCCGCCCTCCCAGGGTGGCGCGGCGAACTGCTGCCACGCCGGGCGGGGGCCGGCGTCGGGCTGCCACGCGCCCTGGCTGACCCGTCGCCACGAGCCGTCCTCGGCGTCCGGCTGCCCGACCGCCGGCTGCCACGGGTTCGTGGTGTCGTGCGTCGTCGCGTCGTCGGACGCGGGCGTCGGCCACGCCGTACCGGATATGGCAAGCGGCTGACGGCTCTGCGGATCCGCAGTTTGCGCCAGGCTTTCCGCACCGGTACCGGTCTGCCAGGCCTCGGTGGTCTGCC
>DASSAL010000292.1:0-7534 GCA_035685405.1 Actinoplanes sp. | reverse complement strand
GGCTGGGCTAGCCGGCCGGCCGGGATCGCCTTGAGAATCTCCGCCTTGCGGGCCTCCGGCAGCACGTCGGTCATCTCGGTGTCGATGAACCCCGGTGCCACCACGTTCGCGGTGATGTTACGGCTGCCCAGTTCGCGGGTGATCGACCGGGCCATCCCGACCAGCCCGGCCTTGCTGGCCGCGTAGTTCACCTGGCCCGGGCCGCCGTACAGGCCGACCACCGAGGAGATGAAGATCATCCGGCCCCACCGGGCCCGCAGCATCCTGCCGCTGGCCCGCTTGGCGCACCGGAACGCACCGGTCAGGTTGGTGTCCAGCACCCGCTCGAACTGCTCGTCGGTCATCCGCAGCAGCAGCGTGTCGTCGGTGATGCCGGCGTTGGCCACCAGCACCTCGACCGGGCCCAGCTCGCCCTCGACCGTGCTGAACGCGGCGTCCACCGCGGCACTGTCGGTGATGTCGCACTGCACCCCGAGCATGCCGTCCGGCGCGCCGCTGCCCCGGTGCGTGATGGCGACCTTGTCGCCCTGCTTGACGAACGCCTGGGCGATGGCGAGGCCGATGCCTCGATTGCCACCGGTCACCAGCACCGTGCGGGCCATCGGGCACCCTCCTCGCGTAATACCTGGGTATGGGGCGCCGGACGGCACCGTGGGGGCACGACCCGGCGGCAGTCCCGCCGTAACCTGCTGGGAATGGAGACTAGCCGTCCGGCGATCGCGCGCGAAGCCGTGGGCCCGCTCCGCCGGCTGGTCCTGGGTCCGAGCCGCCGGTTGGAGGCGCCGCGGTGGCGGTTTCTCTGGTACGGCGTTCCGCTCGGCCTCCTGGCGCTGCTCGGGCTGGGCGCCACCAACGTCGCGTACCTGGAGGACACCCGCGGCCTGCCGACCTGGCTGGCGCTGCTGCTGTCGGCCGGCGCGGTGCTGCCGGTGGCGATCGCCGTACGCCGCCCGGTCGTGGCCTGGCGGGTCGCGTACCCGATGCTGTTCCTCGGCACCGTCTACGGCCGCCCCACCGAGTCCTGGCCGTGGGCGCCGGTGCAGATCGTCGGTTTCCTGGTCGTCATGGTGCTGCTCGCGGTCTTCGAACAGTCCGCGGTCACCGCCTGGGCCACCGCGTTCACCATCGTGGTGCCGTTCCTCTACGCCGACCGGGCCAACGCGTTCGGCGCCGCCGTGCTGCTGGCCGCCATCGCGCTGCTCGGCGACCTGCTGTCCCGCCGCCGGCGCAGCCGCGAGCAGCTGGCCGAGCAGGCCGAGCTCACCGAGCTGGAACGGGCCCGCCGGGCGATCCTGGAGGAACGGGCCCGGATCGCCCGGGAGATGCACGACGTGGTGGCGCACCACATGTCGATGATCGCCGTGCAGGCCGAGACCGCGCCGTACCGGGTGCCGGACCTGGCCCCGCCGGCCCGGGCCGAGCTGGCCACCATCGCCACCGCGGCCCGGTCGGCGCTGGCCGACATGCGGCGGCTGCTCGGGGTGCTGCGCGCGGAGACCGACGAGGCGATGCGCGAGCCGCAGCCGGGGCCGGCCGAGCTGCCCGCGCTGGTGGCCACCGCGCAGCGGGCCGGCATGCAGGTGACGTACGCCGGAAACGACCTCGACCCGGTTCCCGAGGCGGTCGGTCTGGCCGCGTACCGGATCGTCCAGGAGGCGCTGGCCAACGCCGCGCGGCACGCCCCCGGCGCAGCGGTGCAGCTGCTGGTCCGCGCGCTGCCGGACCGCCTCGCGGTGACCGTCCACAACGGGCCCGGCGGCGGCACCGGGCCGGCCACCGGTCCGGGACACGGACTGGTCGGCATGCGCGAGCGCGCCGAGCTGCTCGGTGGTGAGCTGACCGCCGGGCCGGACGGCCGCGGCGGGTATCTGGTCGAGGCGACGCTGCCGTACGCGGGCGGAGGCTCATCGTGATCAAGGTGTTGATCGCCGACGACCAGGCGATGGTGCGCCAGGGATTCGGTGCGCTGCTCGCCGCGCAACCCGACATCGTCGTGGTCGGTGACGCCGCGGACGGCGAGGCGGCGGTGACCCAGACCCGCCGGCTGGACCCGGACGTGGTGCTGATGGACGTCCGGATGCCGAAAGTGGACGGTCTGGAGGCGACCCGGCGGCTGCTCGGCGGCCGGTTCGACGACGCCGGTCCGCGGGTGCTCGTTCTCACCACCTTCGACCTGGACGACTACGTGTACGAGGCGTTGCGCGCCGGCGCCAGCGGATTCCTGCTCAAGGACGCGCCGGCCGCCGACCTGGTGCAGGCGGTGCGGATCGTGGCCGCCGGGGAGGCGCTGCTCGCGCCCACCGTGACCCGGCGGCTGATCGCCGAGTTCGCCGCCCGGCCGCACACCGACCGGCCACGCCCGACTTCGCTCAACGCGCTCACCCCGCGGGAGACCGAGGTGCTGCGGCTGATCGCGCGCGGCCGGTCCAACCAGGAGATCGCCGCCGACCTGGTGGTGGCCGAGCAGACGGTGAAGACGCACATCGGGCGGATCCTGGCCAAGCTGAACCTGCGGGACCGCGCGCAGGCGGTGGTGCTGGCGTACGAGACCGGTCTGGTGGCCGTGGGCGAGTAGCCCCCGGGTAGCACCGGCAGGACCGCACCGCGGGGTGACGATTCGGCGGTGTTCCGGCCCGCACGCTGCCCGCCATGCGAACGCTTCGACTGCTCACCGCCACCGCCCTGGTCGCCGTCACGCTGCCGGGTCCCGTCTCGGCGGCCGTGCCGGCCTACCTGCCGCCGATGCCGGAGTTCCCGGTCGCCTTCCGGGACAGTGCCGTGGCGATGCGCGCGGCCGGTTCCCCGTACGCCGGATGGGCCGACGCCGGTCGCCGCTTCCTGTCGTTCGACGCGTCCGGTGACGGCACCGCCGCCGAGGTGGTCGGCGACCTGGCGACCGCGGACCGGATCGCGGTGCTGGTGCCCGGCGTCGACACCACCCTGCGGAACTTCGACCGCGGCCTGGGCGGCGTGTCCCGGCGGGCGCCCGCGGTCCAGGCCCGCGCCCTGTACTGGACGCTGCGCAGCACCGACCGCTCCGCCCGGGTCGCGGTCATCGCCTGGCTCGGCTACGACACCCCGGACGGGATCGGCCCGGCCGCCGTCACCGAGTCCCGGGCCCGGGCCGGCGCGATCGCGCTGACCGCGTTCGCCGACGACCTCCACACCCAGCGCCCGGCCGCCGACATCACGCTGATCGGGCACAGCTACGGCGCGATCGTGGTGGGCCGGGCGGCGCCGCGGCTGCGGTACGTGCGCGATCTGGTCGCGCTGGGCGCGCCTGGCATGGGCGCCGGGCGGGCCGCCGACCTGGGCGGGGCGCGGGTGTGGTCGGCCCTGGCCCCGGCCGACTGGATCCGCCGGATCCCGCAGGTGCGGCTGTTCGGGCTGGGCCACGGCCGGCGCCCGGCGGATCCGGCGTTCGGCGCCCAGCCGCTGCCCACCGACGGCGTGGCCGGGCACGACCATTACCTGACCCCGGGCAGCGGCACGCTGAACGCGGTGGCGGCCGTGGTGCTCGGCACCCCCGACCGGACGACATGGGGCGCTCCGGGGAGATTAATTCTGTCTTAACGGGTAGTCTGCTCAGCGGCCTGATGTCCGGACGATCTGTGGAGGTGATCGCTGTGCGAGATAGCGATCCTCCCAGTCGTGGCCGGGCCGCACGTCAGCGTGTCTGAGCGCTGACTGTCTCCCGCCCTGTCCCCCCGGACCGTCGCTCACGCCGGCGGGCCGGCTCGGTCGTGTGCGCCGCGGCCGCGGGGCCGGGGTGCCGGCCGCGATGTGACGCGTGCGCGCCCACCGCAGGAAGAACCGTCACGGGAGTCACCCATGAGCCGATTCGTCGCGCCCCTCACGTTCACCCTCGCCGCCGCCTGGGTCATGGTGCTGTTCGTCCTGGCACACGGCACCCCGTAGCCGCCGCTAGGGCAGCCGTGAGGTCCACATCAGACTCATGCCGGCCGCCGCGAGGCCGAGCAGCAACGCCACCCCGGCGTACCACTGGGTCACCTCCCGCGGCTCCACCCGGTGGCCGATCGAGCTGCCCATGTCCTCGTACACCTGCTTCAGCTCGGTGACCGACGCGGCCTCGTAGAAATAGCCCTTCGTCGTCTCGGCCAGCTGCTGCAACGACAACCGGTCCACCGGCACCCGCTGCAGCACTCCGCGGATGTCCACCACGCCGGTGTCGGTGCCGAACGCGATGGTGGACACCGGCACGTTCGCCGCCAGCGCCGCCGCACCGGCGTCCTCCACCGACCGCCCGGACGTGCGGTACCCGTCGGACAGCAGGACGATCCGGGCCGGTGGCGCACCCTGGGCGCCATCGGCCGGCACCGAGCGGATGGCGTCCAGCGACGTGAACACCGCCTCACCGGTGGCGGTTGCCTCGGCCAGCGTCAGGCCGTCGATGGCGCTGACCACCGACGCCCGGTCCTTGGTCGGCGACACCAGCACGTTCGCCGACTTGGCGAACGACACCAGACCCAGGTTGTACGTCGGCGGCAGCTCCTGCACGAACTGCTTGGCCGCCTCCTGCGCGGCCTCGATCCGGTTCGGCTGGACGTCGTCGGCCTCCATCGACAGGGACACGTCGATGGCGAGCATCACGGTGGCGCGCTCCAGCGGCTGTTCCCGGTCCACCGACGGCCTTGCCATGGCGGTGCCCAGGGCGGCCAGGCTGAGCAGGAAGGCCCCGGCCGCGGCGTGCCGGCGCCAGCCCAGTCCCTTCGGGGCGAGGGTGCGCAGCAGGTCGACGTTGGTGAACTTCATGGCGTACGAGCGGCGCCGGAGTTGCCGGTACACGTACAGGCCGGCGACCACGATCACCGGGACCAGGGCGAGCAGCCACCAGGGCTGGAGGAAACGGATCATCGGGTGGTCCCCCGGGTGCGTGCGTGTCGCTGGGCGGCGACGAAGCGGACCATGTCGAGCAGCCAGTCGGTGTCGGTGCGCAGGCGCAGGTGGGCGGCGCCGGCGGCGCGCAGCGCACGGGCGATGGCGGCGCGCTGCTCGCCGGCCGCCTCGGCGTACCGGCGGCGCAGGACCGGGTCGGCGGACTGCACCTCGTGCAACACGCCGGTCTCCGGGTCGGCCAGGGTCAGCACGCCGACGTCCGGCAGTTCCAGCTCCCGCGGGTCGACCACCTCGACGGCCAGCACGTCGTGCCGGACGCCGAGCTTGCGGACCGGCCACGACCAGCCGTCCACCGGGGCCAGGAAATCCGAGATGACCACCGCGAGGCCGCGCCGGCGGGGCGGGCGGTTCAGCCGGTCGATCAGCTCGCCCAGGTCGGTGCGGCCGGGACGGATCTCGGTCCGGGCGATCGCCCGCAGCAGTCCCTGGGCCTCCTTGCGGCCGGGCCGGGCCGGCAACCGCACGATCGGCGCGGCCGGCGGCGGCGTCGCTGCCGCCGTACCCCGGCTGCGCCAGGCCCGGAACCCGCGCGCCGGTGCGGCCGGCCGCGCGCCGGAGCCGGTGCCGACCACCGCGCCGATCCGGTTGCCGCCGCGCACGGTCAGGTGCGCCACCGCGGCCGCGGCGGCGATCGCCAGGTCGCGTTTGAGCCAGCGTGCGGTGCCGAAGTCCAGGCTCGCCGACAGGTCGACGGCCATCCAGGTCTCGAGTTCGCGGTCGGCGACGGTACGGCGGACGTGCGGTGTCGTGGTGCGCGCGGTGACCGGCCAGTCCATCCGGCGGACGTCGTCGCCGGGCCGGTACTCCCGGGACTCGCCCGCCTCGCTGCCCGGTCCCGGCAGCAGCCCCACGTAGTCGCCCTGCAGCAGCCCGTCCAGTTTGCGGGTGACCAGCAGCTGGAGCCGGGAGAGGACGGCCTCGGCGCGGGCCGCACCGTTGTCGCCGCCGACCGGCAGCCCGGCCGGAGTGACCACGGCGCCGGCGTCGGCCACCGGACCGCCCGGTCCCGGCGGTCCGGCCGTCGCCGGCGGTCCGATGGTCATGACTGGCCCGGCCAGACGGCGCCCGGTTGCGGCTGGTGCGGGTGCGCGGTGCCGAACGCGCCGGCCGGCGCGCCGCTGGTGGGTTGCTGCTGGTGGCCGTTCGCGGCGGCGCCCTGCCGGGAGGCCACCGACGGCATCGGCACGCTCTGCATGACCCGGGCCACGATGTGGTCGGCCGGGACGTCGTCGGCCAGCGCGTCGTAGCTGAGCACCAGCCGGTGGCGCAGGATGTCCGGCACGACGTCCTGCACGTCCTGGGGCAGCGCGTAGTCCCGCCCGCGCCGCAGGGCCAGCGCCCGGGTGGCCCGGACGATGCCGAGCGAGGCGCGCGGGCTGGCGCCGTACTGCACCAGCTGGGCCACGTCCGGCATGCCGTGCTGGGCCGGCGCGCGTGTGGCCAGCACCAGCCGGACGGTGTAGTCGACCAACGCGTTGTGCACGAACACCTGGTCGGCCCGGCGCTGCAGGGCGAGCAGGTCGGCCGACGTGAAGATCGGCTGCGGCTCCGGCGGGCTGACCCCCATCCGGTAGACGATCTCCCGCTCCTCGGCGTCGGTCGGATAACCGACCAGGATCTTCATCAGGAACCGGTCGCGCTGGGCCTCCGGCAGCGGGTACACACCCTCCTGCTCGATCGGGTTCTGGGTGGCCATCACCAGGAACGGGTCGGGCACCTCGTGGGTCTCGCCGCCGATCGAGACCTGGTGCTCGGCCATCACCTCGAGCAGCGCCGACTGCACCTTGGCCGGCGCCCGGTTGATCTCGTCGGCCAGCAGGAAGTTCACGAACACCGGGCCCAGCTCGACGTCGAACTTCTCGCTGGACTGCCGGTAGATCCGGGTGCCGACGATGTCCGCGGGCACCAGGTCGGGGGTGAACTGCACCCGGGAGAAGGTGCCGCCGGCCACCTTGGCCAGTGTCTCCACGGCCAGCGTCTTGGCCACCCCCGGTACGCCCTCGAGCAGGCAGTGACCGCGGGCCAGCAGGGCCACGAACATCCGCTCGACCATCCGGTCCTGACCCACGATCACCCGCTTGACCTCGAACATGGCCCGCTCGAGCTGGGACGCGTCCTGCGCGGGCGGCACCGGCGCGCCGGTGCCGGAGCTGGTCTCGATATCGGGCGTGGTCGGCTGGGCCACCGGTCCTCCACAGCGGTCTCTCATCGCGCCGGCTCGGATGCCGACGCTCAAGACTTGCACACCTGCCCGGGAGCGTCCGGCCAGGCGCCGCAATCCGCCGCCGGATCGAGTCCCGCCGCACCACGAGTCGATCTTTTCTGCGCGATGCGCCGGAACGGGCAGGCTCACGGTGGACGCGGCCACGGACGAACCGTGTAAGATTCGGGGTGTCGCCGGGCGACTTCCCCCGTGGTCGCCCGGCGCTCTATCTCCTACCCTTGCCGGGTGGTCGAGGAAGCTGTCGAGGAAGCTCCCGTTCGGTGCAGCGCCAAACGGTGTCGTGCCGCTGCACGCTGGGAGCTGCGATGGAACAACCCGAAGCTGCACCCGTCCGAACGCCGCAAGATCTGGCTGGCGTGCGACGACCACCGGGAATCCCTCGGCGACTTCCTG
>DASSAL010000291.1:0-18883 GCA_035685405.1 Actinoplanes sp. | reverse complement strand
CACGCAGACCACCGAGTTCTCGTCCGCCGCGCTGAACTACCGCAAGCCCGACGGCACCTGGGCGCCGGCCGACGCCGGGCTGACCGCCGACCCGGCCGGTGGCTGGCGGCGCAGCGCCGACGCAGTGGACCTGCGGCTGGCCGGCCGCGCGGACGCCGCCGAACTGGTCCGGGCGACGCTGCCGGGCGGCGGGGTGCTGGCGTACGGCGCCGCCGACGCGCGCCCGGTCCCCGGGTCGGCCGCCGGGGACACCGCCGTCTACCGCGGCGTGTGGCCGGGGGTGGACATCGAGGTGCAGGCCCAGCCGGGCGGCGTCAAGGAGACCCTGGTGCTGGGCTCGGCCCAGGCGCGCCGGACGTTCGTCTTCCCGCTGCGCCTCGCCGGCCTCCGGGCCGCCGTCGACGGTGACCGGGTGGTGCTCACCGACGCCGCCGGCCTCCGGCGCGCCACCATCCCGGCCGGGTTCATGGTGGACGCCGACGGCGCGGTGTCACACGACGTGTCGTACCGGCTCACCACGCATGCCGGCGCGGCCGCGCTGCAGGTGACCGCCGGCGCGAAGTGGCTCGCTGCGCAGGGCCGCGCCTACCCGGTGCGGCTCGACCCGCCGGTGCTCGCCGAGGGCGCCGCCACCGAGAGCCTGGTCGTGCAGGGCAGCGCGTCGCACGGCGGCGGATCGGACCTGCTGGTCGGCCGCCGCGACGGCAAGAACTCGGCGTCCTACCTCCGGTTCCCCGGCCTGGTCTCACAGCTGGCGAACCACACGATCTTCAGCGCCCAGCTGAGCTTCGCCGCCTACCAGGCGCCGTCCTGCCGGCCCCGCACGCTGAGCGTGCACCCGGTCACCGGGTCATGGACCAGCGGCGCGACGAACCAGAGTTATCCCGGTCCCGCGGTCGGCGCCGCGCTGGCCAGTTCGTCGTTCGCCCAGGGATACGTCGGGCTGGGCCAGTCCAGTTCGGCCTGCCCGGTCACCGGCACCGTGCTGAACCTCGGCAGCAAGGGCCGCGACCTGGTGCAGGGCTGGGTCAACGGCACCAAGCCCCACCACGGCCTCTCGCTGCGCGCGCCGGTGTCCGACGAGAGCGCCTGGAAGGTGATCGCCGGCACCGGCACGGCGAACCCGCCGAAGCTCTACGTCACCCACACCCCGTACAACGCCAAGTACGCCGTGCCGGATCCCACGCCGGAGCCGGCCGTGCTGCAGAACCAGGCCGGCAAGGTCAAGGTGACCGTGACCAATACCAGCGCGATGGACTGGACGGCGAGCGGCTACCGGCTGATCTACCGGGTCTACAACGCCCGGACCAACGCCCGCGTCGGCCAGTACGTCGCCGCGACCCTGCCCGCGACCCTGCCGCGCACCCGCTCGGTGACGCTGGAGGCCACCATCCGGGCGTTGCCGATCGGCGACTACCTGATCGACTTCAGCATGGCCACCGCGAACGGCCGGGTGGTGTTCACCGACGAGATGGTGCCGCCGGCCCGGATCGCGCTGCGGGTGGAGAACATCGCACCGGTGGTCGGCGACCTGTTCCCGCCGAACGGCTACCAGTCGCCGACGCTCACCCCGCAGCTCTGGGCACAGGCCGTCGACCTGGACGCGCCGCCGAAGTCGACGTTGCAGTACAAGTTCGAGACCTGCGCGGTCGCCGCCGACGGCAAGCCGACCGGGTGCACCGCCACGGCGTACCAGGCCAAGCAGGCGTTCACGGTGCCGGCCGGCCGGTTCACCTGGAGTACGCCGTACCTGTGGCGGGCGTTCGTCAAGGACAACGCCGACGAGGTCACCACCGACTACGCCACCCTTATCACCGACGTACCGCAGCCGGAGATCACCTCGCGGATCGCCAACGCGCCGTACGGCAGCCAGGACCGTGACTTCGACCCGGATCTCGGCAACTTCAGCACCGGCGCGGTGGACGCGAACGTCGCGACGGTCGGCCCGCCGCTGAAGGTGGTCCGCACGTACAACAGCCTCGACCCGCGCACCACGCTCGCCTTCGGCACGGGCTGGATGTCCCAGGTCGACATGCGGGTCGAGATAGACAAGGACGGCTCGGGCAACGCGCTGGTCACCTATCCCGACGGGCAGCAGGTCCGGTTCGGCCGCAACGGTGACAACACCTACGCCGCCCCGCTGGGCCGCACCGCGAACCTGCGTTTCGACACCGCGCTCGGTCTCTACATCCTCAAGGACAGCGCCGCGACCACGTACGAGTTCCGCGGCGGCGACGGCAAGATCAAGAAGATCACGGACAAGTTCGGCCGGGCCCTGGAGTTCCTCTACACGCCGGCCGGCCTGCTGGCCACGATGCAGTCGAAGCCAAACGCCCAGAACACGGCGGCCGGGCGGGCACTGACCTTCGGCTGGACCGGCAGCCACATCACCAGCGTCTCCACCGATCAGGTCGGCGGGCGCAGGCTGACCTGGACGTACGCGTACGAGGGTGACCGGCTCGCCCGGGTGTGCTCGCCCGGCACCGTCTCCTGCACCACCTACTCGTACGCCGACGGCTCGCACTACCGCAGCGCGGTGCTGGACAGCAACCCGGACTCGTACTGGCGGCTGGGGGAGAAGGCTGGATCCACCGCGGCCGGCAGCGAGATCCTCACCAACCTGGGCCAGGACGCCGGCGTCGCCCGCAACGTCACCTTCGAGCAGGCCGGTGCCCTGGCCGGCACGGACCACCAGGCCGCCCTGTTCAACGGCTCCACCTCGGTCGTCGACCTGCCCAAGGGCATCATCAAGCGCAGCCGCGACACCGCGGTGGAGCTGTGGTTCAAGGTGACCGGCACGCAGACCGGCGGCCCGCTGCTCGGCTATCAGGACAAGGCCGTCGACGCCGCGCCGACCACCGGCGTGCCGCTGCTCTACGTCGGCACCGACGGCCGGGTGCGGGGCCAGTTCAAGACCACCTCGGCAACGCCGAACCCGATCGTGGTCGGCCCGGACATCCGGGGCAACTCGTGGCACCACGTCGTGCTGTCCGTTTCGGCCGACGTGCAGACGTTGTACCTGGACGGCCAGCACATCGCCAGCAAGGCGGTGGCCGACGGCGTGCTCGATCACAGCCTGCTGACCTTCAATCAGGTCGGTGCCGCCTGGGCCACCAGTCCCAGCGCCTGGAGCGCGTGGGGCACCAGCGCCAGACGCACCTTCAACGGCAGCATCGACGAGGTCGCCGTCTACGGCCACGCGCTGAGCGAACAGAGTGTCAAGGCGCACTGGCAGCTCGGCCAGGCGAAGGCCGACCAGTTGTCGGTGGTCACGCTGCCGAGCGGCAAGGTCGCGTCCGAGACCGTGTACGACACCGCGAACGACCGGGTCCGGGAATACACCGACGGCAACGGCGGCACCTGGAAGGTCGGCCTGCCGACGGTGTACGGCGGCGCCACCGATCTGCGCCGCGCCGTTCAGGTGCTGGACCCGGCGGACCGGGCGTACCTGTACGAGTACGACGCGCTGGCCGGTCGCATGTTGCGCGCCGGCTCGCCGCTGGGCATCAGCACTCGCCCGGAGGATCGCCCGCCGACCCCGTCGCCCACCCCCTCGCCCACCCCCACCGAGGTGTGCAGCACGCCGGATCCGGGTGAGCCGCAGTTCTGCACCACCATTCCCGGCAACGCCGGCGGACCGGTGTTCAGCGAGGGTGAGCTGACCGGCATGGTCATCCGGTCGTTCGGCTACGACGCCAAGGGCCGGCAGAACCTGATCGTCAACGAGAACGGCGCCACCCTCAGCCTGGAGTTCGACGACCGCGGCAACGTCACCTCCCGCAAGACCTGCCGCAAGGTCGGCGACTGCCAGACGACCTACACCAAATTCACGACGCCGTCGGCCACCAACCCGTTCGACCCCCGCAACGACCTGCCGATCGAGGTGCGCGACCCGCGGTCGGCGAGCGCCACGGCGACCGGCTTCGAGACGGTCACCACCTATTCCACCGCCGGCGAGGTGCTCACCGAGACCGGGCCGGACAAGCGGGTGACCACCACCGACTACACCAACGGCGGCCAGCCGGCGGTCAACCCCAACACCGACTTCCAGCCGGCCGGCCTGCCCTCGGCGGTCACCGACACGGAAAACCGGGTGACCCGCTACCGGTACAACGCGGCCGGCGACCTGACCTCGGTGACGACCCCGTCCGGGCTGGTCACCGAGTCGACGTACGACGCGCTCGGCCGCAAGATCCAGGACCGCGAGAAGTCCGACTCCTACCCGGACGGCGTGGTCACCACCTACACGTACGACGACATGGGCCGGCCGCTGACCACCACCGGACCGGTCACCGCCAACGCGGTGGACGGCACCCGGCACCAGGCTGTCACCACCACCACGTACGACGTGGACGGCAACGTCATCCGCACGGTGGTGAGGGACGCGTTGAACGCCACCGAGCCGGAGCGGGTCACCACCATCGAGTACGACGAGTTCAACCGGCAGATCCGCACGGTGAACCCGGAGGGCGACGAGCAGACCGAGGGCTGGGACCAGTTCGGCAACCGCACCACGGTGGTGGACGGCAACGGCAACCACTACGAGTACGCCTACACCGCCCGCAACGACCTGGCCGAGGTGCGCCTGTACGACTGGCGCGGCGACCCGGACGGCGGTAGGCCCCAGGACGACCGGCTCGGCTACATCGTCCTGAACTCCTACGCCTACGACTACGGCGGCCGGATGGCGGCGCAGGTCGACTCGATGGGGCGCCGGCTGGAATACACCTACTTCGGCGACGACCTGCTCGCCAAGATCGTGCTGAAGAACTTCCACAACCCGGACGGCACCACCCGCGACTATGTGGTGCAGGAGAACGAGTACGACCCGGCCGGCAACCTCATCCGGCAGGCCGCCGGCAACGGGCTGGAGGTGGTCACCAACACGATCAACGCGCTGGGCCGCACCGCCACCACGACGTTCGACCCGGGCGGCCTCAACCGCAGCACCGTCTACACGTACGACTCGCTCGGCAACGTCACCGCCACCGAGCAGACCGGCAAGGCGAGCAACGTGCCGTGGCCCACCGAGGCCGGCGCGAAGCTGCGGTTCGTCACCGTCTTCAACGCCAAGGGTCAGCTGGAGAAGGAGCAGGTGGTCGACGGCGCCCGGATGCGCGTCACGTCGTACAGCTACGACCAGCGCGGTATGGTCCTCACCACCACCGATCCGCGCGGCAACGCCGCGGGCGCCGACAAGGCCGCGTTCACCACGACGTACCGGTACGACGAGAACGGTGACCGGATCCAGTCGATCGCGCCGCGGGTCGACGTGGAGAGCGGCGGCAACCCGGCCGTCTCGGCCAGTCCCACCGTGACCACCGGCTACAACGCCTTCGGCGAGGTCGTGGCCACCAAGGACGCCCGGGGCCACATCGCCCGGACGAAATACGACCGGATGGGCCGGGCCGTCGAGGTGACCGGGCCGCTCTACACCCCGGCCGGCAGCCCCGGCACCGGTGCGGCGCCGGTCACCAAGCTCCGGTACGACCCGCTCGGCAACGTCGTGGAGACGACCGACGCCCGCAACAACACCACCCGGTACCGGTACGACCGGCTCAACCGCCTGATCGAGGAGGACCAGCCGGCCGCCACCGACGACGAGCGAGCCGTCACCAGGTACACCTACACGCGCACCGGCAAGCTGCTGTCCACGGTCAGCCCGACCGGCATCCGCACCGAGGCCACGTACGACGACCTCGACCGGCAGGTGACCGCGACCGCGTACGAGCGCAAGCCGGTCGCCGACACCTTCACCACCACGATCCGGTACGACGACGCGGGCAACGTCGTCGAGACCCGGTCACCCGGCGGCCTGGTCACCAAGATGACCTACAACAAGGCCGGCGAGCCGCTCACCCGGACCGACCCGGCCCAGGTGGTCACCCAGTACGGATACGACGCGTTCGGCAACACGGTGCGCGAGACCGACGGCGCCGGCCGCACGACCCGCCGCGACTACGACGGGTTCGGTCAGGTCACCGCGGAGATCGACCTCAAGCCGGACGGCAGCGAGCTGCGCCGGGAGAAGTTCACCTACGACGAGAACGGCAACGTCCGGAGCCGGGTGAACGCACTGGACAAAACCGTGTCATTCGAATACGACGCGCTGGACCGGCTGGTCCGGCAGATCGAGCCGAAGAGCGCCACCGCCTCGATCACCACCTCCTTCGGATACGACGCCGCCGGCAACCGCACCCGGTACACCGATGGCCGGCAACTGTCCACCTTCTACGGTGTGAACAGCCTCGGCCTGCCGGAGACCGTGATCGAACCGGCCACCACCGCGCATCCGGCGCCCGCCGACCGGAGCTGGACGGTGGCGTACGACCTGAACGGCAACGCGGAACGGCTCACCGCGCCCGGCGGCGTGATCCGGGACCGGGAGTTCGACGCCGCCAACCGGATGATCGGCGAGACCGGCACCGGGGCGGGCGCCGGCGTGCACCGCGGCACCACGTACGACCTCGAGGACCGGCCCACGGCGGTCAGCTCGGGCACCGGCAGCAACACGTACGAGTACGACGACCGGGGCAACCTGCTGCGGGCGGCCGGCGAGTCGGGCACCGCCAGCTTCGCGTACGACCGGGACAGCCAGGTGATCACCCGGACCGACGCGGTCGGCACGGCGACGTTCGGCTACAGGTCCGGCCGGATCGACACGATGCAGGACGCCGCGTCCGGTGTCACGCAGACACTGCGCTACAACGCGGCCGGCCTGCCGGAGAAGGTCGACTACGGCGCCGGCCGGGTTCGCACGTACACCTACGACGACTTCGGCCGGCTCGCCGGCGACGTGCTGCGCAACAACGCCGGCGCCGAGGTGGCGCGAATCGCCTACCGGTACGACCTCGACGACCACCTGATCGGCAAGGACACCGCCGGAACGGCGGGCGCCGGCAGCAACACCTACGGCTACGACGATGCGGGACGGATGACGTCCTGGACGTCGGCGTCCGGCACGGTGGCGTACGAATGGGACGACTCCGGCAACCGGATCAAGGCGGGACCCAAGACCGCCACGTACGACCAGCGCAACCGGCTGCTCAGCGACAGCGACTACACGTACGCGTACACGCCGCGCGGCACGATGGCGAGCCGGACCAGTTCCGGGCTCACCGACACGTACTCGTTCGACGCGTTCGACCGGCTGGTCAGCTCGGAGGGTCAGTCGTACCGCTACGACGGCCTGAACCGCGTGATCAACCGAGCCGGGAAGGCGTTCGCCTACGCCGGGTTCGAACCGGACGCGGTCAACGACGGCACCGAGTCGTACGCCCGCGGCCCCGGCGGCGAGCTGCTCGCGGTCGAGGACGGCACCGACCAGACCCGGATCACCGTCTCCGACGAGCACGACGACGTGGTGGCCGCATTCGACCCGGACAGCACGCTCACCGGGCTCGCCGGATCCACCGCCTACGACCCGTACGGCCAGCGCATCGCCGAGGCGGGCGTGCAGTCGAACGTGGGCTACCAGGGCGACTGGACCGACCCGGGCACCGGCCAGGTGAACATGGGCGCCCGCTGGTACGAGCCCGGTACCGGCACGTTCACCTCGCGGGACACGGTGACCTACGCCGAGGGCGACTCGATCCTGGCGAACAAGTACACGTACGGCGCCGGCGACCCGATGTCGCACACCGACCCGACCGGCAACTGGCCGTCCTGCGGCTGGTGCAAGAAGGCGGTGAGTGCGGTCTCCGGCGCGGTCCGGACAGCGTGGAACTACACCAAGCAGGCGGTCAGCTACACCGGCGCCTGGCTGGCTCAGCAGGCCCGGGCCGCGTGGGCAGGCATCAAGCGGGTCGGCACGGCGATCGTCAACGGTGTCAAGAACACCATCCGGGCGATCGGCAACGCCATCAAGTCCGGCTACCAGCGGTACATCCAGCCCACGCTCAACCGGGCCCAGGACTTCGCCGCGCGCAAGGCGGCCGAGATCCGCAAGGCCGCGATCGCCGTCCAGGCCAAAGCCAAGGCGGCGATCAGCACCGCGGTGAAGAACGTCTCGCTGAAACGCATCGGCAGCGCGGTCAAGGCCGGGCTCAGCTCGCTGAAGTTGACCGTCTCCGCGGCGTTGCCGGCCAAGCTGGTGCAGTCCTTCAACTCGGTCGTGCAAGACATGAATGCCGCCGCCAACGCGCTCTACAAACAGGCGACGGCGGCCGGCGGCGCGATAGTCAGCGGCCTGCAGAAGGCCGGCGAGTGGGTGGTCGACCACAAGGCCCAGATCATCGGGGGCATCGCCGGCGCGGTCGTCGGCGTCGGCTGCGGCGCCCTGATCGGCTGGACCGGTGTCGGTGCGGTGGCCTGTGCGGCCGCGGGCGGTGCGATCGGTTCGCTGGTCGCCGACCTGGTCGAGGGCGGCAAGGGCTGGCGGGAGATGGCCGCCAACGCGCTGATGGGCGGCACTATCGGCGCGGTCCTCGGCCCGCTGTCCTCGGTCGGCGGCTCGGCCGTGACCGGCGCCGTCCGCGGCCTGATCAGCGGCGGCGTCAGCAAGGCCGTCAGCATGGGCAGTTCGGCCGCGGCCGGCTCACTGCGGTCGATCGGCAGCACGCAGGTCGGCGGCCTGGTCGGCAAGGCGATGGCCGGCCGCGGCGCCGGCTCGATGGGTCGCGAGGCGGTCGAATCGGCGGGCGTGACCGCCCGTTCCCCGCTCCGCGCCACCGCGGAGGGGTCGTGCCCGAACAGCTTCGCGCCGGCCACCGCGGTGGTGATGGCCGACGGGACCACGAAGCGGATCGGGGACGTCAAGGTCGGCGACCTGGTGCTGGCCACCGACCCGACGACCGGCCGGACGGAGAAGCGTGCGGTCACCGCCCTGATCATCGGCGTCGGCGAGAAGCGGATGGTCGAGCTGACCGTCGACGTCGACGGCGACAAGGGCGACCGGACGGCGACCATCACCGCGACCGACGGGCACCCGTTCTGGGCGCCGGACCTGCGCCGGTGGGTCGATGCCGGCGAGCTGGCGGCCGGCTCGATGCTGCAGACCGGGGCGGGCACGTACGTCCGGGTCGACGCGGTCAAGCGATGGACGGCACAGAAGCAGCGCGTCCACAACCTGACGGTCGACGGGCTGCACACCTACTACGTCGGTGCGGCCAACCGCTCCGTCCTGGTGCACAACTGTCCGCGGCCCCTCGGCTTCAGCGGCACCTCTTCGTACCGGTCGTTCGTATCCACCCTGGACGATGGTCTCGAAGCGGCCGGACTCGGCAATACGCGTGCCGCCTTCCAGGGAAGCTCGGTTACCGGGCGGAGCTTCAGAACCGGCCGTCCGTTCGGGTCACACAGCGACTACGATGTGGCGCTCGGCGGCGACGACATTTTCGAAAGGGCGAAGGGCCTGGGCATCAAGCTTCGGTCCGGCAAGACGCGAACTGGTCCGCTCACCGCACGGCAGGTCCGTCAGCTGGGACTTCAGGAGATGCGTGAACAGCTGACCGAGATGGCGGGGCGCCCAGTCAACTTCATGGTCTATGACAGTCTCGATCGGGCAGTTGCTCGCAGTCCCAGCCTGCCGACAGCCATCTGTGAATGTGGGTAGACGTATATGGAAGTCCTGTGCGGTAGCAACGAGGCCGCGTCCGAGGTTGCGCAGCGTATGGCGTCGGCGCTCGGCGGCGTTTTCGCTCTGCGGGAGAGCGAGTTCTGGGGTGAGTACTGGTTGTGGACCGAACCAGGAATGGAAATCAAGGTCGTCACGCAGCCGGACATGGAGGGCGAGATGGTCGAGGAGGATTTCCCCGGGTACCGGACCCTGATCTATTTCGAGGGCAGCGACGCTGGATATGCCGACGAGCGGATCTCACGGGCCACGGCCATGGTGGACGTCCTGCGCCGGGAGGCCGACGAAAAGTGAGTTCCACCGGGAGCGCTCTGCCCCCACGGCGACCGCCGGACGTGGCATGCTCTCCATCGACGTCGACCGTTGCCCGGTCGGCCACGTATCCACGGGGGTTCGAGATGGTGCACGTTCAAAGCCCGGCACAGGACTGCGGCCGGCTCACCTCCACCGTGGACCGTCGGCCGGCACCGCGACGGTGACCGTCCGATTCAACGGCCTGCGGGCCCGCCCGAACGGGTCCACATGTCACTGCCGAAGCCAGAGGTGAGACCTTGACGTACCACCATGTGTCCCGACTGCTGACCACCACCCTGCTCCTGTCGTCCTCGGCCGTTGTCGCACTGACCGCGGCACCGGGCTCGGTCGCCCAGGCGGCGGCAACTTGCGCGCCCGCGAACGCCTTCGCGGCCCGGACCTTGACCGCACCGACGCCGGAGGCGGCCGCCTACTTCGGATTCCCCACCATCACCGCCGACTTCAACAACGACGGTTACACCGATGCCGCGGTGGGCGCCGGCGGGGGTGCGGCCGGCGGCGCGGTGCACGTCTACTACGGCTCGTCCACTGGCCTCTCGTATGCCCGGGCGCTGAGCCAGGCGCCGGCGACACCGCGCGTCAATGACGACTTCGGCACGGCGCTGGCGGCCGGTGACTTCAACGGCGACGGCTTCCAGGACCTGGCGGTCGGCGCCCCCGGATACCGCTCCGACGCCGGATACGTCCTGTGGTGGCGCGGCTCGGCCAGCGGGCTGACCGGGAACGGCACCGCGATCACCCAGGAGTTCACCGGCGAGATCACCGAGGCCGGCGACCGGTACGGTTCAGCGCTGGCGGCCGGCGACTTCAACGGCGACGGCAAGGACGACCTGGCGATCGGCGCCGACGAAGAGGTGCCGTCGGACGCCACCGTACGGTCCGGCCTGGTCTCCGTGGCGCAGGGCAGCGCCACCGGCCCGGCCCGCGGCTGGATCATCCGCCAGACCCCGCTGGGCCAGACGCCCAAGGCCGGTGACGAGTTCGGCATCAGTCTCACCGTCGCACATCTCGTCGGCGACAGCCGGGAAGACCTGGTGGTCGGGGCCCGCGGCAAGGACATCGTCAAGGCCGACACCGGCGGCATCTTCATCCTCGACGGCGCCGGCAACAAGACCACGTCCAACCCGATCATCCGTGGCCAGGGCGGCACGGCGGACGAGACCGGTGACCAGTTCGGGTCGTCCACCGCGATCGGCGACTTCAACCGGGACGGCACCCCCGACCTCGCGGTCGGCATCCCGGGCGAGTCGTACACCGCCACCAGCCGCCGCGGCATGGTGCAGGTATTCCTCGGACCGGTGACCAAGGACAGCGCGGGTTACTTCATCTCGCCGAACGACGCCGGCGAGGGGTCCGGCACCAACAACCGCTTCGGTGCGTCGGTGCTGGCGGCGGATGTCGACCGCGATGCGTTCACCGACCTGCTGGTCGGCGCGATCGGGACGCCGCGTGCCGGCCTGGCCAACGCGGGCAGCGCCATGCTGTTCAGCGGCACCCGCAGCGGCGTGGTCCGCGCCGAGCGGGTGATCTTCCAGGGCGACGTGGGCGGAACCGACGGCGCCAACGACTACTTCGGCATCACCCCGTCGGTGGGCGACTTCAACAAGGACGGGCGCACCGACGCGCTCATCGCCGCCCACGGTGACACCCGCAACGGGCTTGCCGGCGCCGGCGCCGTGTACCTGCTCGACGGCCTGAACCCAGCCACCGCCCGGCCGGTCCAGCAGTACGCGCCCACCGAGGCGTTGCAGACCCCACCGGTCAACCGGCAGATCGGGCCGATCCGCTATGCGTACGTCGACAACGTCGGCGGCCCGCGGCTGATCACCCAGCCGGACCCGGCCTTGATGTCGGAGGTCTACCGGGTGGCCGACGGCCCGGCGGACGCCGTCCTCACCGGCCGGCCGGCGATCGGGCAGACCCTCGAGGGCAAGGGCGTGGTGGCGATCCGCTCCACCACGGGTGACCTGTGGATCCGCACCGAGCTGGGCACGGAGACGACCGCGTGGGGTCCGTGGGTCAACCACGGCGGACCCGATCTGGGCGGCGTGGCGATGGCCAGTCTGCCCAACGGCCGCCTGGTGATCTTCGGCATCGGCGCCCGCGGTGAGCTGACGATCCTGCCGGAGATGTCCACCGGCACCTTCGGGGCCTGGCACAGCACCGGCGTCGGCAACCTGACCGGCGACCCGGTCACCGTGCCCGGACCGGACGGCGTCCGCATCTTCGCGGCGGACGGCGACGGCAACCTGCAGACCGCCCTCTACTCCGGCGTGGCGCTGACCGGGTGCGTGACCGTCGGCGCCGACCGCACCATCGCCGGACGACCCGCGGTCGTGGTGTACCCGGGCAGCCGGCTGCGGGTGTTCGCCACCACGGCGGACCAGCAGATGATCACCATCGGCCAGGACACCGCCGGTGTCTTCGAGCCGGCCTGGACCACCGTGGTGACCAGCGGTGTGGCCGGATCTCCCGCGGCCATCTTCAGCCGGACCTCCGCCCGGGTGACGGTGATGGCCCGCGGTACGGACGATCAGATCTGGCGCACCACGGAGACCGCGCAGGGCAGCAACCAGTACGACGAGTGGTCGCACGTCTTCCCCGACAACCCGATCATCACCAGCACGGATGTGACGGCGGTGCCGTACACGGCCAACGGCGGTGACGACGCCTGGGTCGTCTACCGGGATGCCGACAACCGCGACCACCTGATCGATGTGAACGACACCGCGCAGGCGGCCGCCCGCGGGGTGAGTCCGTCGTTCAGCCGGCGGACGTTGAGCAAGAGTTGAGCCCGGAGGCCGGTGGATCGGGATGCGCGCGCGGCCGATCCACCGGACCTCGGAAGGTCGACCACATCAGAGATTGAGACCGATCGCCAGTGTTCCGGCCGTCAGGCCGACGATCAGGCAGTCGCCGGTGGCCACACAGGCGGTCGCCTCGTGATGGACCGGGATGGTCAGTTCCAGCGCGCCGGTCCCCGGATTCCACAGTCGTGCGGTGCCGTCGATGCTGGTCGACGCCAGCAGCAGGCGGCCGTTCGCGGTCACCGGACACACCGCCGTGACCCGGCTGGTGTGACCCTGCAGAACCACCTGCGCTACGCCGGTGCCGGTGTCCCAGATGCGGATCACCTGATCGTCGCCGGCCGACGCGATCAGCTCCTGACCGCGCAGCATGAGCGCGCATGCGGCGCGGACCCGGCCCTTGTGGTCCGCGAAGGCCAGTTCCTGGCGGCCGGTATCGAGATTCCAGATGCGGACCGTGCCGTCGTGGCCGGCTGAGGCGATCCTGGTGCCGCTGCGCGACGGGATGGCGCACAGCGCCGACACCCCGACGGCGTGGGCGTGCGCCCGGCGCCGGAAGAGGCCGGTGCGGTGCCGACGCCGTTCCCGCCCGGTGTACGGGTCCCACAACCGCACCGTGCCGCGTTCGCCGGCGCACGCCAGGAACACCTGGCGGTGGACGAAGACTGCGCTGACCGCGTCCGACCAGCCCGGACGGTAGTCCCGGTGGGGCCGCTGCCGGGCGGCGTTCAGGGTCCAGACGCCGATGGTGTGGTCGGTGCTGCTGGACGCCAGCATCACGTCGCCGAAGGCGAACAGCGTGCTGAGCCCGGTCACCGGACCATCGTGCCCGGTGAGCACGCGCAGCTCGTCGCCGGTGGCGGCACTGCGCAGCCGCACCGAACCGTCGCCGCAGCCACATGCGACCACCTCCTTGCTGCCCTGCCAGACCGCAGCCAGCGCGGTGATCTCCGCGGATCCTGCGGTGCCCCCGCCCTCCCGGGCACCGGCGTCCGGATCCCAGAGCCGGACGGCGGTGTCGCCGACCGACACCAGGAGCACGCGACCTTGGACGTCGACACTGCACAGGTCCCGGATCGGAAGGTGCTGATCCGGAAGGCTGCGCCGTTGCTGGCCGGTGAGGGGGTCCCAGAGGCGGATCAGTCCGCCGCTGTCCGCGGCGGCCAGGATCGTCCGGCCGCGGATATGCAACGGGCACAGCGCCTCGACGACCTGGCGCGGGCAATCCAGCGTGCTGCGCAGCTGACCGGAGACCGGATCCCACAGTCGCACCGTGTGGTCACTGCCGGCACTGGCCAGGATGTCACCCTCCGGAGTGGACATCAGGCACAGTGCGGTCACATGGCCGTCGTGGGCGGGCACCGCCCACCGGCGCCGGAACTGGTGCAGCTCCCACATCTCGATGCTGCCGTCCAGCCCGCCGGCAACCACGTGCCCGCCGCCGCCGTCCACGACTGTGGTGATCTTGTCCGAGTGGATCGCGCAGACCTGCCGGCGCTGCGCCGCGGGGTCCCAGACCGTCAGCGTGCCGTCGGCGGTGGCGATGCCGACGCACGCCTCGCCGGCCAGGCTGACCGTGATCAGCGCGCGGATCTGACCGGGTTCGCAGTGCAGAGCGTGGCGCTGCTGCCCGGTGTCCGGGTCCCACAACACGATCACGCCGTCGGCGCCGGCCGAGGCGACCAGGGTGCGGCCACCGACGGGCACCGGGCACAGCGCGATCACCGCGCTGCCGGCCAGCAGCACGCGGTCCTGCTGGCCGGTGTACGGATTCCAGATTCGTACGGTGCCATCGCTGCCACCACTGGCCAGCATGACGCGGCCGCTGCGCGTCGTCAGCGCGCACACCGTACCGACAGCGCTGGTGTGTCCCTCGAGAATCGCCCACTCGAGCCGGCGCTGCACAGCCGCCCACGCCGCCCGGTAGGGCGCGCTGCGGTCCACCACCATGCGGGCGTCCAGACCTTCCAGGGCTGCGGTGACGCTGAACTGCGCGGCCCGCTCCGCCGGGCCGGCGGTGGCCGCCTGCGGGGTCAGCCGCAGTAGCCGGGCGCGTTGCTGGCCGAGGATGCTGCGGGCATAGTCGGCGGGCGGGGTCAGCCGCGGCAGATCCGCGTACAGCAGGAATTGGTCGTCGATCAGCAGCTCGTCGATCAGCCCACCGGCGGCCGCGTGCTCCGGCAGCGAGCGCAGCAGGTACCGGTCGGCACCGCACCATCCGCCGGTCCGGCCGTGCCGGATCAGCCGGTCGCTGATCATCCGCTGGTCGCTCAGCGCGGTGCCGCGCTGCTGCCGTTCCCGCAGCAGGGCGTCATTGAGCGCCTGATGGAACAACCGGAATCGGCGCCCGGCCGATCCGCCGCTGGACTCGACCAGGAAGTTCGCCGCCGAGGACCGGGCGAACTCCTCGAGGTCGGAGAGCATCGTCGCGGCGCCCAGCGCCGCCAGCACCACCTGCCACAGGTCCAGGCTCAGGCCCGGCGCATGTGCATACGCGAGAGCCGTCAATGCGAGCTTGGCAGGCGCGGCGCCGACCGGCGGCAGGCGGTGCACGTAGTCCTCCAGCGCGGCGTCGACATCGGGCGGGAAGGACAGGTCGTTCGGGTGGATCGGCGTGCTGTCGTAAACCCCGTGCCGGCGCGCGATCAGGCCGGCTACCAGGAAGTTGCGGTCGGCGAGGTCGGCGATGCGGGCGGCCACCGGCGCGCCGATCCGGTCGTCCGCGTACGGGTTGCCCGGGCGTTCCGCCCCGGCCAGCTGCAGCGTCGCCAGGGCGTACGCGGCCAGGTCGTCCACTTCGAAGAACTGCTCGCTGTCCAGGTCAATCACCGCGACATCCGGACCGAACAGCTGCATCAGGTCGCCGCCGTCGTCGCTGCGCCGGGTGCCGACGACCACCTGAGCGCCGACCGCGCCGCACGTTCGCGCGATCGGCAGCACGATCTCCTCGACGATCTGCTGCGCGTGGTCCGGGCTCACCGCCTCGTCCAGGGCGTCCAGCACCAGATTGAACCGCGGGGTGTGCCGGTCGGCGAGACGGCGGCACAATGCCGGAACGAGCTCGGTGACCGCGCGCGGCAGCCGCACCGCGGCGGCTCTGGCGATCTCCACGGCGACGTCCATGGCGGTCTTGCCCTTGACGTGCACCGCGCACGCCACCGAACCGACGCTCGCCATGACGTTGTGGTCGTCGTCCGGCAGCGCCGCCCGGATGCCGGTGTCGGCGGTGGTGACCACCCGGCCCAGCACCGCTGACTTGCCCACGCCGGGCGAGCCGGTGACCACCAGCACGCGGTCGTCGAGCACCGGCCGGTCCAGCCAGTCCACCACGGCGGACAGCGCTGCCCGGCGGCCACGGAACCGGTACCCGGCCTCCGACTCGACCGCCACGCCACGGGCCCGCGGGCGCCAATGCCGGCCGGCCTCGGCATCGGTGTCCAATGACCAGCCCCAGGCGGCCAGCGCCGACTCCCCGGCGTCCAGCACCGACCAACCGGCCAGCGCGTGCAGCTGTTCCTCCGGCAGATCCAGGCCGGCCTGGAGGAGCGTGAGTGCGACCGCCTCGCCGTCGGTCTCTCGCAGCGGGTGGACCCGGCCGAGCACACCGACCACCGCCTCGAACCGCGGTGACCAGATGCCCGCGCCGAGGAAGCCCTCCTTCATCGCGCGTGGCGCTTCGGCCTCCAGCCGCAGCCACCCGTACGCCAGCGACGCCCCGATCACCCCGTGCGCGTCGCTGCCGAACGGAGCGTCGGCCGGGAAACCGAACGCCCACCACCGCTCTCCGACCAGGTCGGCGGCCTCCGGGCAGAGCAGTCGCGCCGGCCGGATCCCGGCCGGCGCCGGCTCGGCCAGCACCAGGACGGCCACGTCGTTGCCCTCGTCGGCGCGCACCGAGAGCACCCGCCGGCGCACCGTCCGGGCCACTCCGGATTTCGGGAACGCCACCCACACCGGCTGGGCGAGGGTATGCCGATCTCTGATCACGGAGAGACACGTCAGCACGCGCCACTCGTCGATCAAGATTCCGCTTCCTAACGGACGGTCAGCAGCCGCCCGTCCATACGGGTCGGCCGGACCGCTGTGTACGGCTACTGTCCACGGGTCTCTTCTTGGTGCTCCGATTACATTTGGTCCGGTCATCTGCCTGCCCCGCATACCGGACGCGCGCTACGAGGACGCCCGCCATGTCACTTTCCGTTACAACGGCGACAGCGTACGAGTCGCCCGCGGACATGAACAGTCAGTAACCTCAGGTTAATCAAAGTTGGCATGATTCACTCGGGTCACCGAGTGAAGAACCACAGCGCCGAGCTCAGCCAGGCACCGGTGATGGCGGCGAACACCGTGCCGCCGGCGACCGGGATCGCCCAGCCGCCGTCGTTCTCCGGCCGGCTGATCAGCAGCATTTTGGTCACGAACGCGCCGTAGACCAGGCAGCCGCACAGCGAGTGGATCAGCACCCGCGGCTCACCGGAGCGGAAGCCGAGCAGGTACAGGCAGTGCACGGCGACCGGCAGCGACAGCAGCAGCGTCAGCCGGCCGGTCCAGCGGTGCACCAGGGCCAGCGGCGGGCCGGCCGGCACCCCGGGCAGTTTGCCGTACATGGCCAGGGCAAGCAGCACCTGCAGCACCGCCAGCAGCGCCGCGCCCGAGGCCAGCCACACCTTGAACGGGAAGTCCACCACCACGTCCGGCGGCTGGTGCAGCCGGCCGTACACACCCAGCACGACGGCCACGCCGATGCCGGCCGTCACCGGCACCCACCAGCGTGCCCGCACGGTCAGAAGCCCTCACCGGTGTCGACGTCGATGGTGGACGCGGTCACCCGGGTGCCGTCCACGGTGGTGGCTCGGCCGGTCACGTCCAGCGCCGGCGCCGGTCCCGGTACGCCGTCATCGGTCATCACGCCGACCTGGCTGCCGTCGGGCAGCACGATCCACGAACCCACCACCTCGGCGTTGCGCACCCGCGCGGCGGCCCGGTAGAGCCCGGACGGCTTCTTGGCGACGGCGATGCTGAAGGTGTCGGTGCGGCCCTTCGTGGTCACCTCTCCGCGCGCGCGGCGGCTGTCGAACGTACCGTCGATCGTCGCGCCGCCCTTGCCGGTCATGGTCAGCTTGCCGTTCGCCGCGGTGCCCTTCAGCCATGCCTCCACCCGCTTGCCGTCGCAGATGTACGCGATCGCCACCCCGTCACGCAGCGAGATGGCCAGCGTGCCGCCACCGTCGTCGACGTGCCCGGCGAAGGTGGCCCGGGTCCGGTCCGGCGGCGGGCTCTCGGCCAGGTCCTCAGTCGGCGGCTTGGACACCGGCGGCGCCGCCGAGGTGGGCGGGGCGCTGGTGCCGGCGGTGATCGCCGGGATGATTGCCGCGTTGTTCACCGCGCGGTGCTGATCGGCCGCGGCGTTCACGGTGAGCCCGGCGATGACCCCGGCGACCACCACGCCGGCGCCCAGGGTGATCAGCGGACCGCGCCGCCAGCGGGACCGGGACGGCTCGGCCGGGGGCGGCGGTTCATCCACCGGCGGCGCCCCGCCATTACGCAGCCGGGTGTCCCGTTGTCCGGAATCCGGCAGCGCCGGCTCCGGCGCCGGTCCCGGCACGGGCGTGGCGGTGGCCGTACCGGTGCGGCGCAGGTGTACGGCCAGGGCGCGCGCCGACGGACGGGCACGCGGATCCGGATCGAGGCAGGTGCCGATCAGGGTGGCCAGTGGTTCGGGCACCTCGTCGCCGAGCATCTCCCGCAGCACGACGCCCAGCGCGTACACGTCGGCAGCCGCCGTCGCCGCACCGCCGTGCTGCACCTCGGGCGCCACGTACCCGGGCGTCCCGCCTACCGCCTGCCGGTCCGCGTCGAGCAACAGCGCGGCCACGCCGAAGTCGGAGATCCGGATGCGGACCGGATCGGTGCCGGCGACCACCAGGATGTTCTCCGGCTTGAGGTCGAGGTGGACGACACCCTGTGCGTGCGCCACGGCCAGGGCAGCGGCGGTCTGCGCGCCGATCCAGGCGGCCTCGGTGACCGGCAGCCGGCCGCCGCGTTCGCTCAGGTACCGGCGCAGGTTGGGGCCGTCGACGTAGTCCATCAGCAGGGCCAGCCGCCCGCGCTCCACGACCAGGTCGCGGATGCCGACGATGGACGGGTGGTCCAGGTCGCGCAGCGCCGCTTCCTCGCGGATGAACAG
>DASSAL010000290.1:0-10529 GCA_035685405.1 Actinoplanes sp. | reverse complement strand
GAGGCGGCGCCCGAGCCCGCGCAGGCCGGCCCGCCCAAGTACCGATCCCGGCCCGACCTGCGCACGCTGCCCGATGTCACGATCACCGTGCCGGCCAACGCGACCGCGCCCGGCTACATCTTTCTCACCCCCGCCTCCGGTGCCGGGCTTTGGGGTCCGCTGATGGTCGACGACAAGGGCTCACCGGTCTGGTTCCGCAAGGTGCCCGACCCGGCCACCGTGGCCATCGACTTCAAGGTCCAGCAATATCGCAACAAGCCCGTGCTGACCTGGTGGGAGGGCACCATCGGCGGCACCGGCGGCCAGGGCGTCGGCCAGGGCGAGTTCGTCATCGCCGACCGGAACTACCGGGAGATCAGCCGGGTCCGCGCGGCCGGCACCGAACAGGCCGACCAGCACGACTTCGTGATCACGCCGCGCAACACCGCGCTGTTCTGGGTGTACGACCCGGTGCCGTTCGACCTGACCGCCATGGGTGGCCCGGCCGACGGTGTGCTGCACGACGGTGTGATCCAGGAGATCGACATCGCCACCGGCAAGCGGGTCTTCGAGTGGCGCGCCCGCGAGCACCTCTCGCTCGACGAGTCGTACGCGCCGCTGCCTAAGGGCGAATCGGCGCACCTGCCCTGGGACTACTTCCACCCCAACTCGGTCGGCCTGGACGCCGACGGGCACCTGCTGATCTCGGCCCGGCACACCTGGTCGTGCATGAAGATCAACAAGGAGACCGGCGAGGTGATGTGGCGCCTCGGCGGCAAGAAGTCCGACTTCACCATCGGCCCCAACGCCTCCTTCTCCTGGCAGCATGACTTCCGCCGCCGCCGCGACGGTTCGTACGGCCTGTTCGACAACGGCGCGGGCATCACCAAGGAACGCGAGTACAGCCGCGGCCTGGTGCTGCGCCTCGACGAGCAGGCCCGGACGGCGACGTTCGTCCGCGAGTTCGTGCATCCGGACAAGCTGTCGGCGCCGACCCAGGGCAGCTTCCGGGAACTCGCCGACGGTGGCAACTTCATCGGGTGGGGCCAGATGCCGCACTTCACCGAGTACACCGCAGACGGGACGGTGCGGTTGAACGGCCACCTGCCGCTGGACAACCAGTCGTACCGGGCGTACAAGGCCGAATGGGTCGGTGTGCCGCTCGACCAGCCGGCCCTCGGCCTGGCCACCGACGGCGGTTCGGTCGTGGTGAGCGTGAGCTGGAACGGCACCACGGAGGTGGCCAAGTGGCGCGCCCGCGCCGGCGGGCAGCCGAAGGAGCTGGGGCAGTCGGCCGAGGCGGCCCGGAGCGGCTTCGAGACCACCCTGACCATCCCGGGAATGGCCGAGTACGTGGTGGCGGACGCGCTGGACGCCGAGGGCAAGGTGCTCGGCACCAGCGCCGCGATCCCGGTGCGCGTCTGAAGCGGCCGGCGGGGTGTCGAGCTGGCAGATGCACGTGGTGGCGGGCTACGCGCGGCTGGCCCGCAACCGCAAGTTCCGGACCCCGGCCGGCGGCCGGCGGACCCTCTCCCGGCGGAAAGGGTCCGCCGCACCCCCGCGGGCGCTGACGAGGCGCTACCAGGTCGGCTGTTCACGTATCCACGGCTTCGACCGGTACACGATCCGATCCCGGCGGGCCGGCACCGGCGACGCGGTGATCTACCTGCACGGCGGCGCGTACACCAGCGAGATCGTCAAGCAACACTGGTTCCTGGTCGCGCACCTCGCCGCGCACACCGGACACGACGTGCACGTGCCGATCTACGGGTTGTCGCCGGCGCACGACGGGTTGCAGGCGCTCGAGTTCGTCACTCGGGTGATCGCTGACGTGACCCGGCAGGGACGTCGGTGTTACCTGGCCGGTGACTCGGCCGGCGGCGGGCTCGCACTGCTGGCCGCCCAGGCGGTGGCCGGAGAGGCCGGCGGTGTCGCCGGCCTGACCCTCGTCGCGCCGTGGCTGGACCTGTCGCTGTCCAACCCGGGCATCGGCGAGGTGCAGCCGTACGATCCGTGGCTGGCCCGCCCCGGGCTGCGGCCGCTCGCCGAGGCATGGGCCGGCGGCCTGCCGCTGCGGCACCCCCGGCTCAGCCCGCTCTTCGGTGACCTGAACCGGCTCCCGCCGGTGCAGGTGCTGGTCGGAACGCGCGACATCACCCTGCCCGACTGCCGCGCGTTGCGCGACCGCCTCCCGGCCGGCACGCCGCTCACCTACCACGAGGAACCTGGCGCCCTGCACGTGTATCCGCTGCTGCCGGTACCGGAGGCGCGCGCCGGCCGCCGGATGATCGTCGAGCACATCGGCGCCACGCTGGGCGTGCCCGCCGCGTGACCCGAGGTCAGTGGCGTAACGCCTCTCGGCCGGCGAAAGCGATGCTGGCGGCCAGGAAAGCGGCGTTGATCAGGGTGAAGATGCCGATCACCCAGATCGTCCACTGTGGGGCCACGGTGAGGATGGCGCCGGCCACGAACACGACGGCACCGTAGTCGCGGACCAGCTTGACCACGCGGACCGGGAGGGACGTGCTGGTCACCATGCTGGCGGCCGACGGGCCGGCCTGCATCACCGAGGTGACCAGGTTGACCATCCAGGTGCCGGCGAACGCGGCCAGCAGCCATCCGGGCGTCTCCGGCACCTGCGCCTCGGCCACCGCGGACAGCGCCGCCACCAGAGCGATCTGAGCGGCCACATCACAGAGGATGTCGACCCGGGCACCGGCCGGACTGGTCTGGTCGGTGACCCGGGCGAGCTGGCCGTCGGAGCAGTCCAGGGCGTACGCGATCTGCCAGCCGATCAGCGCCAGCAGGCCGATCGGCCAGGCCCAGATGCGGCCGTCGGCCACCGGCTCGGCGGCGGCCACCACGGCGAACGACACCAGGCAGCCCAGGCCCAGGTTGGCGACCGTGAGCACGGTGGGCGCGAGCTTGAGCCGGTACGCGACCACGGCCATGCGGGCGCCCAGGCGCTGGCTCACCGCCTCGCTGAACAGGCCGCCGCCACGGTTGACGGCGAGGAAGTCGGCCGTGGTGGGCGCGGGCCTAGCTTCGGGCGACGGCGTCGACATATTCGGCCAGTCGTTGGCGGATCTCATCGGGCCTCATCTCGAGGTGCTCGAGGATCGTGTACCGGTCCGGGCGGGTGCGCGGGGCGAACTCGACGATCCGAACGAACTGGTCCGGGTCCAGGCCGACGTCGGCGGGAGTCCGGGGCAGCCGGTGGCGGGCCAGACATGCCGACATCTGCGCGAACCGGCGGTCGTCGCCGCGCAGGAACGTGCAGAACAGCGCACCCAGTCCGGCCAGCTCGCCGTGCGAGGCGGTGTCCGGATAGAGCGAGTCGGTGGCGTGGATGATCTCGTGGCAGCCGCCGCTGCACGGCCGGCTGCTGCCGCACACCGCCATCGCCAGCCCGCTGGAGATCAACGCCTCCGCGAGCACGGTGACGAACCCGTCGTCGCTCATGTCGCCGGGATGCGTGAGCACCGCCTCGGCGCCCATCCGGGCCAGCGATGCGGCCAGCCCGTCCACCGGTTCGTCACGCACCTGGCGGGCCAGCTCCCAGTCGGCCAGCGCGCTGATGTTGCTGATCGCGTCACCGATGCCGGCCCGGCTGACCGCTTCCGGCCCGGCCTCGACGAAGTCCAGATCGACGATCACGGCGATCGGGATGTGCACCCCGTACGAGCCTTTGATGCCGTCGTTGGTCAGGCTGGCCACCGGGGACGCCACACCGTCGTTGGCCAGGCTGGTGGCCACCGAGACCATCGGCAGTGCCCAGCGGGTGGCGGCGTACTTCGCGGTGTCCACCGTGGTCCCGCCGCCGATGCCGACCACCGCGTCGTACGACCGGGCGCGCAGCTTGGCGGCCAGTTCCAGGGCGGCGTCCAGGGTGCCGCCGGCGGTGGTGTAGACGTCCGCCGAACCGAGCGAGGGCCGGATCATGTCGGCGATCCGCTGGCCCTGCCCCGGCCCGACCACCACGGCCACGTCGCCGCCGGCCGAGATGCGGCCGTCGGCGAGGATCCGGCCGAGGTCACCGACCGCGCCACGCCGGACCTCGATGTGCAGCGGGGTCTGCACGGTGCGGGCTAGTAACGGCATGCGATCTCCCGGGCCTTGGCCAGGTCGTCGTGGTTGTCCACTTCGACCCACGAGACGTCGCCGATCTCGGCGGCGCGCACTTCACCGCCGCGGTCCGCGTACTCCTGATAGCCGTCCTCGTAGTAGAGGTTAGGGTCACGTTCCCAGGTGGCCCGGAGCGCGTCTGCCAGGTCCGCCGCCGCCTCCGGCTCGATCAGGGTGGCGCCGATGTATTCGCCGAACGCGTCGGCCGGGTCCATCAGCTTCGTGATTCTGGTGAGCTGGCCCGCGGGTGAGAAGACCGTCTTCATCTCCTCCTCGCCCAGCTTCTTGAGGCTGTCGACGGCCAGCAGGATCCCGGGTCCGCGACCGGCCAGCAGGGTCTGTTCCACGCTCACCGGATGCACGGTGTCGCCGTTGACCAGCAACGCGCCCTGCGCGAAATGCTCGCGGGCGAGCCACAGGGAGTACGCGTTGTTCCACTCCTCGGCCTTGTCGTTGTGCACCAGGCTGAGGCGTACGCCGTATTTCTGCTCGAACGCGTCCCTGCGCTCCTCGACCGCAGTCGCGCGATAGCCGACCACGACGGTGACGTCGGTGAGCCCGGCCGCGGCCAGGTTGCGCAGCGAGATGTCCATGATCGTGGTGTCACCGTCCACCGGCACGAGTGCCTTGGGCAGCGTGTCGGTGTAGGGCCGCAACCTGCGTCCGGCGCCGGCCGCGAGGACCAAGCCGATCATGTCTCTCCTCGGTCTGGGGGTCCTGCCGAGGATAGCGGTGCCGGACGAGCGGCGCGGCGCGGCTCGTAAGCTAGTCGCCATGACCGCTGATCAGCTGATCTCGTTCGCCCGTGGCGCGCCGTCCCTGGACATCATCGACGTGAAGGGGCTCGCCGCGGCGGCCCAGCGTGCGTTCGACGCCGATCCGGCCGGGATGACCGCGTACGGCACCTCGGTGGGTTACCTGCCGTTGCGCCAGTGGATCGCGGACAAGCACGGGGTCGCGCCGGAACAGGTCATCGTGACCAACGGCTCGCTGCAGGCCGACGCATTTCTCTTCAACCACCTGGTGGCGGCCGGCGACGACGTGGTGGTGGAGAATCCGACCTACGACCGGACGCTGCTCAGCCTGCAGAACCTGGGTGCCAAGGTGCACCAGGTGACGATCCAGCCGGACGGCGTGGACGTCGACGAGCTCCGCGGCCTGCTGGAGGCCGGCCTGCGGCCCAAGCTGGCGCACATCATCCCGAACTACCAGAACCCAGCGGGCGTCACCCTGTCCGAGGCGAAGCGCCGCGAGCTGCTCGCGCTCGCGACCCAGCACGGCTTCGTGATCTTCGAGGACGACCCGTACGTCGACATCCGGTTCCGCGGCGAGGCGCTGCCGTCGATGCTGTCCATGGACACCGACAACGTGGTGGTGCACGCGTCCAGCTTCACCAAGACGGTGTGCCCCGGTGTGCGGGTCGGTTACTTGGTCGGGCCGGCGGCACTGATCGACGCCATCGCCAAGAAGGCCACCAACCTGTACATCTCGCCGGGCATGGTGTCCGAGGCGATCGTGCATCAGTTCTGCATCTCCGGTGACATCGACCGCTCGATCGCCACGGTCACCAAGGCGCTCGGCGAGCGGGCCCGGGTGCTGGCCGAGGCGATCCGCCGGCACATCCCGGGCGCCGTCTTCACCGAACCGGACGGCGGCTACTTCCTCTGGGTGGACCTGCCCGACTTCGTCGACGTGCACAAGCTCTTCCCGGTGGCGATGAAGAAGGGTGTGGCCATCGTCAAGGGCACCGACTTCCGGCTCGACGGCGGCCGCAGCTCGGTGCGGCTGGCGTTCTCGGCGGTGACCGTCGACCAGATCGACGAGGGCGTACGACGGTTGGCCGAGGCGATCGAGGAGATCCGCCCCTGACCGGGCCGGGAGGATCCGCGATGACCGAGGGCAACGGCGTCAACCGGTCGCTGTCGCGCGCCTGGACGGCTCCCGTCCGCGCGATGAACCGCATCCTGGGCAGCACCGACGGGCAGCCGGCCGACACCGCCCGAGGCCGGCCCGGCGGCAGCTCGGTGGTGGATTGCGCGCTGTACATCCAGGGCAAACGCGAGCCCGGCGACTTCACCCCGGACGAGGCGCTGCGCCAGGCCCGGGACCGGGAGAACGCGTTCGTCTGGCTGGGTCTGCACGAGCCGTCCGCGGCCGAGATGGCCGGCATCGCCCAGTCGTACGGGCTGCACGAGCTGGCCGTCGAAGACGCGGTGAAGGCCGAGCAGCGGCCCAAGCTGGAGCAGTTCGGCGCGGTGCACTTCCTGGTGCTGCGGACCGCGCGGTACGTACCGCACCGGGAGCTCACCGAGAACTCCCAGGTGGTGGAGACCGGCCAGGTGATGATCTTCATCGGGGACCGGTTCGTGATCACCGTCCGGCACGGCGACGCCTCCGAGCTGGCGCCGGTGCGGGCCGATCTGGAGACCGAGCGGGCGGTGCTGTTGGAGCAGGGTCCGTGGGCGGTGGCGTACGCGGTCACCGACCGGGTGGTGGACCTCTACCTCGAGGTGGCCGACCGGGTGGAAGCCGATCTGGACATCATCGAGGCGACGGCGTTCTCCCGTGAGGGCGGCCGGGTCCAGCAGATCTATCAGATGAAACGGGAGCTGGTGGAGTTCCGCCGGGCGGTGGTCCCGCTGCAGCGGCCGCTGGCCACCATCACCAACACGCAGAGCCGGCTGGTGCCCAAGGAGATCCGCCGGTACTTCCGGGACGTGCAGGATCACCTCACCCGTACGGTGGAACAACTGGTCTCGTACGACGATCTGCTCAACTCGATCCTGCAGGCGCGGCTGGCCCAGGTGACGGTGGACCAGAACAACGACATGCGCAAGATCGCCTCCTGGGCCGGCATCGCGACGGTGTGGACGGCGGTGGCCGGCATCTACGGCATGAACTTCAATTTCATGCCGGAGCTGCGCTGGGACTACAGCTATCCGATCCTGTGGGCGCTGCTGGTGACCGCCACGGTCTTCCTCTACCGGGCGTTCCGGCGCAACGACTGGCTCTAAGCATGTCGGCCATCGACTAAAGTCACCGCGTGCCGACGCGCCAGGACCAGCTCCACTCCTACCAGTACTCGCTGCAGCGAGTGGTGTCCGCGCTGGTCACGCATGATCCCGAGGCGTATCGGTCGCCGTTGCGCCGGGCCGGCACCACCGCCCTGATCAGCCTGGTCATCGCGGCGCTGGCGGTCGGCGGCGCGGCGATCTACGGCCTGCTCACCGGGCACAGCACGGTCCAGCTGCGGGACGAGTCGGTGGTGTTCCTGGAGAAGGGCTCCGGTGCCCGGTACGTCTATCTGCGGTCCGACGACCGGCTGCACCCGGTGCTCAACTACGCATCCGGCCTGCTGATCGCGAACGGCCCGGCGCCGAAGCTGGTGAGCACGTCGCGGGAGCGGCTGGCCACGGTGCCGCTGGGTGATCCGCTCGGCATCCCGCAGGCCCCGGACTCGCTGCCGGGCAAGGCGGATCTGCGCACCGCGGACTGGTCGGTGTGTTCGGCGACGTCCGCCGGCTCCGCGCGCCCGCAGAGCACGGTGCTGGTGGGTGAGCGGCCCACCGACGGCACGGTCGCCGCGGCGGCAGCGCGCGCACTGCTGGTCCGCGATCCCACCGATCGCACGTTCCTGCTCTCCGGCAACCGCCGCTTCCTCATCCCGCCCGACCGCGAGACGGCCAGCCTGCGGGCGCTCGGCTGGAACGCGCAGCAGCCCTGGCCGGTGGCCGCCGCGTTCGTCAACGCGATACCGCTCGGCCCCGACCTGGTGGCGCCGGAGGTGCCGGCGTTCGGCAGCCGGTCCGGGGTCGCGGGATACCGGGTGGGTCAGCTGCTCACCGACGGCAGCCAGTGGTCGGTGGCCCTGGCCGACGGCGCGGCCGCGGTGACCGAGGTGCAGGCCCGGTTGCTGCGGGCGCGGCCGGCGGCGTACCCGCCGCGGACGCTGGACAACTCGTTCAACACGCTGCCGCCGTCGCGGATCCGGCTGAGCGCGGCCGACGGGATGCCGGCTACCGTGCCGGAGCTGATCACCCCGGCCGAACGGGTGTGCATGACCCTGCCGGTGGATCGGTTGCATGCCGAACTGCGGATCGACCCGACCGTGCCGCCTGGCGTGGCGGTCCGCGGCGCGGCCACGATGCCGGGTGGGGTGCAGGCGGATCTGGTGTACGTGGCGCGCGGCAAGGGCGCGCTGGCGGTGGCGGCGGCGTCACCGGACGCGCCGGCCGGCACCGGCACGGTGAGCATCGTGACCGACACCGGCCTGCGATACCCGATCGCCGGTCGTGAACTCCTCGGTCGGCTCGGTTACGGCGGCGTGTCTCCCCGCCAGGTGCCGGCGCAGCTCGTCGCGCTGCTGCCGCAGGGCCCGGCGCTGGACGCCGACGAAGCCCGCCGTTCCGCGGCAACCGCATGAGCGGAGCGCCACGGGTGCGCTCCGCTCATGCGGTTCGGTGCGGAAACCCTACTCCTTCTCCGGACTGGCCCCACGGGCCATCCGGGCCACCGTCGGGCTGTGCTGCGCCGACTCGGTCTGGTCCGTCGCGCCGGTGGTCAGCGGCGCGTCCAGGTCGGCGGCGTCGCTGGTGCCGGTCGTCGTGGTGGTGGCGTGCACGCCGGGCTCGGTGTACGTGGTCCGCTCGTCCGGCTGGAACGCGCCGTCGTCGACGCCACTGCTCGGCGCGGTGGAGCTGATCGGGGCGCTCGGGTCGTACTCGTCCCACTGCGCGGCCTTGCGGCGACGCAAGGCGTACGCGGCGCCCGCGCCGGCCGCGGCACCGATCAGCGCCAGGCCGAACAGCTTGCCGGTGCGCCGGCCGGCCGGCTTGCGGCCGATGGCCTTGTTCGCCCGCTTCTCCAGCTTCTTCGCGTTCTTGCGGGCGCGCTTCTTGCTTTCCTTGGTGGCCTTCGCGGATTCCTTGTTGCTACGCCGCACGCTCTCCGAAGCTGCCGTGACCAGCGGGGCGAGGGTCGCCATCGTGCTCGCCCAACCGCTCGTCGCTGCGCCGCGGGCCTGGCCCACGGCCGGCTGCATGCGGCCCCGGGCGGCGTTCCACTTCGGGCCCACGGTCGCACTCGTCTCCTGCGCCGCGAGGCTTGCCGCCCGCCTGAAGTGATCAACGCTCTGGTTGAGCTCGTTCTTCATCCTCGTGCTGCGGCTCTTCCGTCGCATGGTTGCGAACACCGGTGCCCACCTCCTGTGGTTCTCTCCCACGTCATGTTGCCTTCTCCGGTACCCCCGCGCTGCCGGATCAGACACATGGGGGAGGATCCGAAGTGCTAAGACATGTCTTCGAGACGGGAGTACCCGTGGCCGAGAAGCTTTACGCCACCCTGCACACGAACCATGGCCCGATCCGGCTCCAGCTGTTCCCGGATCACGCACCGGCGACCGTGCGCAACTTCGTGGAGTTGGCAGAGGGCACCAAGGACCACACCGACCCGCGCACCGGCCAGAAGGGCAACGGGCCGTACTACGACGGCACGATCGCGCACCGGGTGATCTCCGGCTTCATGATCCAGATGGGTGACCCGACCGGCACCGGCCGGGGCGGACCGGGCTTCCAGTTCGCCGACGAGTTCCATCCGGAGCTGCAGTTCGACCGCCCGTACCTGCTCGCCATGGCGAACGCCGGCCCGGGCACCAACGGCTCGCAGTTCTTCATCACGGTCAGCCCGACGCCGCACCTCAACCGCCGGCACACCATCTTCGGGACGGTCGCCGACGACCAGTCGGCCAAGGTGGTGGACTCGATCGCCAACACCCCGACCGGTCCCGGCGACCGCCCGCGCGAGGACGTGGTGATCGAGCGCGTGGAGATCGAACGCCGCAACGACTGATCCACCCCGGGTAACGTGGTTCCATGAGCGAGTCTCCGGTGACGGCCCCGGTCTGCTATCGACACCCGGCCAAGGAGACCTACGTCCGGTGCACCCGCTGTGACCGGCCGATCTGCCCGGACTGCATGAACGCGGCGTCGGTCGGTCATCAGTGCCCGGAGTGTGTCGCGGAGGGACGGCGTACCCAGCGGTCGGCCCGCACCGCCTTCGGCGGGAGCGTGGCCGGCCGGGCGGGTGTCGCGACCCGGGTCCTGATCGGCATCAACGTCGCCGTGATGCTGATCTCCATCGCCACCGGCGGCCTGACCGCGGTGGCCGGTGGCGGCTGGGGCGGCCTGCTCGGCCAGAGCACCCCGCTCACCGACTGGGGCTCGGTGATCGGGTACGCGCCGTACTTCCTCGGCGGCCCGGCGCACGGCGTCGCGGCCGGCGAGTGGTACCGCCTGGTCACCGCGATGTTCCTGCACTACGGCGTGCTGCACCTGCTGATGACCATGTACGCCCTGTGGATCCTCGGCCGCGAGCTGGAGGCGGTGCTCGGGCGGCTGCGGTTCGTCGGCCTGTACGTGCTGGCCGGC
>DASSAL010000289.1:0-2159 GCA_035685405.1 Actinoplanes sp. | reverse complement strand
CAGGCTCGAGCCGACCCGGCCGCAGCCCATCACCACGATGTACACGATCACCGACGCTACCGCCTCCCCGGGAGCCCGGCGACGGCGCGCTGACGATGGCTGGTCCGGCCTACGATCGTCGGCGTGTCTCTGCTGACGAGGGTCACCAAGCGGCTGGTGATCGGGCGTCCGGTCAGCAGCGACCGGCTCGGTGAGACCGCGCTGTCCAAGCGGATCGCGCTGCCGATCTTCGCCAGCGACGCGCTGTCCTCGGTGACGTACGCGACGCAGGAGATCCTGCTCGTGCTCACCGTGGCCGGCACCGCGTTCCTCTTCCTGACGCCCTGGATCGCCGGCGCGATCGTGCTGCTGTTCGCCATCGTGGTGGCGTCGTACCGGCAGGTGGTCCGGGCGTACCCGTCCGGCGGCGGGGACTACGAGGTGGCCACCACGAACCTGGGCCGGTTCGCCGGGTTGACCGTGGCCAGCGCGCTGCTGGTCGACTACGTGCTCACCGTCGCGGTGTCCGTGTCGGCCGGGGTGGACAACGTGATCTCCGCCTTCCCGGACCTCAACCCGTGGCGGGTCGGGATCGCGCTCGGCCTGGTCGGGCTGCTCGCCGCGGCCAACCTGCGCGGCGTGCGCGAGTCCGGCAAGGCGTTCGCCGTCCCGACGTACGCGTTCACCGCCGGTGTGCTGGTGCTCATCGCGACCGGGCTGCTGCGGATGCTGTTCGGGGACGCGCCGGAGGCGGAGAGCGCGGCCTGGGCCATCCAGCCGGAGCCCGGACACGAGCAGCTGGCCGGCTTCGCGCTGGTCTTCTTCGCGCTGCGCGCCTTCTCCTCCGGCTGCACCGCGCTGACCGGGATCGAGGCGATCGCGAACGGGGTGCCGGCGTTCCGGCCGCCGAAGAGCCGCAACGCCGCCGCCACCCTGGCCATGCTGGGCCTGCTCGCGACCACCATGTTCAGCGGGATCACCGCGCTGGCGCTGATCGCCGACGTGCACGTCGCGGAGAACACCTGCGACCTGGTCGGCTTCCCCGGCGACTGCGCCACCGAACCGCAGCGCACGGTCATCGCCCAGCTCGGCGCGGCCGTCTTCGGCGGCGACGCGTCGATCGGCTTCTTCTACATCCAGGCGGCGGCGGCGCTGATCCTGGTGCTGGCCGCGAACACCGCGTTCAACGGCTTCCCGCTGCTCGGCTCGGTGCTGGCCCAGGACCGCTACCTGCCGCGGCAGCTGCACACCCGCGGCGACCGGCTGGTCTTCTCCAACGGCATCATCGTGCTGGCCGGCTTCGCGATGCTGCTCATCTGGGCCTTCGACGCGTCGGTGACCCGGCTTATCCAGCTCTACATCATCGGCGTCTTCACCTCGTTCACGCTCGGCCAGTGGGGCATGGTCCGGCACTGGAACCGGGCCCTGCGCACCGAGCGGGACCCGGCCGAGCGGCGCCGGATCGCCCGGGCCCGGACGATCAACGCCACCGGCGGCACCTTCACCGCCGTGGTGCTGATCATCGTGACGGTGGAGAAGTTCCTGCTCGGCGCCTGGATCGTGGTGATCGCGATGCCGGTCATCTTCTGGACCATGCAGTCGATCAACCGGCACTACACCCGGGTGTCCGAGGAGCTGGTGCCGGACGAGCAGGGCGGCATGCTGCCCAGCCGGGTGCACGCGATCGTGCTCGTCTCCACGGTGCACAAGCCGACGCTGCGGGCGTTGTCGTACGCCCGGGCCACCCGGCCGGACACGCTCACCGCGCTGACCGTCGACGTCGACCCGGAGGACACCCGCCGCCTGCAGGCGGACTGGGACCGGCACCGCATCCCGATCCCGCTGACCGTGGTCGAGTCGCCGTACCGGGAGATCACCCGGCCGGTTCTCGACTACGTGAAGCGGCTGCGGCGGGAGAGCCCGCGGGACGTGGTCGCGGTGTTCGTCCCGGAGTACGTGGTGGGCCGCTGGTGGGAGCACCTGCTGCACAACCAGAGCGCGCTGCGGCTCAAGGGGCGGCTGCTGTTCACCCCGGGCGTGATGATGACGAGCGTGCCCTGGCAGCTGCGGTCCTCCGACCGGGCCGCCCGGCGGCCGGAGCGGGCCGGGGTGGGGTCGGTGCGGCGCGGAGTGCGCGACGGCCGGCCGCGGGTCGACGGCGAGCGGCCGGGGCGGGATCC
>DASSAL010000288.1:0-17312 GCA_035685405.1 Actinoplanes sp. | reverse complement strand
GTGCCCCCAGCCCCGGCCGCCAGTCGTCGGCCGGCGCCTCGGACGCCGCGGGCGTGACCGGGGGCGCCGGCGGCGGTGGGGCCGGTGGCGGTGCGGCCGGGCGGGCGGCGGGTGATGGCCGCGCGCCGGGCGCGGCCAACGGACCGGCCGGCCGGGACGGCGAGGCGGCGGCGGCCGTCGGAATGCTCTCGCCCTGCCGGGCCGCGATGTACGCCAGGCCGGCGCGATCCTCGTCGGTGGGCGCGGCCATCAGCGCGTACGCCAGCCCGAGCACCCCGAACAGCACGGCCACGCCGATCGGAATGAGCAGGGCCGCGGCCGTCGCGCCGGAGAGCGGTCCGGTGGCCGGCTCCGCCCGCACCGACATCGCGGACATGCCGGTGAAGTGCATGCCGTTCACCGCGACACCCATGATCAACGCGGATGCCATGATGGCCACGGTCTTGCGGACGGTGACCGCCAGCCACAGCGCCACCGTGGCCGCGACCACGGCGATGGCCACCGAGAGGACCACCCGCGGCGTTCCGTAGTCGATGTGCCCGTTGAGCCGCATCGCGGCCATGCCGGTGTAGTGCATGGCCGCCACGCCCAGGCCGGCCAGCATGCCGCCGATCACGATCCGGAGCAGCCGGGCGCCGCCGGAGCCGAGCAGCGCGATGGCCAGGCCGACGCCGACCGTGACGACGGCCAGGATCGCGCTCACCGCGGTCAGGCTCACGTCGTAGCGGATGGGCGAGCCGACCACGCTGAAGCCCAGCATGGCGACGAAGTGCATGGTCCAGATGCCGGTGCCGCCGATCGCCACCGCGGCCAGGGTAAGCCACCACACCCGCCCGCCGGTGGTCGGGGCGTTGCGCAGCCGTACCGCGCAGATGAGCCCGAGCAGAGACCCGAGGACCGACAGCGTGTAGCTGACCGTCGGGGTAACCCATCCGTATTCCAGGTGATGGATCTCCGCCATGTGTTTCCTCTCCACAACGATCTTCCGGATGCATCCTGCCCGCTACCGAACCGATCCGCAGCGCGCAGTGATCCGTATTCCCCGAGATCGGCACGTTGGGACGAGGGTGGGGGGGCCGATCGGGGTGCATCCATGAGTCGAATAAGATCTTCCTTATATAAGCTCAGTCTGATACGGTGGCTTCCATGCACGCGTTCGATGTGCTCGGCGACCCGATCCGGCGCCGGATCCTTGAGCTGCTGGCCGGGGGCGAGCAGTCCTCCGGCGCGGTGACCGAGACCATCCGGACCGAGTTCGGCGTCTCCCAACCGGCCGTCAGCCAGCACCTCAAGGTGCTGCGGGACAACGGCTTCGCGACGGTCCGCGCGGACGGCGCCCGCCGGCTCTACGCGGTCGCCGGCACCGCGCTGCGCGAGGCCGACGAGTGGCTGGGACAGTTCCGCCGGTTCTGGACGCCGCACCTCAACGCGCTGGCCACCGAAGTGGCCAGGGGGAAACGCCAACGGCGCCTGGCCGCATCGGCGCCGCCGCATCCGGACGACAGTGAGGAAGCATCCGATGATTGACGAGCACAAGCAGGTCCAGGCGGTGACCCGGACCGTGGGGACCCGGGACGCCGACGGCACGATCCACCGGGTCTCGGTGATCAGCCAGGTCTACGACACCGACATCGACGACCTGTGGGAGGCCGTGACCGACCCCGAGCGCATCCCGCGCTGGTTCGCGCCGGTCACCGGCGATCTCAAGGAAGGTGGGCACTACCAGATCCAGGGCAACGCCTCCGGCACCATCACCCACTGCGACAAACCCCGCGGGTACGCGGCGACCTGGGAGTTCGGCGGCGGTGTCACCTGGATCGAGGTGCGGCTGAGCCCGGTCGGCCAGGACCGGGCGCAGTTCGAGCTGGAGCACTACGGCCCGGTGCCGGACGAGTTCTGGAGCCAGTTCGGCCCGACCGCGACCGGCCTGGGCTGGGACCTGGCCCTGGCCGGCCTGGCCCACCACGTGGCCGACCCGGCCGCCCCGCTGGACCACGAGGCGGCCGAGGCCTGGACGCTCAGCCCGGCCGGCAAGGCGTTCCTGCGCGGATGCGCGGACGCGTGGATCGCGGCGTACGTGGCCGACGGCGGCGACCCGGAAGCCGGGCGGGCGATGGGCGACGCCGGCTACGGGTTCTACTCGGGCGAGGCCGCCCCGACCGAGGTTCATTGACAGGCGTCTACCCGTCTGTGAGGCTTGGGGACGCAGCGCGCGGCCGGAGCCATGCGGCGGCGGGAGCACAGGGCAGCTTCCGCGACTTCCCCCGCAGCTTCGTTCTCTGGAGTGCTGAGTCCTCATGTCTTCGTTCCGCTCCCGGCTGCTCATCGGCAGCCTGGTTGCGGCGCTCGCCGCCGCGATCACCGTCACCGTCCTCCCGTCCGCACCGGCATCCGCGCACGGCAGCGTGGTCAGCCCGGCGTCCCGCAACTACAGCTGCTGGTCACGCTGGGGTTCGGACTTCCAGAACCCACGGATGGCCACCGAGGACCCGATGTGTTGGCAGGCCTGGCAGGCCGACCCCAACGCGATGTGGAACTGGAACGGCCTGTTCCGCGAAGGGGTGGCCGGCAACCACCAGGGCGCCATCCCGGACGGCACGCTGTGCAGCGGCGGCCGGACCTCGAGCGGCCGCTACAACGCGCTGGACGCGGTCGGCAACTGGACCGCCACGAACCTGAGCAACTCGTTCAACCTGCGGTTCTTCGACCAGGCCAGCCACGGCGCCGACTACATCCGGGTGTATGTCAGCCGGCCCGGCTACAACCCGGTCACCCAGCCGCTGCGCTGGGCGGACCTGGAACTGGCCGCGCAGATCGGCAACACCCCGGCCTCGCAGTGGACGCCGGTCACCAGCGGCGTGCAGATCGAGATCCCGGTACGGCTGAGCGGCCGCACCGGCCGGGCCGTGGTCTACACCATCTGGCAGGCCAGCCACCTGGACCAGTCCTACTACCTGTGCAGTGACGTGAACTTCGGCGGCTCGACTCCGACCACTCCGACCACCCCGCCGACCACGCCCACCACCCCGCCGACCACGCCCACGACGAACCCGCCGAGCATCCCGACCACGCCGCCGACCACCACGCCGCCGGCCACGCTGGGCTGCACCGCGACGTACGCCGTGACCAACTCCTGGCAGGGCGGCTACCAGGCGGACGTGACCGTCCGGGCCGGCTCGGCGGGAATCCGGGGCTGGAACGTGCGGCTGACGTACCCGGCGGCGGCCTCCGTGCAGCAGGCCTGGAACGCCACGGTGACGAGCAGCGGATCCACGCTGTCGGCGACCAACGTGAGCTACAACGGCACGCTCGCCGCCAACGGGACCACGTCGTTCGGGTTCATCGGCAGTGGTTCCAGTGCGACACCGACGCTGAGCTGCACCGGCACAGCGTAAGTGCGGAAACCCTGATGGCGGCCGCTGCGGCGGCCGCCATCGCCGTTCCGGTGGGCCCGTCAGCCAGACACCGCCGCGACCTGCACCGCATGACAACGGCGGCCGGGCCATCAGGCCCGGCCGCCGCTGTCGTGGGGCGAGGTCAGCCGTTCGGGAACAGCCGGCCGTAGTCCGCGTACGCCATGGCGACGTCGGACTGAGCCCAGAACCGGTGGTAGTTGAACGTCGGCGCGGCGCCGCCGTTCAGGTACGCCTGGACCTTGGGCCAGGCCGGGTCGTTCTTGTAGAAGGACCGGATGTCCACGAACGACTTGCCCGGGGCGATCACGTCACCGTTGGGCATCGTGCCGGTCCAGCCCGGCGGCAGGTACAGGCCCTGGCCGGTGCTGGCGTCGTACGTGTCGTCGAAGCGGCGGTAGTCCTCGCGGGTCTCCGTCGTCGACACACCCTGGCTGTCGGCGTTGGCGTTCAGCGCGTCGATCAGGCCCTTGGCCGTGGTCTTGGCCGCCGCGTTGCCCGACTTGGCCGCGTACCACGTCAGCGTGCGGGCGTAGGCCGCCGCGACACCGACGTCCCGGCCCTTGCTGATCACCTCGACGCGCAGGTTGCTGTTCGCCGCCGGGCTCGACGGGTTCCAGGTGGCCGGCGCCCCGCTCCACCGCATGTCGGACGGGATCTCGAAGCTCGCACCCGTGCCGATGGTGGTGTTCGCGATGGCCCACGGCACCCACTTGTCCAGAATGGCCTTGGCCCGTGCGTTGCCGGTCTCGTGGTAGAGCTCGGCGACCCGCTGCAGCGACCACACCTGCATGCCGAACCACTGGTTGCTGCCCGGGTCGTGATAAACGGGGTGCTCGTCGTAGAACATGCCGTAGAAGGTCGGCGTGCCGGCCGGCGGCTGCGCGTACGAGCCGTCCCAGCTGTTCGTCGCGCCGCCGGCGATGGCGCCGTCGGCCGACTGCAGCCACTGGTAGAACTCCAGCTGCCGGGCCGTCGACGTGGTCCAGTCGGTCCTCGCCGACGGGCTCCTCATGTTGCTGGCCAGCTCCGGCGTGTTCACCAGCGCCCACGCCGCGAACGGGTTCTGGTAGCCGAAGTGGTTGTGGCTGGAACCGATCCGCCACGACCAGCCGGCCGCCGGGTCGGTCGCGCCGCCCCAGGCGTAGTACCAGCTCAGCAGGTAGTGCATGGAGTCCTTGCCGGTGCCCGCCGGGCAGGTGGACGGTCCGACGCAGTTGCCGATCCGCTTGAAGTACTTATCGAACATCGCGTACCGCAGGTAGTCGCCCATCTTGGCCGCCTTGGCCACGGTGGCCGCCACGTCGGCCTGCTTGTTCTGCTCCTTGGCCCACTTCAGCGCCCAGTACGCGGCCTGCACGGCCCGGGCGTCGGCGTCCGGCGCGTTGGTGTACTTCCACTGCTTGGCGGGGGTGGCGGAGTCCCGGATGGAGATGTCCAGGAAGCCGTACGGGCCGCCGTGCGCGAAGGTCTCGCAGGACGGCTGCGGCACGGTCTCCCACACCGACTCCTGCGGTCCGCGCTGGAATGTGTTGATGTACGCCGGCCGGGTGGTCTCGTCGCCGCACCGGCCGAAGCCGTACGTGTTGTCGACGTCGAGCAGCCAGTGCATGCCGTAGATGTCACCGGTCCCGTACGCCGACTGCAGCTCGCCGCGCAGCGGGTCCTGGCCCACCGGCACGCTCTGCTGCAACGCCGACGGGTACTGGCTGGGCAGGTTGTACTCGGCCGCGTACTGCGGCGTGCCGTTCACGCCCGCGGTGGGCTGGTCGGCGTGCGACGGGATGATGTATTTCTCCATCACCGTCCAGGCGTTGTTGAACGGCGCCCAGTTCTGGGTCACCCGCCCGTACTGGGCCTCCAGCCAGATCCAGAAGCTGAACGCCTCGGACGTGGTCTCGTGGCCGTGGTCGGGCGCCTCCACGATCAGCGTCTCGATCGAGTGGTACGGCACGCCCTCCGGGCTGAAGTACCCGGAGTTCTTGATCTTGCCGTACTGGGTCAGGAACCGCTCGGTGTAGACGTTGTCGCCGCCCGGGGTGTCGTCGTCGATCTCGGTGGCGGTGACCGCGAGCGGCGCGTATCCGGTGGCGGTGGCCGTGATGGTGGCGGTGCTGCTGACCGTGTCCGCGTCCTGGGCCGCCGCGACGCTGACGTTCACGCCGGTGTTCCAGTTCGACGGGGTCAGGGTGACGGTGGCCGGCGAGACGGTGATGTCGGCGTCACCGGTCCGGGCCAGGCTGACCGCCACGTTGCCGCTGGGTGCGGCGCTGAGCTTGTAGTTCAGTGAGCTGGTGCCGCCCTCGGCGACGCTGACCGAGCCCGGGGTGGCGATCAGGGTCGGGCCGGAGGCGGCCCCGACGGTGAACGCGCGTTCCGCGGTGGCCGTGGCGTTCGCGTTGTCGTACGCCCGGGCCTGCACGGTGTAGCTGCCGGCCGGCAGGTCTTCCAGCGTGTACTGGTACGGCGCCGCGGTGTCGGTGTTGACCAGCAGGCCGTTGCGGTAGAACTCGACCTTGCTGATGGTGCCGTCCGGGTCGGATGCGGTGGCGGTGAGCGGCACGTCGGCCGGTGCCTCGAACGGGCCGGCCGGAGTGCTGAGGGTGACCGTGGGCGCCTGGTTCTGCGGCGCGCCGCCGCAGGTGACACCGTTGATCGTGAACGATGTCGGCTTCGGGTTGCTGCCGGTGTGCGAGCCGTTGAAGCCGAAGTTGACCGTACCGCCGGTCGGCACGTTGCCGTTCCAGGCGGCGTTGGTGGCGGTCACCTGGCTGCCGGACTGGGTGATCGAGGCGGACCAGGCCTGGGTCACCCGCTGGCCGGCGTTCGGGAAGGTCCAGCCCATGGTCCAGCCGTTGAGCGGGTCACCCAGATTCCGGATCGTCACGTTGGCGGTGAAGCCGGTGTTCCAGTCGTTGGTGACATAGACGACATCACAGGAGGTGGCCGCATAGGCGCCGGTGGGGACGCTGATCAGGCCGCCGGTAAGGAGTACGCCGGCGGCCGCGATGACCGTCCGGCGTCTCGTCCTGACGAGTTTCATGCGTGTGTTGTCTCCTCGCGGATGCGCCAGCGGAGCGAGCGGGCGCGGTGAAGGGTCGCGGGGTCGGCTCCCTCACACGATGGCCGAAGTGTGTCATGGGAGCGCTTCCAGATCCAGATCTGAACCGAGCTGAGCAGCAAATATAGAAAGTCGTCTGGGGACGTTCACAAACCCGCAATGAAGTGCTAGCGTCCTCTGCGTATCCATGGGAGCGCTCCCATGGCGGACCTAGGAAGGAGGATCGAACCACGACATCCGCGTGGCCCGGCTCCCGCGCGCACCATTCCGCACCGTGTTCCCCGACGGGGACGAGGCCTGCCCTCCTCGTCCCCGTCGATGTCCCGCTAGCCTGACTCCTGAACGACCAGGCGGGGTGGGCGTGCACATCTTCTTCTCCGCGGCCGGCACCACGCCGGCCGGCACCGGACGCGAGGTCGAGGTACGGCTACGCAGCCGTGACGCGACGCTCGCCGATCTGTTCCGGGCGCTCGGCACCGACGTGCCCGTGCTCGCCGCCGTCGACGGCCGCCCCGTCGACCCCTCCGTGGTGATCGCCGACTCGGGTCTGCACGAGGCCGCAGTCCTGTCCGCGTCCACATCGGCCGACCCGGGCGCCGCCACCCGGCCGACCCACGAGGCGGTCACCGTGGCCGGCCTGGACGCCGGCCGCGCCTTCCCGCTGCCGCCCGGCCGCTGGCTGGTCGGCCGGGCGCCGACCGCCGACGTCGTTCTCGACCACGACACCGTCTCCCGGGAGCACGGTGTGCTGTCCGTGTCCGGTGGCCGGGTCACCATCACCGACCTCGGATCGGCCAACGGTGTCCTCCGCAACGGCACCCGGGTCACCGCCGAGACCGAGATCGGGCCGGACGACGTGCTGCTGGTCGGTGCCGTGGCGCTGGCCGTACGCCGGGTCACCGACGCCGACCGGCCCCGCAGCCTGGACCTGCACCGGCACGTCGGTCCCGGCGGCACGGTCTCGTTCAACCGGCCGCCGCGCTCGGCCGCGCCACCGGCCCCCGGCGAACTCGTGGTGCCCAGCGAACCGGGCGAACCGGCGAAGCCGCACTTCAGCATCGCTTCCACGGTCGGCCCGCTGGTCCTGGCAGTGATCATGGTGGCGGTCACCCGGGACCTCCGGTTCGGCCTGTTCGCCCTGCTCTCTCCGCTGATCGGCGTCGGCACCTATCTGGAATCCCGCCGTCGCAGCCGCACGGAGGGCGCGGACAAACGCCGGGCGTACGACGCCGAGCGCGCCGAGTTCGACGACCGGGCGACCGCGGCCGGGGAGCAGGAACGCGACCGGCTGCGGCACCGGCTGCCGGACCTGGCCGAGGTGTTGCGGCGGGCCACGCTGCCCAGCACGCGGCTCTGGGAACGGCGGCCGCGGCACGAGGACTTCCTGCACCTGTACGCCGGCATCGCGGACCTGGACTGGACGCCACCGGTGCGCCGCGACGCCGGCACCGAGGTCGAGGCTCGCCGCCTGCTCGCCGCGCCGGTCGGGGTAAACCTCTCCGGCGGTGGCGTGGTCGGCATCGCCGGCGATCGCACCGCCGCGCTGTCCGTCGCCCGCGGGCTGCTCTGCCAGGCCGCGGTCCACCATGGACCCGCCGACCTCACCGTCGCGGTGTTCGTCGACCCGGGCCGCGAACCCGAGTGGGACTGGGCCAAGTGGCTGCCACACACCCTGCTGCCGGACGGCAACGGCCGATGGCTGGCGTACGGCCGGGAGCGCAGCGACCCGATGCTGCGGCAGCTGGCCGGCGGGGCGGCGCACGGCACCGCGCTGGTGGTGCTGGACTCCGACGTGCTCACCGGTGGCACCCAGTCCCCGGCCCGGGACCTGCTGAACGCCGCCCGCTGGGTGCCCGCGTCACCGTTCGGGACGGTGCAGCCGCCGGTGCCGGTGGCCGGGATCGTGCTCGCCGCGACCGCCGACCGGCTGCCGGCCGCCTGTGACACGGTGATCGAGATCGTCGACGCGGACGGTGACGCCACGGTCCGCCGGCCCAGCGAAGGCGAAGTGATCGGTGACGTGCTGCTGGCCGGGTTGACCGTGCCCGCCGCCCGCGCCTGCGCGCGGGACCTGGCCCGGTTCGACGACCCGGAGCTGCGGCGCGCCGGTGCCGGGCTGCCGGACGGTGTCCGGCTGCTGCCCATGCTCGGCCTGGCCCGGGTGGACGCGAGGTCGATCCGGGACCGCTGGCGGCGTACCGAACCGGCCACCGCCGTCGCCCCGCTCGGGGTGACCGAACGCGGGGTTTTCACCCTCGACCTGGTCCGCGACGGCCCGCACGGCCTCGTCGGCGGCACCACCGGGTCGGGCAAGAGCGAACTGCTGCGCAGCCTGGTGGCGGCGCTGGCGGCGAACGCCGACCCGACCCAGCTGACCTTCGTGCTGATGGACTACAAGGGCGGCGCCGCGTTCGACGAGTGCGCCCGGCTGCCGCACACCGTCGGCCTGGTCACCGACCTGGACGAGCAGCTCGGCGAGCGGGCGCTGCGCGCGCTGGAGGCCGAGCTGCGGCACCGCGAACGGCAGCTGCGCGCGGCCGGCTGCGACAACCTGACCGAGTACGTGCGGGGCGGTCGTACGATGCCACGCCTGATCGTGGTGATCGACGAGTTCGCCACCCTGGCCACCGAACTGCCCGACTTCCTGTCCGCGCTGGTCGGCGTCGCGCAGCGCGGCCGCACCCTGGGCGTGCACCTGATCCAGGCCACGCAACGGCCGTCCGGTGCGGTGAACGACAACATCCGCACCAACACCAACCTGCGCGTGGCGCTGCGGGTGCAGGACGCCGCCGACTCGGTGGACGTGATCGGCGTCCGGGACGCCGCCGAGCTGAGCCGGTTGCGGCCCGGCCGGGCGTACGTGCGGCTCGGCCCGGGTGAGGTGGTGCCGATCCAGACGGCGCTGGTGACCTGCGTCAGCGCGGCCACCGAGGACGCACCGGTCGCGGTGGTGCCGTTCACGTTCGGTGCGGCGACGGCGCCGGCGGCCGAGCCCGAGCACGCGGCGGACGCGCGTACCGATCTGGCTCGCCTGGTGGACGCGATCGCGGAAGCGGCGGACGGCCTGCCCGCACCGCGACGGCCGTGGCCGGAGCCGCTCGGCGGTGCCGTGGCGCTGGAATCGCTGTCCCACGACGAGATGCGGGCACCGGTCGCGCTGGCCGACGATCCGCGGCGGCAGGCGCAGTACCCGGTCGGGTGGGACCCGGCCGAAGGCAACCTGCTGATGCTGGGCATCACCGGCAGCGGCACCACCACCGCGCTGCGGTCGATCGCGCTCAGCCTGACCCGGGCGTGGCCGCCGGCGTCGCTGGAGCTGCACGCGATCGACTACGGCACCGGCGACCTCGCCGGGCTGGAGGGCCTTCCGCACACCGGCGCGGTGATCGCCGCCGAGGACCGGGAACGGCAGGTCCGGCTGATCCGCCACCTCCGCGCCCAGCTGGACCGGCGCCGCGGCCCGGCGGACGGACCGTGGCGGGCCCGCCGGATCGTCGTCCTGATCGACAACCTGGCGGCGATGCGCGCCGAGTTCGACGATCCCGACGGGCTGGCCACCATGGACCAGCTCACCCGCCTGTACGCCGACGGCACCGCGGTGGGCATCTCGTTCGCGGTGGCCGCCGACCGGTTCAGCACGATCCCACCGGCCTGGGCGTCGGTGACCACCCAGCGCTGGCTGTTCCGGCTGCCCGACCCGTACGACTACGTGGCGGCCGGCCTGACCCGCAAGGACGTGCCGGCCAAGGTGCCCGGCCGGATGGTGGTGCTGCCCGGCGCGCTGCAGGCGCAGGTCGGACTGCCCGCCCGGGATGCCGTCTCAGACATCTCGAGCCGATATCGCGGCGAGCCCCGCGTCGCCGCCCCCATCGGCGTCCTCCCGTCCGAGGTCGCCCTGTCGGCGCTGCCGCCACCCACGATCGCCGACGAGCCGTGGCGCGTGCCGATCGGCGTACGGGAGTCCGATCTGGACACTGCGGAACTGCTGCTGTACGAGGGTGAGCACGCGCTCGTGGCCGGTCCCGCCCGCTGCGGCAAGAGCACGGCACTGCTGTCCCTGGCGACCCCGCTGGAGCCGCGCGTCTCCGTGGTGGCCACCGGCGGCCGCCGCTCACCGCTGCGCGACCTGAACGGTTTCACTCCCGCCACCGCCCTCGCGGCCACCCTGGCCCAACTCCGCACGGCGGACGGCCCGGCGGTGTTGTTCATCGACGACGCCGAAGCCTTCGACGACACCGACGGCGCCATCGCCGGGCTGCTCTCCGCGGGCCGCCCCGACCTGCACGTGATCGCCGCCGGCCGCTCCGATTCGTTGCGTTCCCTGTACGGCCATTGGACGGTCACCGTGCGGCGGTCGAAGACGGGCCTGCTGTTGCGCCCCAACATCGACCTGGACGGCGACCTGCTGGGCGTCACGCTGCCCCGCCGGTCCCCGGTCCGCCTGAGCGTCGGACGGGGTTACCTGATCCACAACGGCGACTGGGACATCGTCCAGGTCGCCCGGCCGCCGCTCCCCTGACCCCGCCAGCTGATCCGACAGCGGCGTGATCACTCAGTCGACCAGGCGGCGAATGTGGTCGGGAATCTCCATCGGCGCCGGCTCGTCGTCCGGCGGCGGGCCCCACGGCGCCGGCAACTCGCCGAGCCGCTGCAGGCGCCGGGACTCCGGGCTGTTGTGGTACTCCAGCGGAATCTCGGCCAGGTCCACCTTCTCCCCCGTCGACTTCCGCTTGGCCGCGACGATCCCCACGAGCGGGCGCGGCCCCGGACCGTTGGCGATCCATTGAGTCAAGGTCGGATAGCCGTCGCCCCAGGGATGGGCGACGGTCACGATGATGTCGTCGTACTCGGACGGGTCGATCATGGTTCCTCGATATGCTATCTCGGATAGGGGTTCGGCACCGTGCTGACCCGGTAGTCTGCCAGGTTGTTTCCGCGGAACAGCAGCTCCTGTTCCGACTGGGAGAGGGGATTCGTGGGGGCGTACAACGTCGATCGCGGCACGTGGAACGTGCTGAGATCCGGTGCCTGGGCGAAACCCTCCACGCCGGGCGTGCCGTTGATGATGGTGCTCAGTTGCGGGTCCGTGGTGCGCGCGGCCGCATCGGGATCGGAGGTCACGCTGAGGAACGGGCTGTGCCGCGTGTCGCCGCGCGCGTGCTGCTCCACCGCCTCCGCCAGCCGGCGTGGACCGTCCGGGCCCTCGAACTGCCGGTTGATGTAGTCCTGGAACTCCGGCGGATCGCGGGTGAGGCTCGGCATCAGCGACCCGGGTTCGGATGCGGTGTGGAAGCGGTAGACGGTGACGAGGTCGTCGGCCTCCCCCGCCGGTGTGCCGCCCAGCCGGGCGCCCGGTGCCGGTGCGGTGCCGCCGGTGAGCAGGTCGGTGGCCAGCGCCCGCGGGTTGAAGATGTCGCCGCCGGTCAGGCCCCGCTCGACGCCCCCGCTCACCACCGACTCGGCGCCGTTGATCAGTAGCTCGCGGGCGAACGGATTGGTCGCCGCCAGCCGCGCCGAACTGGTCATCGCCGCGGTCACGCCGGCGCCCAGACCACCGGCGGCCGCACCGACCAGCCCGTCGACCGCCACCCGCCCCCAGTCCACCTCGCCGGTGGCGAACTTCTGGATGCCGGCGCTCGCCCCGCCCGCGATCAGCCCGCCGGACGCGGCCATCAGCGCCACCCCGGCCGGCCCGCCGACGCCGGTGAACATCAGCGCCACGCCGCCGACGATCATCGCGCCGGCGGCCAGGTACTCCCAGTTCTCGCCGACCCAGTCGGCGCCGCGGGCGAACGCGTTCTGGCCCAGCTCGTCGCGGTACGCGCGCAGCTCCGCGTCGGTCACCGGGCGCAGGCCGAGCGGGTCGGCGTGCCCGACCGGGTCGTTGCCGGCGTACTGGTACGGGTTGCCGGACCACGGCGTGCCGGGGACCGCCGGCAGCGGGTCGGTGCTCAGGAAGGCCCGGCTGGACGGGTCGTACGCCCGGTTGCGCAGCCAGGTGAGGCCGGCGAACTCCAGCTCCCCGCGGTAGCCCGGCCCGAGCGACGACTCGGCCGGCGCGCCCCACGGATCGCGGTCGTCAGGCCAGTCGAACCCGGTGCGGGCCACCGGCGGCGGCACGTACCGGTCTCCCACCCAGCACGGGTCGCCGCCGTCCCAGAGCACCGGTCGCCCGCCGACCGAGGCGAGGTCGCCGAGCGCGTCCACCGCGGCATCGGTCGAGGACACCCCGGCCAGACGACCGAAACGGTCCCAGCGGTACGTGCTGCGCGGGTCCCGCACCCGCCGCCCGGAACCGTCGTACTCGTACGGCTCACCGTTGCGGGACACCAGCTGGCCGGCGGCGTCATAGGCGTACGCGACCGCACCCTCCGGCGACGTCTCGCGCACCAGCCGGCCACCGGCGTCGTACTCGTAGCCCCGGTCCCCCGCCGCGACCAGCTGCCCCGCCGCGTCGTAGCGGTAGGCGGTCGGGCCGATCGAGGTGATGCGGCCGGCGACGTCCCGGGCGATCCGGGTCGAGCCGTACCCGATCAGCCCGGTCTCGTCGTACTCCCGGGTGGCGTGCACCGCGTCGCCGTCCACCGCGACCACCCGGCCGGCGTCGTCGCGCCGGATCGTGATCGTGCCGGTGGTGGGATGCGCCAGCCCGGCGAGCAGCCCGCCGCCGTCGTACTCATACGTCGCCGTGGTCCCGTCCGGCAAGTCGAGCGCGGTCCGCTCGCCGTCCGCACCGTACCGCCAGCGCAGTGTCAGGTCGTCGCGACTGCGCGAGACCAGCCGGCCGGCCCGGTCCCAGGACAACCGGTGATGGTACGAGCCGGGCTCGATCACCTCGATCGGGCGGCCGAGGGCGTCCCGGACGTACGAGACGTCGCCCATCGTCACCACCCGGCCGGACCGGTCGTACGTCCACCGCACCACCCGGCCCGCGCCGTCCACCCGCTCGATCAGCCGCCCGGCCGCGTCGTACGCGAACCGAGTCACCCGGCCCAGCGGGTCCGTCTCGGCCACCAACCGGCCGACCTCGTCGTGGTCGCGGCTGGTGGTCCCGCCCAGCGGATCGGTCACCGAGGCGAGCCAGCCCCGCGGGTGGTACTGGTACCGGGTCCGCCCGCCCAGCGGGTCCACCGCCTCGACCAGCCGCCCGGCCAGGTCGTACTCGAACCGCCGATGCCCGCCGGCCGCGTCGGTCACCGCGATCACGCGCCCGGCGATGTCGTACGCGTACCGCGTGGTGCCGCGCCCGGGTCGCTGGTGCTCGACCATCCGGCCGCCGGTGTCGTACCGGAACGTCTCGGTGCCGCCGGTCGCCAGCAGCCGGGCCACCAGCGCGCCGTCGGCGTCGTAGCGGTACTCGACCCGGCGCCCGCCGGCGTCCACCCGCGCGCTGAGCCGGCCGGCCGGGTCGTACTCGAACGCGGTGACCCGCCCGGCTGGTGAGGTGAGCCGCCGGATCCGGCCGGCCGGCGTGTACTCGACCCGGGTGACACCGCCGGCCGGGTTCTCGATCGTGGTGCGGCGCCCGCACCGGTCGTACCCGGCACGCGCCGCGGTGCCGTCCGGGCGGGTGTGCGCGACCGCGCGGCCCAGCTCGTCGAACTCGAACGCGCTGCCGGTCAGCCCGTCGCTCAGCGCGGTCACCCGGCCGTTCCCGTCGACGGTGGCGGTGTGCCGGGTGCCGACCGGGTCGACGCTGCCGACCAGGTGGCCGGCCACGTCGTACTCGCGTAGCCAGCTGGCGCCGGCCGGGTCGGTGGTGGCGGTCAAGCGGGACAGCGCGTCGTACTCGAAGTCCCACTTGGCGCCGTCCACCGCCACCAGCCGGGCCAGCGTGCCGGTGTCGTGGTAGTGCCGGGTGCTGGTGAAGCCGTACGGGTCGACGGTGGCCTCGGCACTGCCGTGCCGGCCGTACCGGGTCTCCCGCCGCGCGCCCGCCGGGTCCACGATCGCGGTGATCCGCCCGGCCGCCGAGTACTCGTACCGCCAGGCGCCGCCCGCCGGGTCGCGCCGCTCGGCCAGCCGGCCGGCGGCGTCGTACCGGAATTCGGTCCGGCGGCCGAGCGCGGTGACGGTCGCGGTGACCCGGCCGGCGGCGTCCCGCTCGATCCGGGCGGTGTTGCCATGCACGTCGGTGGTGGACGCGAGCGCGCCGTCGGCGTCGAACGTGAACGTCAGCGTGACGCCGTCCGGGTCGGTGACCTCGTGGACCAGGCCGTCGCGCACGTCCAGCCGGGTGACGCCGCCTTCGGCGTCGATGACTTCGGCGGGGGTCCGTTCGGCGCCGGTGTAGCGGTAGCTGACCGTCGCGCCGGTGGACGCCGCCACCTCGACCACCCGGCCGGCGTCGTCGTACCGGTAGTCGAACGCCGCGCCGTCGGGCTGAACCCGCCGCACCGGCCGGGACTGGTCGTCCCACACCACGGTGGACACCGCGCCGTTGCGCTCGGTGGTGGCGACCGGGTTACCCCATTCGTCGTACGTGCGGGACAACCGCTGCCCGTGACCATCCACCACCGCCAGCAACCGGCCGTGCTCATCGTGCACGTACGTATTGGCCGGGCTGTCCTCCTCCGCACCCGTGGTCACCGTCACGCCGCCGGGCAGATACGCGAACCGGGTCAGCCGCCCGAACCGCGACACCTGAGACAGCACCCGCCCGGCCGCGTCATAGGTGTTGGTCGCCTCGGCCACCCCGTCGGCGTCCACCACCGCCACCACCCGGCCGTGGTCGTCCACCGTGTACCGGCGATCCCCGGCCGCGGTCAACACCCCGTCGGCGTACGCGTACTCCACCCGCCGCCGATCGGAGGCTACCGCCGCGGTGATCCGGTCCCCGGCCCAGCCGAACTCCACCGACCGGCCGCCGGCATGGGCCATCCGGGTCAGCCGGCCGGCCTCGTACCCGAACTCGATCCGGGTGCCCGGCCCACTGTCCGCGGTGACCGGCCGCCCGGAAGCGTCGAACACCCACACCCGCCCGTCGAACCAGGCCAGCTCCAGCCCGTCACCGGCCGGCCGCACCACCGCGTTGACGCCCAGCACCCGGCCGTACCCGGCACCCTGCCGCGGAAAGAGCGCCCGCTGCCCGTCCGGGCCGGTGTACTCCGCGCCCTCCTCCCGGGCCAGCAACCGGGCATCGGCCCACGACGACCACCCGCGGCCGAACGCCCCCACCCGATCGGACCGGCTGTTGTACGTGCGCCGCACCGACAGGCCACCGGCCAGCCCACCCACCGGCAGCTCGGTCTCGGCGATCAGGAAGTTGCCGCTGGCCGTGTTCACCGGATCATCGGCAAACCCCGACGTCGGCGGAAATCCGAACGCCACCGGGCTGTCGAACGTCACCGACTCCCGCCCACCGGTCAGCCCGGCCGCCCGCAGACTCGCCTCGATCGCCGCGTCCGGCAGGCGCGACAGCCCGCCATCGCCACCGGCCGCCCGGAACGCCGCCGCGATCTGCGCCACCCATTGCGCATCCAGCTCATTCAGATTCACGTATTGGGCGAACCCATTGATCAGCGACGTCGCGTCGAAATGCCCCCACCGCGTCCCGCTGACGAACTCGTAGTACGCGTCCCGCAGCCGTGACCCATCCGCCCGCAACTCGTCATCCGCCGCCCGGCTGCCCCGAACAAAAGCATCCAGGTCATCCGGCCGCGCCGAACTCGTGCCCATCGCCGCTTATCCCCGGCTGGTGGAGATCGGCGCCGGTGAGGTGTAGCTGGGCGGTGTCACCGGGTCGGGGACCGGCGGCAGGTCGTCCTCGCCGAAGATGAAGTCGTCGAGTTGTTCCAGCAGGCTCTCGTTCTCTTGCTCGCGCTGCCACTGCCGGGCCCGTTCCCGCCGGTTCTGCTCCTCGCGGGCCAGCCGGGCCAGCTCGTCGACCTGGTTGGCGGCCTCACGCAGCGCCGTGGCCAGGCGCTGGGCGTCTCCAGTGCAGATCCGCATCCGGTCGGCGAACTGCCGCGCGTACAACCCGCGCCACTCCTCGGCGGCCTGGTTCGCGATCGTCGTACGCCGGGGGATCTGCCCCTCGCAGGCGCTCGCCGCGGCGCGCAGCTCGGCCGCCAGCCGTGTGGCCGCCGACCAGGCAAAAGGCACGTCCTCAGCAATTCCGCGGAGATCAACCATGACCCGTCCCCCCGAAATGGTTGCCCTAAACGGTGAACCCCGATGATAGTACGGTGGTATTTCCCATTGGACGCGGTCAATGATCGAGTAGCATGATCCATTCACAGGGGGCGGAAATGCCGGGACGCGTACTCTCCACAGAGCAGGCGAAAACCTCGATCCAGCAGGTCCAGGCGATCATCAACGGTGGCCTGACCGATCAGATCGCGCAGCTGGACGCGCAAGGCAAGCTGCTGTCGAACCCGGACGTGTGGGACGGCCCGCTGGCCCAGCAGTTCCGTGACCAGACCTGGCCGGAGACGAAGGCCGCGCTGGACAAGGCCAAGGTGGAACTGGATCAATTGCGCGAGCAGTTGCAGCGGATCGCGCAGAACATCATGACCGCCGGCGGCGGCGCCTGAACCATGGCCGACGAAGACGCGCTGGGGCGCGAATATCTCCTGCACGAGGAGATCGGCCGCGGATCGCTGGCGGTGGTCCGGCGGGCGACCAGCCGGTTCGGCGGACCACCGCTGGCGGCCAAGCTGCTCAAGCCGGAATACGCCGACAACCGGCGGGTGCGCGAGCTGTTCATCCGCGAAGAGGCGGCGCTGCGCGACCTCGAGCACCCGTCCATCGTGGGAATCCGCGACCTGGTCGTCGAGCGGGGCCGGCTCGCGCTCCTGATGGACTATGTGCACGGTCCGAACCTGCGCCGGTACCTG
>DASSAL010000287.1:0-9060 GCA_035685405.1 Actinoplanes sp. | reverse complement strand
CCGGGCCAGCGCTTCGGCCCGGCGGAACATCTCCACCGCCGCCGCCCGGTCGCCGGCCGCCTGCAAGGTCAGTCCGAACTCGGTCCGGGTGATCGAATGCAGCTGGTTCTCGGCCAGCTCACCGACCAGGTCGAGCGCCTGCCGGTGCTCGGCCACGGCGGCGCTCAATCGACCCTGCTGCCGATAGTGGGCACCGAGGGCGACGTGACCTTCGACCACGCTGCTGCGGTTGCCGAACCGGTTGTTGAGCGCGATGGCCAGCCGCACGATCCGTTCACCGGGCGGATGGCCCAGGCCCAGCCGAACGACGCCCAGGTCGGTCAGCGTCTGGTAGAGGCCGAACGTCGACCCGATGACGTTGGACACCATCAGCAGCGACCGATACCAGGCGAGGGCAGCGGCCCGGTCACCGCGGCGGTCGGCGACCGTTCCGAGCACGTTCAGCGAGCTGGTCATCGCCTCCAGATCCTGACGCCGCCGGGAATCGGCCAGCGTCTGCGACGCCGCGGCGACCGCGGCGTCGAACTCACCCAGCGTCACATGAAGCACAGCAAGGTTGCCCAGCACAATGTGGGCGCCGACGCCGTCACCGACTTCGGTGTACGCGGCGTAGGCCGCACCGAGCAGGTCGGCCGCCTCCCGGACGCGGGCCACCCGGTGCAGTCCGGAGGCCAGATAGTTCGCCATGGTCGCGGCCGCACCGGTGTCGCCGGCGGCGCGGGCGGCCGCCAGACCCCGGGTGTGCGCGTCGATCAGGTCGTCGTAGTACGGCCGCAGGTACCACAACCGCCACCCGGCCCGGGCCAGTTGCCAGACCTGCCGGTGCGCACCGACCGATTCGGCCAGCAGCAGCACCGCCATGTAGTTGCCGCGCTGCCGGTCGATCCAGGACAGCCCGGCCACCTCCGGTCCGGGCAACAGATCCGGGCGCGGCGCCGGGCCGAGCCGCCGGCTGCGCCGGTTCATCGGCGTCTCCAGCGGCCACGCCAGGGCGGCCGCGCAGTACAGGGTGTGATCGAACAGCCGGTCCAACGCGGCCCGTCGGACCTCATCCGGATCGGCCGCGACCAGCATCGCGGCGTATTCGCGCATCAGGTCGTGCAAGCGGTAGCTGCCCGCCTCCGGCTCCTCGACCAGGTTCACGTCGACCAGCGAATCCAGCAGGTCCTCGGCGTCGTCCGCGGACAGGTCGCCGAGCGCGGCCACGACGGTCGCCTCGAACCGCTCGCCCGGGTACAGCCCGAGCAGCCGGAACAGGTTCTGCTGCGGTTCGCTCAGTTGCGAGTACGACAACGCGAAGGCGGCCGCCACCGTACGGTCCTCGGACGCCAGCTCCGGCAGCGCCGCCTCGCCGAGCCGCCGCACCAGGTCGGCGACCCGCCAGCGCCGCCGCCGGGCCAGCCGGGCACCGGCCAGCCGGATCGCCAGCGGTAACCGTCCGCACCGGCGCACCACCTCGGCCGCCGCCTGCGGTTCGTCCCGGGCCCGGTCGCCGACGATCTGGGTGAACAGGTCGAGCGCCTCGGCCTCGGTCAGCACGTGCACCGACTCCGGCCGGACGCCGTCCAGCCCGGCCAGCCGGCTGCGGCTGGTGATCAGGGTCAGGTTGTCGCCGCTGCCGGGCAACAGCGGGCGCACCTGCGCGCTGGTGGAGGCGTTGTCCAGCACCACGATCACCCGCCGCTGGGCCAGCTCGCTGCGCCACAACGCGATCCGGTCGTCGGACGCCGCCGGGATCCGCTCGGCCCGCACGCCCAGTTGCCGCAGCAGGGTGACCAGCGCGTCGGCCGGGTCGACGGCCCGCCGGTCGCTGTGCCCGTGCAGGTCGATGAACAGGTGGGCGTCCGGATAACGATCGCCGACCAGCCGGGCCAGGTGCACCGCCAGCGTGGTCTTGCCGACGCCGGCCATCCCGTCGATCACCTGGACCACCGGGCCGTCCGGCGCCGCGTCCAGCCGGGTCCGCAGCGCCGACACCAGCCCGGAGCGACCGGTGAAGTCGCCGACCGTACGGGGCAGACAGCGCACCGCCGACCCGGCGGAGACCGCCGGCTCGTCGGTCAGCACCCGCCGGTGCACCTCTTGCAGCTCCGGTCCGGGTTCGATGCCCAGCTCGGTACGCAGGATCTCCCCCGCCCGCCGGTACTCGGCCAGCGCGTCCGCCCGCCGGCCGGCCGCGGCCAGCGACCGGATCAGCTGTCCGCGCAGCCGTTCCCGCAGCGGAAACCGGTCCACCAGGGCGGACAGGTGACCGATCAGGTCACGCTCGTGGCCTTGGTCGAGCTCGTCGGCGACCCAGTCCTCGACGGTCACCGCATACCGCTCGTCGAGCGCCGCGGCGTACCGCCGGACGACCGCGCTGTCCAGACCGGCCAGCGCCGGTCCGCGCCACAGCTCAAGTGCGGTTCGATACCGGCCGTCCTCGACCAGCCGGGCGAAGCGGGTGGCGTCCAGATCGTCCGGGGCCACCTCGACCGCGTACCCCGCCGGATCGGTGCGGATGATGACCGCCGGCAGCGCCCGCCGCAGCCGGGAGACGCAGCTCTGCAACTGGCCGCGCGCGGTGGCCGGCGGATCCTCGCCCCAGACCGCGTCGATCAGCTCGTCGGCGGACACGATCCGGTTCGCGTGCAGCAGCAACATGGCGAGCACGGTCCGGTCACGGCCGGCCGTGACCGGCAGTTCTCGCCCGTCCTCGTCGACGGAGAGCGGCCCCAGGATGCCGAAGCGCATCGAGCCCCCTCGTTCCGCATGCCGACAGCAATCGACCATAACCCAGCGGTGCCGGTCGTTCCGGTGCCATGAGAGCGGAACGACAGCGAAACGAGAGCCGTCCCGGGCAGGCTGCGCAGAACGGGGGCGAACAGCTCGTCCGCAACGGGGCGGACGAGCTGCTCGTTCGGGAGTGATCGGCGTCGCTCAAGTGGACGTTCCGGGCCACGGAACGTATCGTCGGCCAGGTTTGGCCCGCCTCACGAAGTGGATCTGCCCCATGCGACGCGCCATCCTGGCCGCGGCCCTCGGCGGCGTGCTGCTGACCGCCGCCGCCTGCGACAGCGATGCGGAGAGCACCACCGCCGCTCCGGCGGCTCCGGCCGCCGCGCCGAGCCCGGCCGCGCCGTCGACCAGCCCGGCGCCGGACTACGCAGCCGACACCAAGCTGGTCTGCGGCAAGGTGTCGACGATCTTCGCCAAGGACCTCAACGGGTTCCACGCCGAGATGGGCAAGATGATCGCCCGCAAGGGAGCCAAGCAGACCGCCGCCGCGGACCAGGCGGAGAAGGCCGCCGCGGCCAAGCTGAAGACGGTCGGCTCGAAGATCAAGAAGGAGACCGCGACGGCCCAGGATCCGGCCCTGCAGGTGGCCGGCGCCGCGTCGGCGGCCAAGCTGGCGAAGAGCGCCGCGGATGCCAAGTTCTTCGACAGCATCAAGACCGAGAAGGACCTGTCCGGCAAGATCGAGGGCAAGCTCGCCGACTGGATGAACCCGGTAACCGGCTTCTGCGCTGTGTAGCCGGCTTCGCTTCGCTCGCGGCATTTCGCCCCGGGGAGCCGATGAGTTGGTCACCGACGGGCGAAATGCGACTTTGGTTCCGGTGATAGTTACCGTCGGGTGATGGTCAGTGTGGGTTTGGTGACCTCGGCGAAGAAGTCGTTGCCCTTGTCGTCGACGACGATGAAGGCCGGGAAGTCCTCGACGTCGATCTTCCACACCGCCTCCATGCCGAGTTCCGGATATTCGAGCACCTCGACGTGCCGGATGCAGTCCTGCGCCAGCCGCGCCGCCGGGCCGCCGATCGAGCCGAGATAAAACCCGCCGTACGTCTGGCAGGCGCGGGTCACCTGCGCCGACCGGTTGCCCTTGGCCAGCATCACCAGGGAGCCACCGGCGGTCTGGAACTTCTCGACATAGGAGTCCATCCGGCCGGCCGTGGTGGGCCCGAACGAGCCGGATGCGTACCCCTCCGGGGTTTTCGCCGGACCGGCGTAGTAGACCGCGTGGTCCCGCAGGTACTGCGGCATCGGCTCGCCGGCGTCCAGCCGCTCGGCGATCTTGGCGTGCGCGATGTCCCGGGCCACCACCAGCGGGCCGGTCAACGACAGCCGGGTCTGCACCGGGTATCGCGAGAGCTGCTGCCGGATGACATCCATCGGCTGGTCGAGGTCGACCCGCACGACCTCGTCCGATTCGAGGTCGGCCGGCAGCATTTCCGGCAGGAACCGGGCCGGGTCGGTCTCCAGCCGTTCCAGCCACACCCCGGATGGCGTGATCTTGGCGAGTGCCTGCCGGTCCGCCGAACACGACACGGCGATCGCCACCGGACAGGAGGCGCCGTGCCGGGGCAGCCGGATCACCCGGACGTCGTGGCAGAAGTACCGGCCGCCGAACTGCGCGCCGATGCCGAAGTCGCGGGTCAGCTCCAGCACCGCGGCCTCCAGCTCCACGTCGCGGAACCCGTGCGCCGCCATCGTGCCCTGCCGCGGCAGGTTGTCCAGATACTTGGCGCTGGCCAGCTTCGCGGTCTTCAGTGCGTACTCGGCGCTGGTGCCGCCGATCACCACGGCCAGGTGGTACGGCGGGCAGGCGGCCGTACCGATCAAACGCAGTTTCTCCTCCAGGAACTGCATCATCCGCGCCGGGTTCAGCAGCGCCTTGGTCTCCTGATACAGGTACGACTTGTTGGCCGAGCCGCCGCCCTTGGCCAGAAACAGGAACTTGTACGCGTCCGCCTGGCCGCCCGGGTCCTCGGCGTACAGCTCGATCTGGGCCGGCAGGTTGGTGCCGGTGTTCCGCTCGTCCCACATGGTCAGCGGCGCGAGCTGCGAATAGCGCAAGTTCAGCCGGGTGTACGCCAGATAGACCCCGTGCGCGATGGCCTGCTCGTCGAGCCCGTCGGTAAGCACGTGCCGGCCGCGCTTGCCCATCACGATCGCGGTGCCGGTGTCCTGGCACATCGGCAGCACCCCGCCGGCCGCGATGTTGGCGTTGCGCAACAGGTCCAGCGCGACGAACCGGTCGTTCGGCGACGCCTTCGGATCGTCGATGATCGCGCTCAGCTGGGCCAGGTGGGCCGGGCGCAGATAGTGCGCGATGTCGTGCATGGCCTCCGCGGTCACCAGGGTCAGCACGCCCGGCTCCACGGTGAGGAATCGCCGGCCGCCCGGCCCGTTCACCACGTCAACGCCCTCGTCGCTGATCAGCCGGTACTCGGTCAGATCGGCCCCGGTCGGCAACAGCGGCGAGTAGGCGAAGGTCATGAGCGGCAAGCCTAGACGAGCACCTACAGTGAGCTCGTGCCCGAGCCACCCGCCCGCCGCAAGCCCGTCGCGGCCGAGCTCGGGGCGCGCATCCGCGCCGAGCGGGAGAAGGCGGGCGTCTCCCTGCGAGCCCTCGCGCACCGGCTCGGCGTCTCCCCGAGCCTGCTGTCCCAACTCGAACGCGGCCTGGCGCAGCCCTCGGTGGCGACGCTGTGGGGCATCGTGACTGAGTTGGGTCTCTCGCTGGACGCGCTGTTCGCCGACCCGGAGGGAACGACGACCGGGCGGCCGGTGCTGGTGCAGCGGGCGGGCACCCGCCGGGCGATCGAGCTGGGCGGCGGGGTGCGGTGGGAGCGGCTCAGCCCGGTGCCGGATCCGGACGCCGCGTTCGCCTTCGTCACCTACCGGCCCGGCGGCACCACCACCTCGGACCACCCACCGGCCACCCATCGCGGCAAGGAGTACGGCTACGTGCTGACCGGCCGGCTCGAGGTGGAGGTGGGCGATGAGACGCTGGAGTTGGGCCCGGGCGACGCCGTGATTTTCCGATCCGGTACGCCGCACCGCTTCCGGGCGGTCGGTGACCAGCCGGCGCAGGCGGTGTGGTTGAACCTGGCGGGAGGCTAGGGTTACGCTGCCGGACGTGTTCAATCACATTGAACGGGTGGGTTTCGCCGGTCTCGGCGCCATGGGTGCGGGGATCACCCAGCGGCTGCTGGACGCGGGGCTCGAGGTGGTCGGCTGGAACCGCACCAAGGACAAGGCCCGGCCGCTGATCGACGCCGGCATGGGCTGGGCGGACACACCCCGCGAGTTGGCCGGCCGGGTGGACGTGCTGTTCACCATGCTGACCAACACCGCCGCGATCCAGGCGACGGCGGACGGACCGGACGGCGTGCTGGCCGGTCTGCGACCCGGCACGGTCTGGGCCGACGTGAGCACCATCGCGCCGGAGGCCAGCGTGGCGCTCGCCGGACGGGTTCGCGAGACCGGTGCCTGGTTCCTCGACTGCCCGGTCTCCGGAAGCCCGGCGACGCTCGCCGCCGGCCAGATGTCGGTGATGGTCGGCGGTGACCGGGCGGCCTTCGACCACGTCTCCCGCGTTCTGCACGTGATCGGGCCGAAGGTGACCTACATCGGGCCCAGCGGCCACGCGATCCTGACCAAGGTCGCGATCAACCTGGCGCTGGTCGTGTCGGTCACCGCGTTCGCCGAAGGGATCGCGCTGGCCGAGAAGGCCGGGGTGGACCGGGCCGCGGTCGTCGACGCCGCGCTCAAGAGCGTCATCGCCTCGCCGGTGCTCGGTTATCGGGCGCCGCTGCTGGTCGACGACACCGCCGTCTACGCCGACGTCGAGTTGCAGCAGAAGGATCTCGTCCTGGCCCAGGAGCTGGCCCGCAAGCTCGGGATGAGCGTGCCGACGTGTTCGGCGACCAGCGAGATGCTCAACGCGGCGCGCAGTTCCGCGGCCGCCGACCGCGATTTCCTGGTGAGCGTCCACGAGGCGTACCGCCGGATCGGAGGACTGCCGTGACCGCCGGGCCGTACCGCACCCGCATCGACGACGTCCCGCTCGAGCCCGGGTTGCGCCGGGAGGAGGGCTGGGTGGACATGCAGGTCCAGTTCCTCATCGACGCCCGCCGCGGTGGCACCGACAACCTGGTGGTCGGCAAGACCGTGCTGCCGCCGGGCGCACGCCACGATCGCCACCTGCACCACCATGCCGACGAGTTCCTGGTGGTGCTGAGCGGGTCCGGCGAGGTCTACACCGACACCGGCCGGGAGCCGTCGACCGCCGGGGACGTCATCTTCACGCCGCGCGGCCACTGGCATGGTTTCGACAACACCGGCGACGAGGACGTCGTGCTCATCTGGGGGTGGAGCGGGGCGGGCTCGCTGGAGCAGGCGGGCTACACCGTACCCGGGGAGCACCACGGATGAGCCGGCTGGACGAGCGGATCGCCGACGGGATGCGGCTGCAGCTCGCGGCCCGCGCGGAGCGACTGCGGGCCGGCGACCGGCCGTTGGGCTGGAAGGTGGGCTTCGGCGCGCCGGCCGCCATGGCGCGGTTGGGGATCGACCGGGCGCTGGTCGGCTTTCTGCTGGACAGCAACCGGCTGCCGGACGGCGCTGAGGTGGACGTGCGGGGTTGGGCCACACCCATGCTGGAGCCGGAGATAGCCGTCCACATGGGACACGGCCTCGCCGTGACCGGCCTGTCCGCCGCGATCGAGCTGGCCGACGTGGACCCGCCACCCACCGGCGTCCGGGCGATCCTGGCCGGCGACATCTTCCACCGGCACGTGCTGCTCGCCCCGGCACGCCCGGGCGATGCGCTGCCGGACGGCATCCGCCTGCGGCTGCGGGTGAACGGTGAGCAGGTTGCCGCGACGGATGACGTCACCGAGCTGACCGGCCACCCGGCGGCGGTCGTCCAGCAGACCGCCGAGCTGCTCGAGGCCTGCGGCGAACGGTTGCGCGCCGGGGACGTGGTGATCACCGGATCGATCGTGCCGCCACTGCCCGTGGCGCCCGGCTCGCGGGTCGAGGTCGATCTCGGCCCGCTGGGTGCGCTGTCCGTGCGATTCCCCGGGTGATCAGCGGAACGGCAGGTACGCCATGTCCCGCCCGTCCACGGCGATCAGCCCACCCGGCCCGGTCGCGAACACCTTGGCGTCGGTCCGGGCCTCGACCAGCACCCGGCCGCTGGCCGGCGACACCGCGATGATCCGCCGTGGCGACGTGTTGGCGATGACGGCCGCGTACGGGCTCAGCGCCGCACCGGCCCCTTCGTTCACCGGCCGCCGCCAGTCCGTGCCGCCGCCACCGAACGAGTAGCCCCGGAACGAGTCCCGATCGGCGCTGCGGATCACCGCGTACCCGTCGTTGACCGCCATCACGTCCTCGTCTTTCTCGCCGTACCAGAGCTGTCGCCCGTCGTGCGCGGCGATCAACTCCTCGCGGCCCACCGGGTCCACGCCGAGCACCACGTCATCGCCACCGGCGGGATCGCGGTCCTGTTTGCAGGACGAGCCGTTGTCGGCGGTCCGCAGGTTCAGGTCGTCCCGGCTCCACACCACGCCGGACGGCGGGTCGGTGGCCACCACGCCGTAGTAGCAGGTGCCGTCGCCGGATCGGCCGGTGACCGTGAGCACCCGGCCGCCGGCCACCGCCACCCGCTGGTCCGGTTTCGGCGAGACGGTCTGCACCACCCGACCGGCGGCGGTGTCGACGATCCGCACCCGGCCGTCGTCCGGCAGGCCGATCAGGGCCGGCAGAAACGGCCGCCCGGCCACCTGGTCGTCGATCTGCGGCGACGTCAACGGCTGGGTGTCCGGCAGGTCGGGATTCGCCGCGTCCAGCACGAAGCCGATGCCCCCGGTGCCCACCGTCCACAGCGGGCTGTCACCGCGCGGATCCCAGGCCCGCAGTTCACATTCGCCGCCCTTGACACAGCGCAGGTCCACAATGGCATTCGCGTACGTCCAGACCGCGGTCGCCGTACTGTCCACCCGGCGGACCTGACCGCTGCGCGGGTCGCGCACCTGGTAACCCTTGGTGAGCAGCTTGCCGGTGACCACCACACCGTCGCCGGAGCCGCCGGCCACCGAGGCCCAGTCGTCGTCGGACTGCCACAGCAGGACTCCGGCGCCCAGCCCGTACGACTCGACCCGGGTCCGGTATCCCACGATCACCGCCTCATCGGTGACGGCCACGTTCTCCGGCGACCCGCTGAGCTTCACCTGCCACTGCGCCGACCCCTCGGCGATCGGCGCGCTGGCGGTGACCCACGACCAGACC
>DASSAL010000286.1:0-8554 GCA_035685405.1 Actinoplanes sp. | reverse complement strand
CGTACCGCAGCGCGATCCCCTTGAGCAGGGCGCACTGGGCCCGGCTGCGCCGGGGCACGACCAGGTCGGCGGCGTAGCGGCGCAGCGGCTGCGGGCCGTACTCCGCCCGGGTGGCGCGCACCGCCCCGGACACGAAGCGCCCGGTGAGCACGCTGGTGACCCGCTTGAGCGCGGCCTGCGCCCGGTGGCTGCCGTCGTAGCCGCGAAGCGGCGCCACCACCGGGTCGGCCAGCAGGTCGACGAGGACCTCGTTCAGGTCGCCCGGCGACTCGTCGGAGTAGACGTCGGCCACGTCGGCGCACAGCGCCGCCCGCTCCGATGCATCATCCAGCAGTGGGCGGAGGCGCAAATATCCGCCGTGGATGCCGTCCTCCACATCGTGCACCGAGTACGCCACGTCGTCGGCCCAGTCCATCACCTGCGCCTCCAGGCAGCGCCGCCCGTCGACGGCGCCGGCGCGCAGCCAGTCGAAGACCTCCCGGTCGTCGGCGTAGACCCCGAACTTCCGCTGCCCGGGCCGGCGGAACCACGGGTACTTCCAGGTGGCGTCGAGACTGGCCCGGGTCAGGTTCAGCCCGGCGCCGGGCACCTTCGCCTCCAACCGGGTGAGCACCCGCAGGGTCTGCGCGTTGCCCTCGAACCCGCCGCAGGGCTGGGCGACCCGGTCCAGCGCCGCTTCGCCGTTGTGCCCGAACGGCGGGTGGCCCAGGTCGTGCGCCAGCCCGGCGGTGTCCACCACGTCCGGGTCACAGCCCAGCCGGGCGCCCATCTCCCGGGAGATCTGGGCCACCTCGAGCGAGTGGGTGAGCCGGGTCCGCAGAAAGTCGTCCGAGCCGGCGGTGTGCACCTGGGTCTTGGCGGCCAGCCGGCGGAAACCGGCCGAGTGCAGGACCCGGGCCCGGTCGCGCTCGAACTGGGTGCGGCCGTATCCGCTGTCCTTGAGGGGCTCGCTGACCCAGCGTTCGGCGTCGGCCGTCATGGCTCCAACCCTAAGTGTTCGCGGGCGGGCGAGATCCGGTCGCTGATCGGCCAGTTCCGCTGCTAGCTCGAACTCCGGCTGGCGAGCACGCAGAACTCGTTGCCCTCCGGGTCGGCCAGCACCACCCAGCTCACGTCACCCTGGCCGATGTCCACCGGGCGGGCGCCCATGTCGACCAGGCGTTCCACCTCGGCCTCCTGATCGTCCGGGCGCAGGTCGATATGCAGCCGGTTCTTGCCCGCCTTGGCCTCCGGCACCGGGGTGAACAACAGCCCGGGCAGCTCCTCCGGGGTGCGGCGGATCTCCACCTCGTCGGGCTCCTCGTGAACGATCTGATAGCCGAGCGCCTCCGCCCACCAACCGGCCAGCCGGGCCGGGTCCTCCGCGTCGACCACGATCTGTTCCCAGCGACTTGCCATCCACGACCCCCACGTGTGCCCTAGAAAGTGGCGATCATGTTACGCCGCACCGGCCGTGCGACGACATCGCTCGATGCCGCTGAGGATGGCGTCGAGTAGTCCGACCGGCGGATGCCGCCTCATCCAAGGAGCCGACGTGAACTCCACGTCCCTACGCCACCTGCTCAACCAGCTGGGCGCGTCCGGGCAGACCGGCGCGCTGCACGTCGACGGCACGCCGGGCGGTGTGCTGTACCTGGTCGCCGGCCACATCGTGCACGCCGAGACGCCGGCCTGCCCTGGTGTCGGCGAGCGCCTGGTCGCCTCCGGCCGACTGTCCGCGGAGGCGTGGGCCGCGGCGTACGAGGAGGGCCGCGGGCGCCGCCGGGTCGGCCGCATTCTGATCCGCGACGGCCACATCGGGCAGCACGAGCTGGCCGCACGGGTGGTCGCGACGATCTGCGACACCACCCGCGTGCTGCTGCGCAGCGGCGACGCGCCGATCCGGTTCGTGCCGGGCGAGCGGCACTGGCTCGGGGTGATCGCTCAGGTCGAGATGAGTGCGCTGATCCCCGAGACGGTCAAGCGGCTGCGCACCGTACCGCCGCCGGCGCAACCGCCGATCCTGCCGTGGGCCGGCCGCGAGTTTCCCGGCCGGCGCCGCAACCCGCGCGCCGACCACGCGGCAGTGAGCCGGATCCGGCGCAGCGTGAAGCACGCCATATGAACCGGCCTCATCACAACGCACACCGGGTGCGACTCATCGCCGCCGGGCCGCCGCAGGATGGCCCTGGGTGACGGCACGGGCACACGGATCCGTACGCGCCGCCACCGCAGGCAGCCCGGCCGGCCGGAGCAACGACGCCCGGATGACCCGCCACCGACCGGGCACGGGGAACGGCGGGCGGAAGACTGCGCTGAGGAGAGAAGTGCCCGGCGTCGAGCACTGTTTACAGGAGGCCATGACGATCCCCGGCGCGATCGGGGCGAGCATCGTCGACTACACCACCGGGTTCCCGGTCGCCACGACGGGAGTCGCGCCCAATTCGGACCACGAGTCCGCGGCGGCCGGAACCGCCGACGTGGTCCAGGCCGCGAACAGCCGCTCGCTGTTCGTCTCGGCCGTACCGCACGACCTGTTGGAAGACCTGATCATCACCACCGCGGGGGGCTACCACCTCCTGCGCCCGGTGCAGACCGACTTCGACAGCCGCCTGGTCCTCTACGTGTGGCTGGACCGGGTCCAAGGCAATCTCGCCGTGGCCCGCCGCCGCATGCAGACGCTGGCCGACGAGCTGGTCGCCACCTAGCAACCACGGAAGGATCGACGGTGAGTCCCTCGACGTCCGCCCAGCCCGGGCGCCTGCTCACGCAGGTGGCAGGTGACGGGCAGACCGGCGCGCTGGTGGTCGGCGGCCACCCCGGGGGCACCGTCTACCTGCTCGAGGGCGCCGTCGTGTACGCCGAGTCGCCGGCCGCCCCGGGGGTCGGTGAGCTGCTCACCGCGTCCGGGCGGCTGGCCGGGCGCACCTGGCAGGCCGCCCTGGACGCCGGCTCCGCGGCGGGCCGGGTCGGGCAGCGGCTCCTCGACGACGGGCACCTGACCCAGGGCGAACTGGAGCTGTGCGTGCTCGGCGCGATCTACGACGCCGGATACTTCACGCTCGGCCCGGCGGGTGCGTCGGCGGAGTTCCGGGCCGGCGTCACGCACTGGCTGGGGCCGGTGGTACGGGTCGACCCGGCGGCGGTGATCCGCGAGGCGCGGCGCCGGGTCCGGCTGCTGGACCAGATCCACCCACATCCGGAGGTGGACGCCGCGCCGGTGATCCCGGTGCTCCGGCCGCCAGTGGAACGCGTCACGCTGACCGCCGCGCAATGGGAGTTGCTGGTGCACGCCGACGGCCAGCGCACCCCGGCGGACCTGGCTCAGCTGCTCGGCCGAGCCGGCTACGCGACCATCCAGGAGCTGCGGCGGATGGCCGCGCAGGGGCTGATCGAGCCACCGCCACCGCCGAAGCGGCCCGCCGACCCGGCTTTCGTGCGGCTGCCCCGCGCCCGGGGTACCGCGGTGGACGCCCGGCGGCCGGTGGTCACGCTGGACGAGGGACCGCTGGTGCCGGTGGTCAGCCAGCGCGTCACCGACACGGCTGAGCCGCCGCTGGAGGCACTGCCCAGCACGGGCAACGGCACGGTGTACCGGCCGCCCCGGCTGGCCCGGCGCAAGCCGGGCGCGAAGCTGCCCAGGGACCTGATCGGCGAGCCGCCGCCCCCGGATCCCCCGGGCGCAGACGAAGTCCTGCTCAAGCGCATCCGCACCGCGTTGAGGGCACTGCGGTGACGCGCGCACCCCCGCTCGTGGAAGAGAGGCCCACCATGAGGACCGGCCCGGCATGACCGTGGATCCCGCGATCCTGAACGAGCTCGGCAACCTGCGGGCCAGGTTGCCGGAACTGTCCGGCAGCGTGCTGGCCACCGCCGACGGGATGGTGGTCGCGCACGACGCCCACGGCATCGAGCCGGACAGCCTGGCCGCGCTCGCCGCCGCGCATCTCGCGCTGGCGCGCCGGTTCGCGCACGCCGTCAACCACGGTGAGCTGCGCGAGTCGGTGGTGGAGTGCGACGGCGGATACATCACCTCGTACACCGCCGGGCCGAACGCCCTGCTCACCTTGGTCACCACCGGGAGCGCCAACCTGGCGATGGTGCATCTCGAGGCCCGCCGCAGCGTGCGCCGGCTGGTGTCGCTGCTGAACCTGGAGACCACCACGCCGGCCCGCCCGGAGATCCCGCACCAGACCGGACCCTCCACCCCGCTGGCCCGGCGTACGCCGATGGCCACGCTGCCCACCAACATCCGGCGCCGGTAAGCCGCCGGCTGACCGCCCCTACACCGTTCTACGGAGGACTATCCATGGCCGACATGGACACCGCACTGAAAGAGATCATGGAAATCGACGGCGCGATCGGCGTCGCGCTCGTGGACCACACGAGCGGCATGGCCCTCGGCACCGTCGGCGGCGGCAAGGAGCTCGACCTGACCGTCGCGGCCGCCGGCAACACCGACGTGGTCCGGGCCAAGCTGCGTGCGATGGAGATGCTCAACCTGTCCGAGAAGATCGAGGACATCCTGATCACCCTGGACACGCAGTACCACATGATCCGGCCGCTGACCAGCCGGTCCGGCAAGGGCCTGTTCCTGTACGTGGCCCTGCGCAAGGACCGGGCCAACCTGGCCATGGCCCGGCATCAGCTCAAGCGCATCGAGAACGACCTCGACGTCTGACCGGCGGTGCGCAGACGCGGCGGGGAGGGCCGGGCCCTCCCCGCCTCCGCCGGGCCGGTGGGCGTCAGCCGCCGGAGTCGTCCATCTCGGCGCCGTCCGGGACGGTGTCGTCGTCGCGGCTGTCCAGCCAGCCGTACGGCAGCGCCACCCGGCCCGGCGCGTTGACCCGGCCGCGCGGCTGGCCCAGGGACTCGCGCGGGAACGGCACCGCCGGGTCAAGCTCGCCGAGCAGGTCGTCCAGCTCGGCCAGCGACGAGATCATCGCCAGGCTGCGGCGCAGGTCGCCGCCGACCGGGAAACCCTTCAGATACCAGGCCACGTGCTTGCGGAAGTCGGCGCAGCCGTGCTTCTCGTCGGCCAGCGCCTCGACCAGCAGGTACGCGTGCCGCGCCATGATCGCCGCGACCTCGCCCAGGGTCGGCAGGGTGAGCGTCGGCCGCCCGGCGAACGCCGCCTCCAGGTCGCGGAACAGCCACGGCCGGCCCAGGCAGCCGCGGCCCACCACCACGCCGTCGACCCCGGTGTGCTCGACCATCCGCACCGCGTCGGACGCCTCCCAGATGTCGCCGTTGCCCAGCACCGGCACGTCCAGCGCCTGCCTGAGGGTGGCGATCGCGTCCCAGTCCGCCTGGCCCGAGTAGCGCTGCTCGGCGGTCCGCGCGTGCAGGGCCACGGCCGCGACGCCGGCGTCCTGCGCGATCAGGCCGGCTTCGACGTACGTCAGATGCTGCTCGTCGATGCCCTTGCGCATCTTGACGGTGACCGGGATGCCGTACGGCTCCGCCGCCGCCACCGCCTGCCGGACGATCCGGCCGAACAGCTTGCGGCGCCAGGGCAGCGCCGACCCACCGCCGCGCCGGGTCACCTTGGGCACCGGGCAGCCGAAGTTGAGGTCGACGTGGTCGGCCAGGTCCTCCTCGGCGACCATCCGGACCGCGGCCGCGGTGACCTCCGGGTCCACGCCGTACAGCTGCAGGCTGCGGAACTGCTCGTCGTCGGCGAACGCGATCATCTTGAGCGTCTTGGGGATCCGCTCGACCAGCGCCCGAGTGGTGATCATCTCGCACACGTAGACGCCGCCGCCCTGCTCGCGGCAGAGCCGGCGGAAGGCCACGTTGGTGATGCCGGCCATCGGGGCCAGCACCACCGGCGGGTTCACGTCATGCGTGCCGAGCTTCAACGTCACGTCTTCTAGAGTGGCACGCCCGCCGGCTCCGCACGGTCGAGGGCTCGCGCCTGCTCCGAGCACTCTCTCCTGACCCGAGCATGCACCGGGACCGGCGAACCGCCGATCTGGCCGACGTGCTGCGTGCACCCGGGCACGCATCCACTCAAGGTGGCTGAGGTGGCCGGGGCCGCCGCCTGAATCTGCCCAGAGACGTCCACTGTGGTCGCCGGGATCGGCGAGCTGACGCAATGACGGCTGATGTGGTCGCCGCCGGGTTCTACGCGGTCCAGCACGACGGCTTGGGATCGCGGGCGGTGCCGGCGGGCCGTTCGGGAGGCACGTCCACACGGCGACAGTTCCGACGGTCCGTCAGACGTTATGGTTCATGGATGCTCCCTCGGAAGCTGATTGCCGTTTTTCAGAGCCCGCTGTCGGACTTCCTGCTGCGGCTCGGTGTCGAGCTGGGCTTCCACTCGGTGCTGGTGGAGCCCGACCCGACACGGCTACCGCGGCTGCCCCGGCCGCACGGCGACCACCTGGTCGGCGACCTGGCGGCAGCGGGCCTGAACGACCACGCCGACGTGGTGCTGACCGATCATCACCGGCCGGAGATCGGGCCGATCCTCCAGGAAGCGCTGGCCGCCCAGACCCGCTGGATCGGCATCGTCGGCAAGCCCGGCATCGAGGGCCCGCACGTGGCCGCGCTCAAGGGCCTGGGCGTCCCGGACGATCAGATCGCCCGGGTGCACCGCCCGATCGGCCTGGACATCGGCAGCCGCACCCCGCCGGAGATCGCGGTGGCGGTCCTCGCCGGCCTGATCGCCGACCGCAACGGCAAACCCGGCGGCTTCGCTTTCTGACCCCCACCCTCCCGCCGGGCCGGGTCCTTGGCCATGGCGCGCTCCACGATGGACCGGACGGCGGGCGAGAGATGTCGATCTTGGACCTTTGGTGCCCCACAGAAGCGACATATCCCTCCAGAAGGGCAGCCACAAGTCCAAGATCGCGGGGAAACCCGGGCGCGGGGAACCCGGGGCGCGGGAAGCGGGCGGCGTGGGGGGTTAGCAGCCGGGGAGGCGGTCGAGGAGGTAGGACTCGATCCGGGTCAGGGGGATGCGCTCCTGCTTCATGGTGTCGCGGTCCCGCACCGTCACCGCATTGTCCTGCAGGGTGTCGAAGTCGACGGTGACGCAGAACGGCGTACCGATCTCGTCCTGCCGGCGGTATCGGCGGCCGATCGCCTGCGAGTCGTCGAACTCCACCACCCAGCGCCGGCGCAGCGTGGCCGCCAGGTCCTTGGCCTTCGGCGACAGCTCCGGGTTGCGGGACAGCGGCAGCACCGCCACCTTGATCGGCGCCAGCCGCGGGTCGAAGCGCATCACCGTACGCTTGTCCACCCCGCCCTTGGTGTTCGGCGCCTCGTCCTCGTCGTACGCCTCCAGCAGGAACGCCAGCACCGCGCGGGTGAGGCCGGCGGCCGGCTCGATCACGTACGGCACCCAGCGTTCCTGCTTGTCCTGGTCGAAGTAGGACAGGTCGACGCCGGAGTGCTTCGTGTGGGTGGACAGGTCGAAGTCGGTACGGTTGGCGATGCCCTCCAGCTCGGCGAACTCCGAACCGCCGAACTGGAACCGGTATTCGATGTCCACGGTCCGCTTGGAGTAGTGCGAGAGCTTTTCCTTGGGGTGCTCGTAGAACCGCAGGTTGGTCTCGCTCAGGCCGAGGTCGACATACCAGTTCCAGCGCTCCTGCAGCCAGTACTCGTGCCACTGCTCGTCGCTGCCCGGCTCAACGAAGAACTCCATCTCCATCTGCTCGAACTCGCGGGTGCGGAAGATGAAGTTGCCCGGGGTGATCTCGTTACGGAAGCTCTTGCCGACCTGGGCGATGCCGAACGGCGGCTTCTTGCGCGCCGCGGTGGCCACGTTGTTGTAGTTGACGAAGATGCCCTGGGCCGTCTCCGGGCGCAGGTAGTGCAGGCCCTCGGCGTTCTCGGTCGGGCCCAGGTAGGTCTTCATCAGGCCGTTGAACATCCGCGGCTCGGTGAAGGTGCCCTTGTTGCCGCAGTTGGGGCAGTTCAACTCGGACAGCGACGCGGGCGGCGAGCCGTGCTTCGCCTCGTACGCCTCTTCCAGGTGGTCGGCGCGGAACCGCTTGTGACAGGACTGGCACTCGGTCAGCGGGTCGACGAAAGCGTCCAGGTGACCCGACGCGGCCCAGACGTCCCGGGCCAGGATCACCGCGGAGTCCAGGCCGACGATGTCGTCGCGCTGCTGGACCATGGTCTTCCACCATTGCCGCCGCACGTTCTCCTTCAGCTCCACGCCGAGTGGACCGTAGTCCCACGCCGAACGGGTGCCTCCGTAGATCTCGCTGGAGGGAAAGACGAAGCCCCGGCGCTTGGCCAGGCTGACGACGGCATCGATACGGTCGGCGGGCATGTTCCTCCTACGCAACGGACAGCATGGAAGATTACTCTTCGACCGAACAGACCTGGAAAGCGCCCGTCTCCTCGTTCTGCCCGAGGTAGGCCTGCAGCTGCCCGGTCCGGCCGTCGGCGTACGTGACCGACACCGGCACGGCCAGGTCGACGCTGGCCAGGTCGAGCGTGCCCACGTCGTACGACCGGATCGGGTCCTGGCCGGCCTGCTGGCTGGTGAACTGCGCCTCGGTGACCCGGGCCCGGGTCTCCGGGCACAGCGAGTCGTACGCGTCGGCGTACCGGC
>DASSAL010000285.1:0-14950 GCA_035685405.1 Actinoplanes sp. | reverse complement strand
GGCCCTGCTGCTGGCGCGCCGCCGCAAGCGCATCAGGTCGACCTGACGACCTCCATGCAGCGCCGGATCGCGGCCTGCCGGGCGTCGGCCGGCGTGTGCGACTTCGACGAGATCATCATGGCGATCGCCTCGGTTCCGATCCGCTCGGCGAACGCCACCGCCTCGGCCGCGGTCATCGGCGTGACGTCGTAGTAGTTGTGGCAGATGTCCGACACGGTGGGCATCTGTGCGGCATCCGGGCCCGCCGACTCCTCGGCGAACACGCCGTAGAGGATGAACTCCGAGATGTGCGGCTGCGAGTTGAACACCTCCAGCCAGCTCTGCCCGGTGACGCCCTCGATGTGCTGCTGGAGTGCGCGGACGGTGGCCGGCGACCAGAGCGCGATCGGGCCGATGTAGTCGGGCAGCGGCGGGGGCGGTGCCGGTGGCAGCCCCAGCAGCTCCCGCGCGACGCGGTGCCAGATGACATGCCGCTTCATGCCGGCCGTCACGCCGTTCGCCACGCGGTACAGGCTCACCTTGCCGTCGGCCACGAACCGCTGTGGCTCGACCGGGCGGACCAGGATCGCGTCGGAGTCGATCAGCAGCACGACGTCGGCGTCGCTCTGGCCGGCCGCCGCCAGCTTGCTGGTCTGCTGCATGACCCAGCCGCGCAGAGGCGGCCACGGACGGCGGATGTTGACGTAGAGGTCGGTCAGCGGGGCCCGGACATATCGCCGGGGCAGCAGCTCGGACCGGTCGTACACGCGGCAGCGCGGACCCTCGTACTCGGCGGCGAACCGGGCCCGGTCACGAGCCGGCACGTAGATGTGGTGCACGGTGCCGGGTGGCGTGAACGCGAGCACTGACCTGTGACAGTCGGCGAAGACTTCGGCATCGCCTCGGAAGGTCGGTGTGACGACCGCCAATTCCGGCATGAAGGCTCCCTTTCGCGGCAGTGCGTCCGGCCATTATGGCGGCGATGCCGATCGGGTGCCGACTGGTTCATCCCCGATGCGCGGCGAATCGGGCAAAGCCCTCGCGGCGTACCCCGATCGGAGTACGCGATTTCGCCGAGATCATCACCGCGATGTCGTCCGGACCGGTCTCGGCCAGGAACTTCGCCAACGACCGGTGATCGAGCGGGATCTCGTCCCAGTAGGTGTGACAGAGGGCGTCGTCCGTGGTGCGGGAGCCCGGGGGAGGCCCGAGGATCTCGTCCACGAACAAGCCGTACAGCGTCCACTCGGAGAAGTGCAGTTCGGCTCCGATGGCGTCGGCCCATCGCCGGCCGGTCGTCGCCTCCACCCGGTCCAGCAGCGCCCGCACGATGACCGGGTCCCAGGCCATCAGCGACGAGATGTAGTCCGGAAACGGCGGCGTACCGGGCGGCAGGCCGAGCAGCGAGCGCCCGCGCCGGTGCCAGGTGAGGTGCCGGGGCAACCGCTCGTCGACCGCGCCGGGCCGCCGGTAGAAGGAGACGGCGCCGTCCCGGCGGAACGTGTCCGCGGTGAACGGCCGGATGAACTCGATGTCGGAGTCGACGACCACCACCACGTCGGCGTCCGATCGCGCCGCCGCCGCCAATTTGATGATCTGCTGCAGGATCCAGCCCCGCAGCGGCGGAAAGGGGCGGCGCAGGTTCACCGACACGTTGAGCAACGGCAGCGACCGGAACGATCGGGGCAGAAAGTCGGTCTCGACATGGATCTGCGCCCGTGGTCCCGCCAGCCGGCGGAACAACGCCAGGTCGCGCTGCGGCACGATGATGTGGTGACGCACCGATTGCGGCGAGTGGGCCAGCACCGATGCGTGCAGCGCGGCGCAGAGGTCGAAGTCCGGTCCGAAGCTCGGTGTGATGACCGACAGGGTGCTCATGCGTCCGTCTCCTGTGTCATGTCCCGGATCGGCACGTGCCCGGCGGGATCGACGTCAGCCCGATATCGGGTGGCCCGGTGGCACGTGACGCGGTCCGAGGCATCGGCCGGGGAGTTCTCCAGGACGGCCGTGCCACCGGCCTCGGCGTCGACGTCACCGGCCGCGGAAGGCGCCGTACCGTCCAGCGATGGCGTCGTCGACCGGCCGGGCCGGTGCCATTCCGGATAAGCCGCGGCATCCTTCGCCGCGAACTGCCCGTCGACCATGGTCGGGGCCGCAAATTGTGCTTTCCCGGCGTTGCCCGCACGACCGTCGCGTTCGCGGACGAATACCATTGCCACGGACTTGCTGTCCAAATCGGACGATGAGCCGAGGGCGGGCATGGCCACCGCCGCAGCGGCCGGCCGGGGTACCGCCGCGGCGACCCCCGAAGCGTCCGGCGACACGGCTGTCAGCAGGGACAACGGCACCGTGACGAGGCCCGCAGCCGCGGTCGCGAGCAACCGGCGCCACTGCTGTCGGAACCCCATTTCGCCCCCCTCGGGCCCTGTCGGACAACCACCTGGGCCCCCGCCGGAAGAACAGAACTCCGGCACACGCGTCCCGCTTCGGCGACTGTATCGGCGCCGGCCGGGAGCGGGACATGACCGAACGGCCAATGCCCGCTGGCGGACGGCCGCGAATCCATTGTTCCTTTGGATCCGGTGCGCTTTACCGGCCGGCACCTATTGTGGAGGGGTGAATCCGGACACCCTCGTCTCGATCGGCCTGCCCGTGCGCAATGCCGGCGATCGGCTGGTTCCCGTCGTCGAGTCGGTGCTGGCACAGGACCACCCCCGCCTGGAACTGGTGATATCGGACAACGCCTCGACCGACGACACCGAAGAGGTGTGCCGCACGCTGGCGGCCCGGGACGAGCGGATCTCCTACCACCGTCAGCCGGAGAACATCGGGCTGTTCAACAACTTCGTGCGCACCATCGGGCTGGCGCGGGGCACGTACTTCCGCTGGATCGGTGACGACGACCGGCTGGCGCCGACGTTCGTGTCCCGGTGCCTGAGCGCGTTCGCCGAGGATCCCCGGCTGCTTCTGGTCACCACCCAGCTGATGTACACCGGCCCGGACGGCGACCAGCAGACCGCCCGGTACGACGGCACGGCGCTGCGCGCGCCGGACCCGGTGGTCCGGCTGACCGAGTTGCTCCGCCTGCTCAACGAGAGCCACCTGCTCATCGACCCGCTGTATGCCATGGTGCGGCGGACCCCGGTGGCGGCGATCCCGCGCCGGAACATGCTCCACGAGGACCAGGTCTTCGCCGTCAAGCTGGCCCTCGCCGGTCCGTGGGGGCACGTGCCGGAGGTGCTCGCCGAGCGCGGGTGGAAGCACGACCGGATCAAGCACATCGCCGTGCGCCTCGGGGTGCCGGCCTGGCAGTCGCACTTCGCCAACACGCTGCAATGCCGGGAGATCCTGCGCTGGCTGCCGGAGGCGGGGCTGGACCGGGCGCAGCGCTCGGCGGTGGCCGCCGAGGTCTACCGGATGTACGCGCGCCGGCAGGTGCGCACCGTGCGGCACCGGAGCCGGAAGCTTCTGCGGATGGCGTTGCCGCGGCCCTGACCGGCGTCAGCCGGAGATGGCCACCCAGTCCAGCGGCCGCGGCCGCGGTTCGTCGACCGGGGGATACCCGGCCACCCAGGAGCGCCGTTCCCGCCACACCGTGCGCCAGCCGACGCCACGCGATCGCCCGGCACCGAGCACCGTCGCGCCGGCGCACCGCAGCAGCACGCCGGCCCGCAGCAGGAGGCCGGCGAGCGCCGCCCGGCCGGGCTTCCAGTGCCGGCGGACGTAGGTCATCTTCCCGCGCAGGATCCGGATCCGCTGGCCGTCCGAGGTCGACGAGGCACCGCCGATGTGGACGATGGCGGCCTCCGGGTAGGCGATCGGGCGCGCGCCGAGCTGTCGGGCGCGCAGCGACAGGTCGACGTCCTCGCTGTAGAGGAAGTACCGCGGATCGAAGCCCTCCAGGGCGTGGAACAGGGCACGCTCGACGAGCATCAGACAGCCCGAGACGGCCGGCACCTCGCGCACCGACCGGCGGTCGTAGTCCGGCAGGCGTTCCGGGTTTGTCCAGCGGTTGCGTTTCCACGCCGTCGACAGGCCGGTCGCGAAGCAGGCCAGGCTCCACATCGTGGGCAGCCCCAGGCAGGCGTGACCGTCGTCGTGGCCGTCGGTGGTCAGCGTACGACCGGTGTAGATGCCGTGACCCGGGTGGTTGCGCGCGAACGCGACCAGCCGGCCGACCACGTCGCCGACCGGACGCGTGTCCGGGTTGAGCAGCAGCAGGTAGTCGCTCCGGCTCAGCTCGGCGGCGCGGTTGACCGCCCGGCCCCAGCCGACGTTCTGCTCGAGGCGGAGCAACCGGACGGCCGGGAACTCGGCGGCGATCGCATCGGCGGACCCGTCACCGGAGGCGTTGTCCACGACGATCACGTCCAGCACCGCGGACGCCGGCTCATCGGCCAGCAGGTCGCGCAGGCACCGCAGGGTGTGCTCGCGGGTGTTGTACGACACGACGATGACCGACGCGTCGGTATCCACGGTCACTTCTGCGTCACCTCCAGGGGCCGGTAGCGGCCGAGCGCGCTCGTGGTCAGCAGTCGTACCGCGAACGGCACGTCGTGCACCAGATATCGCCGCATCAGCCGGCGCGGCTCGGTGATGAGGCGGTGCACCCACTCCAGGCCGGTCCGCTGCATCCAGCCGGGTGCCCGCCGGTGCACTCCGGCGACGAAACCGATGGCCGCGCCGCAACCCAGGAACCACGTGCCCGGCAGCAACACCCGCAGCCGGTTGATCAGGCGTTCCTGTTTCGGGAAGCCGAGCCCCACGAAGACCACGTCGGGCCGGGCCGCCGCCACCCGCCGGCACACCGCTTCGAGCGCCTCCGGATCGGCGTCGAAGCCGAACGGCGGACTGTCGAAACCGGACACCGCCAGCGTGGGAAACCGGTGGGTGAGCACCGACGCGGCGATCTCGGCCGTACCCGGTTCGCCGCCCAGCAGGTAGACCGAGCCGTGCGTGCGGCCCAGCGCCGCGGAAAGACTCCAGATCAGGTCGGACCCCGGGACCCGGGCGGGTAACGGCTTTCGGGCCAGGCGGGACGCCCAGACCAGCGGCGCGCCGTCGGCCACCACAACGGTCGCCGCGCCCACATGGTGGCGCGCCTCGGTGTCCTCGATCGCACGCCGCAGGATGTCGACGTTGGGTGTGATGATCCGGCCGCCGCGCCCCTCGGCCAACTCGGCCAGGACGTGCGCCACGACGTCCGCTTCGACGACGCAGTCGAATTCGACTCCGGCCAGCGCGATGCGCTGCCAATGACCCGCCACGGTCCCCCCTTCGACCAATACCGGAACACTATCCACGGGCCCGTGGAAAGCCATCCAGCAAAAGACGTGCACCGTCAACCGATCGACCGGTTGTCCACGTCATCCGATGCGGCAGAGGATCGCTGTGTCGGCACATGCGATCGGCTAAGGGGGGCCGAGAAGGCCATGCTCGTCACGATTATCGTGCCCGCCTACAACGAGGAGGCGGGAATCAGCCGCGTTCTCAGTGGACTCAAAACTGGCGGAACAGATCTTTCGGACATCGAGATCGTGGTGACGGCAAACGGGTGCACCGATCGAACCGCCGCGGTCGCCCGCGACTTCGGCGTGCGGGTCGTCGAGATCGAGCAGGCGTCGAAGACCGCCGCGCTCAACGCCGCCGAGGCGGTTTCCGGTGCAGGACACCGGATTTACCTGGACGCGGACACGGTGGTGTCGCCGGAACTGATCAGGTCTCTGGTCGACGCGGTGTCGGCAGCCGGCGTCGAGGCGGCGGTTCCCCGGTTGCACCTCGTCTACCGCGACAGCAGCTGGCCGGTGCGCGCCTACTACGCGATCAACGAGCGGCTCCCGGTGTTCGACAATCGTCTCTTCGGCCGGGGCGTAATCGCTTTGTCCGAAAATGCACGTCGACGATTCGATCGGTTTCCGGACATTACCGCCGATGACATGTTTCTTGACGCGATCGTGCGCGCCGATGAGAAAACGGAGATCGACGCCGACGTACCCGTCCAGGTGCCGAGGAGCACCGGCCAGCTCATTCGCCGGCTGGCCCGGGCCCGGCACGGGAATGTCGAATTCTGGCGGTTCGTTCGATCGGCCCCGGCCGGATACGGAGCATTGTCCGATCCCGTGCCGGGGCCCAGCCGCTGGTCGTGGTTGCGCACCGTGCTGCGTGGCGAGCCGCACCTCATCCCGGCGGCGGCCTGCTACGTGTCCATCACTCTGCTCGCGGAGCTGCGGCGTCGCTCACCCCGGTTCGCGGTGCGGTCCGGCTGGGGCCGGGAACCGCGTACGCCGGTTGCGGCCTAGGCGGATCGGTGCCCGGCCATAGCCGTGTCCGGACGGCGCTGGCCGCCGGCCTGGTCGCCGTGATGCTCGTCGCCGTCTCGGGAAGCGACTCCGCGGATGACGGTCTGGCCCTGCCCCGGGTGCCCTGGGACGGCGGGCCGGCGTACTACGCGGCGTACCCGCGGGCCGCGGCGTCCGGGTGGACGGATCCCGGGCGCTTCCCGCTCGGCGTGTGGTTCGAGAGTGTGCACAGCGACGCCGACGTCGCCCGGGACAAGGCGATCGGCATCAACACCTACGTCGAACTGACCGCCGACACCGACATCGGCGCGGTCCGGCGCGGCGGCATGTCCGCCGTGGTCTCCGAGCAGTACGCCGGCATGGGCGACGAGACCGTCGGCCGGCTCCTCGGCGACGAGGTGGACATGACGCACGGGCCGGAGAACGGTTACGCCGAGATGCAACGGCTGGCGGACCGGTTCCCGGCCGATGACGGGCGGATTCGCTACGCCAACTTCGGCAAGGGTGTCATGTTCTGGCAGACCGACGCCGACGCCGGCCGGTTCGTCAACGAGTACACCAGCGTGGTGTCCAACGACGTCTACTGGTACACCGACCCGCACCAGTGCGGCCCCGGCGACCTGCCGATGGGGGTGACCCCGGAGACCTGCCGCCGGTCGGCGAACTACGGGCTCACCATGGACCGGATGCGGTATCTGGACGCCCTCGACGGCAAGCGCCAGCCGATCTACGCGTTCGTCGAGGTCGGGCATCCGTTCACCGAGTCCGACGCACCGACGATCACCGGTCCGCAGATCGCCGGCGCGGTGCTGAACTCCCTGATCCACGAGGCCCGGGGCATCATCTACTTCAACCACAACTTCGGCGGGCAGTGCCTGTCGTATCACGTGTTGCGGGAGTCGTGCGGGGATGCCGTGCGTCCCGCCGTCGCGGAGACGAACGCCCGGATCACCCGGCTCGCGCCGGTGCTCAACACCCAGTCGTACGCCTGGACGTTCAATCCCGAGCTGGACACGATGCTCAAGGCGTACGGCGGATCCTGGTACGTCTTCGCCATGCCGGGCCGCAAGGCCGGCACCGGCACGCAGAAGCTGACCCTGCCGCCCGGTCGCACCGGATCGACCGCCGAGGTGCTGTTCGAGCACCGCGTGGTGCCGATCCGGGCCGGGGTGATCGAGGACGCGTTCGCCGAGGAGTCGACCTACCACATCTACCGGATCACCCCGTGAAGCGGCGTTTCCTGGTGGCCGTCGCCGTGCTCCTGATCGGGTTGGGCGTCGTCACCGATCGCATGTTCATCCATCCGCGGCTGGCCCCGCTCCCGCCGTCGGTCGACGCGATCATCGAGCTCGGCGGCGCCGGCATGGCCGGCCGCGACAGCCTGGCGCTCGAGCTCGCCCGCCGTGGCCACGCGCCGTTTCTGGTGCAGTCCACGCTGGCCGACGCCGTGGGCACCAGCCGTTGCCTGCCCCCGGTGCCGGCCGTGACCGTCCTGTGTTTCCACGCCGAGCCGAACACGACGCGCGGCGAGGCCCGGTGGATCGCCGACGAGGCGAACCGCCGGCACTGGCGATCCGTCGTGCTGGTCACCACCCCGGACCAGGCCTGGCGTGCGCGGCTGCGGACCACCCGGTGCTTCGACGGAGAGGTGTACGTGGCGACCGCACCGCTGCCGTGGTACGAGTGGCCGCGGCAGATCCCGTACCAGTGGGCCGCAACCGCGAAGGCGCTTATCCTGGAACGCTCCTGCTGAGCGAACGCGCCGGCCGGTCGACGCCCGCCGCTTCGTCGGGGTCGATCTTCTCGAGCCACACCTCGCGCCAGTACGGCGTGATCGCACGCGGGCAGCTCACGTTGAAGGCGCCGTCGCAGACGATGCCCTCCAGCACGATGCACGGGTTCTTCATCCGGATCATCCGGCCGGTGCGCTCGTCGATGATGTGGTCGACCCGGCGGGCCACCTTCGCCGTCCGGCCGCAGAACCGCGCCATCTCCCCGTCGAAGCCCATGCCGCGGTTCAGCAGGTCCGCGTTCAGTGTCTTCGCCACTTCCTCCCTGGACCGGATCCGGACGGTGTCACCGGGCTCCAGGCCGGTCGTCACGGTCGGCGTCTTGTCCGCGGTGCCGCGGAGGAATCCCCACTGCCGCCCGCCGCGGATCCGCAGGCGCTCGGGGAGGAACCGGTTGCTCAGTCCCTGCATCCGGTTGTAGCAGGCGACGAAGATGCCGCGCAGCGTCCACAGCACGCCGGCGTTGCCGGTGCGCACGTCTTCGGCGAACTGGCTGACCTGCTTGAGCGGCAGCACCGTGGGCGCGGCGCGGAGCAGTTCGGTGGCCTGGCACCGGTACCGCTCGGCGCCGTCCTCGGCCGGCGGCCGGCGGCTGGCGATGGTGAGCAGCGGCAGCAACGCCGGTTCCGGTGCCGGCGGCGTAGCCGGCGGGTCGGACGGGTCGACCTTGCGGAGCCAGGCGTGCTTCCAGTAGGTCAGGCAGGCGGCCTGGCAGCCGTCGTGCGCCGACCCGTCGCAGCGGACGCCGAGGTGGACGGCGTTCTCCATCCGCCGCATCCCGGTCCCGGTCAGCGTGTCGCAGGTCTTGTGCGCGACCTTGTAGACGGTGAGACGCCGGCCGCAGTACCGCAGCATTTCCGGCATGAACGGCAGGGACTCCAGCTCGCCGTTCTCGTCCAGGGTCGCCAGGATCTCGGCCTCGCTGCGCACCTCGACCAGGTCACCGACCTTGAGGTCGAGGCGGGTGTCCGCGGTCGCCGTCATGCCGCACCCGTCCAGCGCAGCGAGTCGTCGATCCGGCCGGCCGCGCGGAGGGCGTCGATCCGCTTGAGTCGCTGATGCCGTTCCCCCATCAGGTCGTCGAGCCGCAACCCGTGCCGCCTGTACGCCTCGGCCAGCTGTTCGATGCCCTTGCGGAGCGTCCACTGTGGTTGGAAGGCCGGGATCTCGCGGGCGATCCGGTCGCAGGAGACCCGGTAGTTGCGGGCGTCCGCACCGGCACCGGCGGCGAACGTGACGGTGCCGCCGACGATCTCGTGCACCATTTCGGCGACGTCCCGGATCAGGTAGTTCTCCGCCGAGTCCCCCACGTTGAACGCCCGTGCGTGCACCACGTCGCGCGGCGCCTCGAGCAGGGCGAGGAACGCGGCGGCGATGTCGTCGGCGTGCACCAGCGGCCGCCAGGCCATGCCGTTGCTGCGCAGCCCCACCTGCCCGGCCAGCAGGGCGTTGCCGACCAGGTCGTTGACCACCAGGTCGCCGCGCAGGCGCGGGGAGAAGCCGTACGCCGTCGCGTTGCGCAGGAAGACCGGCGAGAAGTCGTCGTCGGCCAGCTCGGCGAGGTCCTGCTCGGAGCGGATCTTCGACGCACCGTACGGGGTGAGCGGTGCGAACGCGGCGTTCTCGTCCAGCGGCGCGTCGTCCGTCCCGGCGCCGTACAGGCTGCACGAGGAGGAGAAGAGGAAGCGGGTCACCCCGGCGGCCTTGGCCGCCCGCGCGAGCCGGACGGTGGCGCGGTGGTTCACGTCGTACGTCAGGTCCGGGTCGAGGTTGCCGAGCGGATCGTTGCACAAAGCGGCGAGGTGCATCACCGCGTCCGGCGCCGCTTCGGTGAGGATCCCGGCGGTCACGTCCCGCAGATCGATGCGGAGTTCCGGCACCGGGTCCGGCTCCGGACCGAGGACTCCGCCGGCGAAGTAGCCGGTGTCGAGGCCGACCACCTCGTGCCCGGCGGCGACCAGGCGTGGCACCAGGACGCTGCCCAGATATCCCTGATGGCCGGTGACGAGAACACGCATGCGGACTCCAGATCAGTAGCTGGGGAAATCGTAGGGGTCCACCGGACGAGGTTCACCGGTCCGGACCGGAATGTGGCCACCGGCCGGGCGTTCCCGGACGGAACTCCAGACCCGGCAACCGGTTCGGTTGATGACCCGGCTCTGATCCGGCGACCGGGCCGCGCATTTGTGGCTGGGCTCAGTACGCACCGGAGCTGCGCACCACCGCGCTGACCGTCCGGGCGAGAATGGCCACGTCCATGGTCAGCGACCAGTTCTCCACGTACGTCAGGTCGAGCCGGATCGACTCGTCCCAGGACAGGTCCGACCGGCCGGACACCTGCCACAGCCCGGTCAGGCCCGGCTTGACCGCGAGCCGCCGCCGCATGTCGGCCGGGTATCCGGCCACCTCGCGGGCCAGCGGCGGCCGCGGGCCGACCAGCGACATGTCGCCCTTCAGCACGTTCGCCAGCTGCGGCAGCTCGTCCAGCGAGAAGCGGCGCAGCCAGCGCCCGACCGGGGTGACCCGCGGGTCGTCGCGCATCTTGAACAGTTCGCCGTCGGTGTCGTTGAGGTCGCGCAGTTCCGGCAGCCGCTGTTCGGCGTTCACCACCATGGTCCGGAACTTGTAGAGGACGAACGGCCGGCCGTCCTTGCCGACCCGCTCCTGCCGGAAGACGGCCGGTCCGCGGCCGCCCGGCCCGAATGCCACCAGCGCGGCCACCGTGGCCAGCAGCGGTGCGCTGACGGTCAGCAGGATCAGCGCGCCGACTCGGTCGAAGACCGCCTTGACGAACCGGGCGCTGCCCTTGAGCCGTGGGTGCTCGACGTGCAGCATCGGCAGCCCGTCCACCGGGCGGATGGTGGTCCGGTCACCGGCCACATCGACCAGCGTGCTGGCCACGATCAGGTCGATCTCGTCGCGCTCGAGTTGCCAGGCGAGCCGGCGCAACGCGGGACCGTCGATCTCGGGGCAGGACAGGACGACCACGGTGTCGGCATCGGAACGGCTGACCGCCGCGGCGACGCCGTCGAAGGTGCCGTAGATGGGCGGCAGCCCGGGCGGGAAGCCGTTGCTCCGGGGGCCGGGCGGCAGGCACGCGCCGATGACCCCCAGGCCGTGGTGGCGTTCCCGGCGCAGCCGGCGGGTCATGTCCGCCACCGCCCGTTCGTGGCCGACCAGGATGACCCGGTGCAGCCGCTCGCCGCGGGCCCAGGCGCGGTGCAGCGCCTGCCGGAACACGTACCGGGCGGCGAGGTCGGCGAGGATGGCCAGCGGCATCGCGATGATCACGTAACCGCGCGCCAAACGCAGGTCGAACGCAAAAGAAAGAATGGCGAGGCCGGCGGTCAGCGCCAACCCCGACCGGAACACCCGGGCGTACTCGTCGGTGCCGACGAACAGGTGGCGCGGTTCGTGCGCCCGATTGACGGCCAAACAGGCGATCCAGGCAATCGGGATGAGGAACGTCAACAGCAGGTAGTCGCGCATGTACGGCTCGGCGCCGGACGAGCCGAACCTCAGTAACAAGGCGGACGAGGCGGCGCCGAGTCCCACCAGGAAGTCGATGAGGTACAGGGTCAGGGCGTACCGGCTCTGCCAGCCGGTGCGGGTCTCGCTCGCCCGGGTACGGCTGTACACCTGCGGATACTTCTCGGTGAGGTCGACGGTCGACAATGATTCGATGGTCTGCAACCCCTCGCCCCCGTCATCGATCGCTGTTGTCCGTGGGACCCATGGGACAGCCTGATGACTCGGGGCGCGTTGCGCTACACCTTTCCGTTCGATTGGGTCGGCCTATCGGCTAAATGAAAACTTAAAGTTGAGCAAGCGGCCCAGATCGGACGAACCAGATATCCGGGTGCACCGTTACCTGAAAGAACTCAAAATCCGTCGGTTATTTCGACGGGGGTCAACGTCCCGGGTAGCGGGGGAGCAGCCCGGCGGCCCGGGCCTCGGCCAGCGTCGGCGCGGCGGCGTCCTTCGTGGACAGTACCGGGTCGCCGGCCGGCCAGGCGACCCCGAGGTCCGGATCGAGCGGGTGGATGCCGTGCTCGTGGCCGGGACGATAGGTGGACGAGCACAGGTAGGCCACCGTGGCGCCCTCGGTCAGCGCGCAGAACGCGTGCCCCAGCCCTTCGGCGAGATAGACCGCCCGCCGGTCCTCGTCATCCAGCGGTACGGCCTCCCATGCTCCGAACGTCGGCGATCCAACCCGGAGGTCCACCACCACGTCGAGCACCGCGCCGGACACGCAGGTGATGTACTTTGCCTGCCCCGGCGGCACGTCGGCGAAGTGGATGCCGCGGACGACGTTGCGGGCCGACGTGGAGAGGTTGGCCTGGGCCAGGTCCAGCGGATGACCCACGGCCGCCGCGAGCGCGTCGAAGCGGTACCACTCCAGGAACGTGCCCCGTGCATCCCGGTGCTGGACCGGGGTCACCTCGACGGCGCCCTCGATGGTGAGCGGGCGGATCTTCACCGCGCACCGCCGAACCGGGCACCCCCGAATTGGCCGGCGTCCAGCAGCCGGACCAGATAGTCGCCGTACCCGCTCTTCAGCAACGGCTCGGCCAGTTCCCGCACCCGGTCGTCGGAGATGAAGCCGAGGCGCCAGGCGGCCTCCTCGACGCAGCCGATCTTGAGGCCCTGCCGTTCCTCGATGACCCGCACGTACTCCGACGCCTGCACCATCGACTGGAACGTGCCGGTGTCCAGCCACACCGTGCCGCGGTCCAGGACAGTGACGTCCAGCCGGCCCTGACGCAGGTACTCCTCGTTCACGGCGGTGATCTCCAGCTCGCCACGCGCACTGGGCTCCAGCTTCTCCGCGATCCGGACCACATCGGCGTCGTAGAAGTAGAGCCCGGGCACCACGTACGTGGACTTGGGCCGGGCCGGCTTCTCCTCGATCGACAGCACCCTGCCGGTGTCGTCGAACTCGACGACGCCGTACCGCTCGGGATCCGCCACCGGATACGCGAAGATGCGCCCTCCGGCCGGCTCCCGGAACCGGGCCAGCTGCCGGCCCAGGCCCACGCCGTGGAAGATGTTGTCGCCCAGGATCAGCGCCACCGGCTGATCACCGATGAAGTCGGCGCCGATCCGGAAGGCCTGCGCGATGCCGTCCGGTTTCGGCTGTTCGGCGTACGACAGGCGGAGCCCGAACCGGCTCCCGTCACCCAGCAGCCGCCGGAAGTGCGGCTGGTCCTCCGGGGTCGTGATGATCAGGATCTCCCGGATCCCGGCGGACACCAGCGTGGTCAACGGGTAATACACCATCGGCTTGTCGAAGATCGGCATGAGCTGTTTCGACATGGCCATGGTGATCGGCCAGAGTCGCGAGCCGGTGCCACCGGCGAGCAGGATTCCACGCACCTGGAAACCCTAAGCAGGCCGCGCCCAGCGACTACACTCGCCAGGCGTGCAGATTTTCGTGACCGGCGGTGCCGGATTCATCGGTTCGGCCTATGTCCGGGCCATCCTGCAGGATGAGTACGCAGGTGCGGCCGGCGCCTCGGTGACGGTTCTGGACGTACTGTCCTATTCGGGCAATCGCGCAAACCTGCCCGTGACCGATTCCCGACTGCGCGTCGTTCATGGCGACATATCTGATTTGGCCCTGTTGCGAGAGGTACTTCCCGGTCACGACGTGATCGTCCATTTCGCGGCGGAATCCCATGTGGACCGCTCGATCGCCTCCGCCGTCCCGTTCGTCACCACCAACGTGCTGGGCACCCAGGCCCTGCTCGACGCGGCGCGCGCCGCCGGGATCGGCCGGTTCCTGCACGTCTCCACCGACGAGGTGTACGGCTCCATCGACCACGGCTCGTGGACCGAGGACTGGCCGGTCGCGCCGAATTCGCCGTACGCCGCCACCAAGGCCGGCTCCGACCTGCTCGCGCTGGCCGCGCACCGCACGCACGGCCTCGACGTCGTGGTCACCCGCTGCTCCAACAACTATGGCCCCCGGCAGTTCCCGGAGAAGGTCGTCCCGCTGTTCGTGACCCGTCTGCTGGACGGCCACAAGGTGCCGCTCTACGGCGACGGCGGCAACGTGCGGGACTGGCTGCACGTCGAGGACCACTGCCGCGGCATCCAGCTGGCCCTGGAGAAGGGCCGGCCGGGCGAGATCTACCACATCGGCGGCGGCACCGAGCTGACCAACAAGGAGCTCACCGCACGGTTGCTCGCCGCGTGTGGCGCCGGCTGGGACATGGTCGAGCCGGTGCCCGACCGCAAGGGCCACGATCGCCGGTACTCACTGAACATCACGAAGATCAGCGAGGAACTCGGGTACGCGCCGCAGATCACCCTCGACGACGGGCTGGCCGCGACGGTGGCCTGGTATCGGGACAACCGGGACTGGTGGGAGCCGCTCCTCCGGAGAGCCGCCTGATGCGCTGGCTGGTCACCGGCGCCGGCGGGATGCTCGGCCACGACCTGTGTGCGGTGCTCGCCCGGGCCGGGGAGGCCGACGTGGTCGCGGCGACCCGGGCCGACCTGGACGTCACCGACGCGGCCGCGGTGCGCGCGGCGGTGGCGGGCGCCGACGTCGTCGTCAACGCCGCCGGCTGGACCGACGTCGACGGCGCGGAAACCGCCGAGGAGGCCGCCACCGCGGTGAACGGGCACGCGGTCCGGGCGCTCGCCGAGGCGGCCGGAGCCCGGCTGATTCACATCTCCACCGACTACGTCTTCGACGGCACGGCCACCGACCCGTACCCGGAGGACGCCCGGCCGGCGCCGATCAACGCGTACGGCCGCAGCAAGCTGGTCGGCGAACGCGCGGTCCTGGCCACCGGCGGTTACGTCGTCCGCACCGCATGGCTGTACGGCGCGCACGGCCCCAACTTCGTGCGCACCATGCTGCGGCTGGCCGGG
>DASSAL010000284.1:0-12994 GCA_035685405.1 Actinoplanes sp. | reverse complement strand
CGACACGGTCTTGATGGACACCCCCGCCCGGGCGGCCACGTCCTTCAAGCCCGGAGGCACCGGCCCCGCCTCCTCGCCCCCTCGGAATCGACAACTGCCCGGACTATAACAACGCCCTCCCCGTTCCCGGCTCGATCATTTGAGAACCACCACCACCACCACCACCCCAGCCAGCCGGGCTCCTGTCCGCGGGCCCAGGCCCAAGCGGGTTGGGCGCGCCGGACCATGGCCAGGGCCCCATCCGAGGTTGCTCGCCTCGTCCTTTTCGGCGCCCACCTTCACGTCCGCCGCCCTGATCCTGGCCTGGCTGGCCATCGTTGTGCTGGCGTGCGGCTTCGCCGCCCTGCTGCAGCAGGTGCGCTCCCTGCAGGCGGCGATCCGGTTGCCGCCGGCCGCGCGCGCCGGCCTGCCCGAGTCGGCCCGGGCCCTGCGCCCGGCCGGCGCCGACCGTCGCTACGTCCTCACCGCCGATCCGGGATGCGCCGTCTGCGCCGAGGTGGTCCCGGAGTTCCGTGAGCTGGCCTCCCGGTACGGCCACGCCGCCGAGTTCGCCATCCTGGCGCCGTCCGGCGACTACCCACCATCGTCGCAAGTGGACGTGCTGGTCGACGCCGCGGCCTACCGCGACTTGGCACCGTCCTGGTCGCCCGGCATCGTCGTGATCGCCTCGGACGGCACTGTCATCGAGGCGGTTCCGGGCGGCGATCTGCGCCCTCTCGCCGCCGCGCTGCGCACCGCCGGATCCGCGTCCACGGCGGCGGGATCCCCGCACACCACCGAATCGCCGACGTCCACTCCCATCACCTCGGAGGTAAAGCCGTGACCGGCACCGCCGCCAGCCTGCCCGACTTCTACACCCCGCCGCCGGACGCGACACCGAGCGCCGTCACGGCACAGGCACGCCGCGCCGCGCTCGGTCGTCGCACCCTGCTCAAACTTGCCGCCGGAGGCGCGCTCGGCATCGGCCTCGCCGCGCTGGACCTGGTGTCCCGCGCGTTGCCCGGCCGAGCGACCAACCCTAATCCAGTGCTGTCGGTCTGGAACGACTGCCGGGGCTTCTTCCACAGCACCACGGTCTGCGTCCCGAACACCGCGTACTACGGAACCGGTACGCCGCGCGTCTGCAACGGCAGCTGGCACCGCAACGACAAGTACACCGGCAGTTCGGTGTCGTACGACTTCACGTTCAACAACACCAGCTGCAGCACCCGCAACGCGTGGCGGTGGGTCGGCCGCACCGCGAACCGCAAATGCTCCGACGGCTGGACGTATTACCGGGACGGCTCGACGTACCGCAACTCGTTCAGCATCTGCCGTACGGCGATCTGATGCGCCCACGCCTCGCGACGACCGGGCGCGCGTTTCGGGCGGTGTACCACCCCTGGGCGCCGGCCGTCGCACTGCTCGCCGCGGCCGCCGCCGCGACCACGGTGACGGCAGTGTCCGCCGGCCGGCCGCACGCCGCAGTGTGGTGGTTGCTCATCGGCCTGGTCTCCGGGTACGCCATCTCCGGCTCGGTTTGAAGCCTGAACTCGGCGGATCTGCTGAGCTCGTCAGTTTGGCGAGGAAACGCCCGGTGGCACTTCGCCGCCGGAGAGCTGCTGGGTGGCCTCACGACCGGCGCGCTGCTGGTGCTGCTGGGTTCGCTGGTGCGGCCGGTGCTGCCGGTGTGGTTCCGGCTGTGCCTGCTGGCCGCGCTCGCGGTCGTGGTCGTCGGCAACGAAACGCAACTGGTCCGGATCCGGCTGCCGCAGAACGGCCGGCAGGTGCCGTCCACCGTCATCGCCGACGGTGGGCGGGCCGGTGCCTGGCAGTTCGGCTTCGAGATGGGCACCGGCCTCCGGACGTTCATGACCAGCAGCCTGCCGCACCTGGCCGCGCTCACCGTGGCCCTGCTCGCATCGTGGCCGTACGCCCTGTTCGCCGGCGTCGCCTTCGGGGCCGGGCGGGCGGTCATGCCGCTGGTCCGCATCGGCTGGGGCGATGGCGCGGACTGGGACCGCCGCTATCGCCGGGCCGGCCGGCCGTTCCGGCTGCTGGTCACGATCACCATGCTGCTCGCCGTCTCGGGAGTGGCGCTCCAGGCAACGTCCTAGCGATGGAAGGATCACCATGAGATCGATGAAAACCCGATCCGGTCTTCTGCGGGCGGCCGTGGTCACCGCGATCATGAGCACCCTGGCGCTGGCCCCGGCCACACCGGCGCAGGCGGTGGCGTACGGGGACTACACCGGCACCGGGGTCCGGATCCGCCAATGCGCGAACACCACGTGCACGGTGCACGGGCTCGGGTACCCCGGACAGGGCGCCACCATCACCTGCTACCGGCTGGGGCAATACATCGGCACCAGCGCGTACTGGTACTACCACCGCAACCGGACCACCGGCGTCGTGGGTTACAGCCACTCCAACCACCTGGACTTCGCCAGTGGCACCGTGCCGCGCTGCTGACCAGGACGGCCCGGTCAGCTCGTGATACCGCGGGCCACCGCCTCCATCTCCGCCGCCGAGAATGCACTGTTGCCCTCAACCGTGATCACCACATGGTCCGGCGTGGTCACCACCACCGCTTGCGTGGTGGTCTCGCTACCGACATGGGCGACCAGGCGGGCGTCGCCGACCGGGACGTCGAACGTCCGGACCGGGGTGGCGCCGCCGACCGCCCACCGGACCAGCCAGTCACCGATCCGGTCCGCGCCCGTGGCCGGATCGGTACCGGGTTCGGGCCGCAGCACCGTGACGAACAGTCCGATGCCGACGCCGCGATCGAAGCGCCGCATGACCACCGACGCCCTCGGCTGTCCGGGCGTTGGGGGCGGGCCGTCGTTGCGCAGGCCCTGCTCGGTGACCGCGGCGGTGTACGTGCTGTCCGGCCCGACCCGCACCGCCCCGTCCGGCAGGTGGGTGAGCCGGAAGCCGTCCAGTACCGCGCCGTCCGGAGAGGACGACGCGGCGGGCGGTGTATCCTGCCGTACCGGCCCGGCGGACCCGGTTACGGCGACCGTGACGGCGGCGACCGCCGCGACGGTGAGCGCGGCCCCGCCGGTCACGGCGGCCCGCAACAGCCGGCGTCGCCGCACACCGCGGTGCACCCGGGCGAGGAACTCCTCGGAGACGGGGATGTCCCAGGCCGCCAGGTTCTTGTCGAGCATCTCGGTCACCCCTCCGTGGGCAGCTGGGAACGCAGCGCGGCCAGCCCTCGCGACACCTGCGAGCGCACTGTCTGGGGACTGCACCCGAGCAGCTCGCCGATCTGGTCGTCGGGAAGGTCCTGGACGTATCGCAGGGCGATCGCCGCGCGCTGCTTCGGCGGCAGCTCGGCCAGCAGATGACGGAGGCGCGCGGTGGCGTCCACCATCGCGAAGCCGGTGTCCTCCCGACCGTTCTCCGGCACCGCCGCCACCGGGATGGCACTGCGGCGCCGGCGCCGATTGAGGAACAGATTGACCATGGTGCGCCGGGCATACCCGACCGGGTTGCCGTCGCGCCGCACCCGGGACCAGGCCAGCCCGACGCGGATCAGCGTCTCTTGGGCGAGATCCTCGGCCTCGACCCGGTCCAGCGTCAGCACATGACCGAAGCGGAGCAGGCCGGCGCTCACCTCACGGACGAACGCTTCGAAGTCTGCACCCGGGCCGGGGAACCGCGACACCTTCACACAGGGAATTACACCCTGACGGCGCCGATCTGTTGCAGGATGCCGCGTGTCTACTGCGCCTCGATGATCATCCCGGCGCCGACCGTGCGGTTGGTCGCCTCGTCGATCAGGATGAACCCGCCGGTGGTCCGGTTGCGACGGTACTCGTCGGCGAGCAGCGGCACGGTGGTCCGCAGCCGCACCCGACCGATCTCGTTGAGCTTCAGCTCGGTCACGTCCTCGTCCCGGTGCAACGTGTTCACGTCGAGCCGGTACTGCAGGCCGCGCACCACGGTCCGGGCGCTGCGGGTGGTGTGCTTAAGGGAGTACTTGCCGCCCAGCCGCAGCGGCGCGGTCTCGTCCATCCAGCAGACCATCGCCTCGATGTCCTGCGCGACGGCCGGCGCGTTGTGCGGCCGGCAGATCATGTCGCCGCGGGAGATGTCGATCTCGTCGGCCAGCCGGATCGTCACCGACATCGGTGGGAACGCCTCGTCGACCGGGCCGTCCGCGGTGTCGATGGCGGCGATCGTGCTGGTCATTCCGGACGGCAGCACCAGCACCTCGTCCCCCGGCTTGAGCACTCCGGAGGCGACCTGACCGGCGTACCCGCGGTAGTCGGTGACGGTGGTGGACTGCGGGCGGATCACGTACTGCACCGGGAACCGGACGTCGACCAGGTTGCGGTCGCTGGCGATGTGCACGTGCTCCAGGTGGTGGAGCAGCGACGGGCCCTCGTACCACGGGCTCCGGTCCGATCGCGAAGCGATGTTGTCGCCGTTGAGCGCCGAGATCGGGATGACGGTCAGGTCGGGGGCGTCCAGCTTGGCGGCGAACGAGGTGAACTCGTCGGCGATCCGCTCGTAGACCTCCTGGTCCCAGTCCACCAGGTCCATCTTGTTGACGCAGAGCACCAGGTGCGGCACGCGCAGCAGCGAGGTGAGGAACGCGTGCCGGCGGGACTGCTCGACCAGGCCCTTGCGGGCGTCGACCAGGATCAGCGCCAGGTCGGCGGTGGAGGCGCCGGTGACCATGTTCCGGGTGTACTGGATGTGCCCGGGGGTGTCGGCGATGATGAACTTGCGCCGGGGGGTGGCGAAATACCGGTACGCCACGTCGATCGTGATGCCCTGTTCCCGCTCGGCGCGCAGGCCGTCGGTGAGCAGCGCCAGGTTGGTGTACTCGTCACCGCGCGCCGCGCTGACCGCCTCGACCGCCTCCAGCTGGTCGGAGAACAGCGACTTGGTGTCGTAGAGCAGGCGGCCGATGAGGGTGGACTTGCCGTCGTCGACGCTGCCCGCGGTGGCGAACCGCAGCAGGTCCATACCCCGTGCCGGAGCAGCGTCCAGCGAAAGAACTGCCTGGGACATCTCTAGAAGTAACCCTCTCGCTTGCGGTCTTCCATCGCGGCCTCGCTGACCTTGTCGTCGCCGCGGGTGGCGCCGCGCTCGGTGATCCGGGTCGCCGCGACCTCCTCGATCACCTTGTCCACCGTGTCCGCGTCGGACCGCACCGCCGCGGTCTGCGACGCGTCGCCGACCGTGCGGTAACGGACCCGCTGGACGGTGGGAACCTCGCCCTCCCGGGCCCGGAAGAACTCGTTCACCGCGTAGAGCATGCCGTCGCGCTCGATCACCTCGCGGTCGTGCGCGTAGTAGATGCTCGGCAGCGGGATCTTTTCCTTGGCGATGTAGTGCCAGACGTCCAGCTCGGTCCAGTTGGACAGCGGGAACACCCGGATCGACTCGCCCGCGTGGTGCCGGCCGTTGTACAGCGACCACAGCTCGGGCCGCTGGTTCTTCGGGTCCCACTGGCCGAACTCGTCCCGGAAGCTGAACATCCGCTCCTTGGCCCGGGCCTTCTCCTCGTCCCGGCGCGCGCCGCCGAACAGCGCGTCGAAGCGGTACTTCTCCACCGCGGCCAGCAGCACCGGGGTCTGGATCCGGTTGCGGGTGCCGTCCGGCAGTTCCCGCACCAGGCCGGTGTCGATCGCCTCCTGCACGCTGGCCACCACGAGGTTGAGGCCGAGCGCGGCCACCCGGGTGTCGCGGTAGTCCAGCACCTCGGGGAAGTTGTGGCCGGTGTCCACGTGCATCACCGGGAACGGGATCTTGGCCGGGGCGAATGCCTTCTCGGCCAGCCGCAGCATGACGATCGAGTCCTTGCCGCCGGAGAACAGCAACACCGGGCGTTCGAACTCGGCCATCACCTCCCGCATCACGAAGATGCTCTCCGCTTCGAGAGCGTCCAGATGCGAGACGCGATAGGGCTTTGTCTGGCTCATGGGAATATGTCCGTGACCTTTCCGGGCGGGAGACCGGCCGACTGTTCAGGTTACCGGGAGGTGACGTCGCAACGCTGCGAGCAGCCGGGGTGCCAGATCCTTGCGGCAGACCACGAGATCGGGCAATTTCGGATCAGCCTGGTTGTATTTCAACGCAGATCCGTCGATCCGGCTAGCGTGCAGGCCGGTGGCCATGGCCACAGCCACGGGGGCGGCGGAGTCCCACTCGTACTGACCGCCGGCGTGCACGTAGGCGTCGGCGTCCCCGCTGATCACCGCGGCGATCTTGACGCCGGCCGACCCCATCGGGACCAGTTCGGCGCCGATCTCCCCGGCCAGGGCGGTGACGAACGCGGGCGGGCGGGTGCGGCTGGCCGCGATCCGGATCGGCCCGGCCGTCCCGTCCACAGCCGGCGGGGGCAGCGGCGGGTAGGCCGGCGGGTGGTCGGTCGCCAGCGTCCGGTGCTGCGCGGGCATCGCCACCGCGCCGGCGGCCAGGCAGGCCGGGCTGGAGCAGTCGGCGGTCCACAGCGCCACGTGCACGGCCCAGTCGGTCCGTCCCTCCTCGGAGAACTCCCGGGTGCCGTCCAGCGGGTCGATGATCCACACCCGCGAGGCGCCCAGCCGCTCCGGGCGTACCGTCGTGTGCTCGCCCTCCTGCCAGGCCAGCCGGGAATGGGCGTCCTCCTCGGAGAGCACCGCGTCGGCCAGCCGCCAGCGCGCCAATTCGGTACGCAGCAGGTCGTGGGCCGCCTTGTCACCGGCCGCCTTGAGCGCTTTCGGATCGGCGTAGCCCATGTCCGAGCGCACCTGGAGCAGCACCCGGCCGGCCCGGTCGGCCAGCCAGCGCGCGAACGCGGCGTCGATGACCGGCGGTGTCCCGCCCTCGGACACCGAGTCCCGCTGTCCGGCGATCCGCGGTGACATCGAGGTCTGCTCGCCCATCCGTACGCTCCCCACCTAATAGGCCCCGGAGGACCGAACCACCGCGGTCATGGTCCGCAACAGGATCACCAGGTCCAAACTGAGCGACCAGTTCTCCACATAGCGCAGGTCCAGCCGGACCGCTTCCTCCCACGGCAGATCCGATCGTCCGGAAACCTGCCACAGGCCGGTCATGCCCGGCTTGACCGCCAGGCGCCGACGCACGTCGTCAGCGTAGGCGGCCACCTCCGACGGCAGCGGCGGCCGGGGCCCGACCAGCGACATCTGCCCGGCCAGCACGTTGAGCAGCTGCGGCAGCTCATCCAGGGAGAACCGGCGCAACCACCGGCCGACCGGAGTGACCCGCGGGTCGTCGCGAATTTTGAAGAGCACACCGTCGTGCTCGTTGAGATGCTTCAGCTCGGCCAGCCGGGCCTCCGCGTCGACATACATGCTGCGGAACTTGAAGATGCGGAACTGGCGGCCGTCACGGCCCACCCGCACCTGACGGAAGAGTACCGGGCCCCGGCTGGTCAGCCGGACCGACAGTGCGACACCCAGCAGCAGCGGGGCCAGCACGACCAGCAGCAGCAGCGCGCCGATGCGGTCGAACAGCTCCTTCACCACCCGGATGCCGCCGTGCAGCCGCGGATGCTCGACGTGCAACATGGGCAGTCCGTCGAACGGCCGGATCGTGGTCCGCGCGCCGGCCACGTCGATCAGCTGGCTGGCCACCACCAGGTCGACCTCGTCGCGTTCCAGCCGCCAGGCCAGCCGGCGCAGCACCACGCCGTCCAGTTCCGGGCAGCTGAGCACCACCACGGTGTCCGCGTCGGCGGCGTCCACCGCGGTGGCGACGTCGTCGAACGTCCCGTACACCGGCAGGTCGATGACGCCGTCGTGGTCGGGTGGCAGGCACGCGCCCACCACCTCGAGCCCGTGGTACCGCTCCCGCCGCAGCTGCCGGGTGATCCCGATGACCGACAGCTCGTGCCCGACCACGATCACCCGGCGCAGGCTCTCCCCCCGGGCGCGCGCCAGGTGCAGCCGTTTGCGCAACAGGAACCGCAGTACCACCACGGTGGCTATCGCCGACGGCAAGGCCACCAGCACATAGGAGCGGGCCAGATCCAATTCCAGGGCGTACGAGATGACGGCCGCCCCGGCGATCAGCCCGACGCCGCCGCGGAACACCCGCTGGTACTCGTCCGTGCCGACGAACAGGAACCGCCGCTCGTACGCCCGGCTCACCGCCAGCACCAGCAGCAGCGCCACCGGCAGCAGGGCGGACAGGATCAGGTACCAGCGGTTGTACGCGGTCACCTGGTCGCCGAACCGCAGCCCGAACGTGACCGCGCCGGCCGCCACACCGGCGGCCAGGTCGGCGACCAGCAACGACCGCACGTACCGGCGTTCCCATCGCTGCCGCCGGGACATCGCGGCGTGCTTGCCGCGCACCCGGACGAACGGCCGGGTGGCCGGGCGGACCGCGGTGGACCGGCTGGGCTCCGGCGACCAGTGCCGCTCGACCGCCCGGTTACGGGCCCGGTCGGCGGTGCGGTGGCCGGCTCCGGCCGCCCGGGGCAACCCGTTGAGATCACCGGACGGGTGGTCGCCGGCACCGGCGGGCGCCGGACTGGCCGGAACGGTGGGTGCCGGGATCTTGGTGTTGCGGTTCTGCCGGGGCGACGGGCGATGCGCGCGCGGTCCGTGATTGGCCGGTGCATGGTTGGCCGGGCCGTAGTTCTCCGGCAGCGGCGTGGCGTCCTCGTCCAGCCAATGCACCGCCGGTCGGTCCGGCACGCGGTCGCGGTCGAGCCGCTGAGCCGTCGGGCGATCCAGCATCGGCTCGCGATCCAGCCGCTGGGCTGTCGGGCGCTCCACCGTCGGCAGCATCACCGTGGCGTCGCCCAGCGCCGGCTCGCGGTCCTCGGACAGGTCCCGTTGCACCCGTACCTCCCCCGCGCTGGTCGTTCGGTCCACACCGTACGTCTGACCAACGCACCATCGCGGGCGGCGACACGGGACCTATAGACGGACAAAACGGTCTAATGGATCTATCCGTTTTGCCCAATTCCAGCTATCCGCCGTGGTATTTGTTCTGCGCCCATTCGACTCCCTCGAGCACCACGGCCTCCACCACGTCGGCCGTTCGGTCGACGAGAAACTCGAGCTCCCTGCGTTCCGCGCTACCGAAATCGGACAGCACGAAGTCGGCCGGATCCTGCCGCCCCGGCGGCCGGCCGATGCCGAACCGGACCCGGGCGTAGTCCTTGGTGCCGAGCGATTTGGACATCGACCGCAGCCCGTTGTGACCACCCTCACCGCCGCCGCGCTTCACCCGCACCTGGCCGTACGGCACGTCCAACTCGTCGTGCACCGCCACGATGTTGTCCACCGGCACCTTGAAGAACTGGGCCAGCTGCGACACCGCGCCGCCGGAGAGATTCATGTAGGTCAGCGGCTTGGCCAGGATCAGCTTCGGCCCGCCGTACCCCAGCCGGCCCTCCGCCACCTCGGCGTGCGCGCGCTTGGACCGGCCGAACTTCGCGCCCACCCGGGCGGCGAGCAGATCGGCCACCAGGAAGCCGACGTTGTGCCGGTGCCCGGCGTACTCCCTGCCGGGATTGCCCAGGCCGACCACCAGAAACGGCGCGTCGTCCGACATCGCTCCTCCATACACAGATCAGGGAAAGTGCCGTCCGGCACTTTCCCTGATGACGTCCGGCCGACCGGAACTACTCCGCGGCAGTGGCCTCGCCGGTGTCGCCCTCGGCGCCCTCGGTGGCCCCACCCTCGGCGGCTTCGCTCGGCTCGCCGGTCTCGCCCTCGAGCTGCTCGGCGGTCTGCGCCTGAGTGACCACGGCGATCAGGAAGTCCGGCTCGACGGCCAGGTCGACACCGCTCGGCAGGCGTACGTCGGCGGCGGTCACCTGCGTGCCCGCCTCGACACCCTCGATCGAGACCTCGAAGCCGGACGGCAGGTGCATCGCCTCGGCGACCACGGCCAGCGTGGTGGACTCGTTCACCACCAGGGTGTTGCGGGCGGCCTCACCGGTCAGCGTCACCGGGACGTCGACCTGGACCTTCTCGCCACGCTTCACGATGATCAGGTCCACGTGTTCGTACGTGTCCTTGATCGGGTCACGCTGGATCGCCTTGGGCAGGGCCAGCGTGGTGCCGGTGCCACCGACGATGTCGATGGTGAACACCTGGTTGAGGCCGCCGTGCCGGATCGCGGCCGCGAACTCGCGGGCCGGCAGGGCGATGTGCTGCGGCTTCTCGCCGTGGCCGTACAGCACGGCGGGCACCTTGCCGGCCCGGCGCGTGCGGCGGGCACCACCCTTGCCGAACTCGGTGCGGGGCTCGGCGCTGATCTTCACTTCGGACACGGGGAAACTCCTGAAACTTCGATCGGGCTGCTGCTTCGTGAGCGGGCGGGGCGTCGGCGGTGCCGGGCGAGGGAGGGCGCGCTGGGCACAGGCCCGGAGCACCGCGTCGATAACGGCGCCTCCGTGCGGGCTGCGAAATTCAGCAGTCCGCGGGGCACCCTCGCCGTGGCAACCGCTAAAGCTTACCCGGCGCGTCGCGCTCCTAGTCAGCGGGGTTGTGCCAACGCCGGTCAGCTCAGCCCACCGAACAGCGTCGTCACCGAGCCGTCGTCGAACACCTCCCGGATGGCGCGGGCCAGCAACGGCGCGATGGACAGCACGGTGATCTTGTCCAGTCGCTTCTCCGCCGGCAACGGCAGGGTGTTGGTCACCACCAGCTCACTGATCCGGCTGTTCTTCAGCCGTTCGGTGGCCGGATCGGACAGCAGCGCATGGGTCGCCGCGACCACCACGTCGGCCGCGCCGGCGTCGAACAGGCTGTCGGACGCCTTGGCGATCGTGCCACCGGTGTCGATCATGTCGTCCACCACCAGGCACACCCGGCCCTCCACCTCGCCGACCACCCGGTTGGCCACCACCTGGTTGGGCTTCAACGGGTCGCGGGTCTTGTGGATGAACGCCAGCGGGCAGCCGCCCAGCCGGTCGGTCCACCGCTCCGCCACCCGCACCCGGCCGGAGTCCGGCGCCACCACGGTCATCGGCCGGCCCGCGAATTTGCGCTGCACGTGCTCGGCCAGGATGTCCATGGCGAACAGGTGGTCCACCGGCCCGTCGAAGAAGCCCTGGATCTGCGCGGTGTGCAGGTCGACGGTGAGGATCCGGTTGGCGCCCGCGGACTTGAGCAGGTCGGCGATCAGGCGCGCGGAGATCGGCTCGCGGCCGCGGTGCTTCTTGTCCTGCCGGGAGTACGGGTAGAACGGCAGCACCACAGTGATCCGCTTGGCCGACCCACGCTTCAACGCGTCGACCATGATCAGGGTTTCCATCACCCAGGTGTTGATGCCGGCCGTCATCGACTGCACGACGAACGCGTCGGAGCCGCGTACCGAGTCCTTGAACCGCACGAAGATCTCGCCGTTGGCGAACTCGTACGCATCCGCCCGGGTCGGCGCCACACCCAGGACCTGGCCGATCTCCTCCGCCAATTCCGGGAAGCCCCGGCCGGAAAAGAGCATCAGACTCTTACGGTTCTCCGCGACGATGCTGCCCATCGAGGCTGGCTCCCGTGGATTGAGGGGGGTTAGTCGCTTGCAGTATCCCCCGCGGCAGCGTTCCTGCCACCGCCTCGTTCCTCCGGCGTGGGACGGCTCACGTCGGCCCGGGCGGCCGCCTCCGCCGACGCCGTACCGGGACGCTTACGTTGGGTCCAGCCCTCGATGTTGCGCTGCGGTGCGCGGGTCAACCCGAGGTGACCGGCCGGCACCTCCTCGCCGATCGCGCTTCCCGCCGCCACGTACGCCCCCGGCCCGATCTCCACCGGAGCGATCAACACCGTGTCACTGCCCACGAACGCGGCGTCGCCGATCGTCGTCCGGTGCTTCCGCAGGCCGTCGTAGTTGGCGACGATCGTGCCCGCGCCGATGTTCGCCTTGGCGCCGATCGTCGCGTCGCCCACGTACGACAGGTGCGGCACCTTGGCGCCCTCGCCCAACTCGGAGTTCTTCGCCTCGACGAACCCGCCGATCTTCGCCTTCCGGGCCAGCCTGGTGCCCGGGCGAAGGTACGAGAACGGCCCCACCGACGCGTCCGGACCGATCTCGGCGCCGATCGCATGGGTACGCAGCACCACCGCACCCCCGCCGACCGCGGTGTCGATCAGCGTGGTGTCCGGCCCGACGATCGCGCCGGCGCCGATCACGGTGCTGCCGAGCAGCTGCGTGTTCTGGTCGATCTGCGCGTCCGGCGCCAGCTGCACGGTCACGTCGATCCAGGTGGTGGCCGGATCGAGAATCGAGACGCCGGACCGCATCCAGGCCTGGTTCACCCGATCCCGCAACAGCGCCCGCAGGGCGGCCAGCTCGACCCGGTCGTTGCAGCCCAGCGTCTCCTCGGCGGCGCCGGCCAGATAGACCCCGACCGGGTGACCCACGGCGGCGAGCAGCCCGAACACGTCGGTGAGGTATTCCTCGCCCTGGTCGTTGTCGCTGGACAGCTTGCCGAGCGCCTCGCGCAGCAGCGCCGCGTCGAAGGCGTAGATCCCCGCGTTGATCTCCCGAATCGCGCGGACTTCCGGCGACGCGTCCCGCTCCTCGACGATCCGCTCCAGGTTGCCGTCCGCGTCCCGGACCACCCGGCCCAGACCGGCCGGGTCGGACACCTCGGCGGCCAGCACGGTGGCGGCGGAGCCGGCCTGCTCGTGCGTGCTGAGCAGCCCGTCCAGCGTGGCCGGCCGCAGCAGCGGCACGTCACCGTTGAGCACCACCACGGTGCCCGCGGCATCCGGCACGGCCTCGAGCGCGATCCGCACGGCGTGCCCGGTCCCGTTCTGCTCGGCCTGCACCACCGGGGTGACCGTCGGCGCGACCTCGGCCAGATGTGACCGCACCTGGTCGGCCTTGTGCCCGATCACCACGATCGTGCTGGCCGCGCGCGCCGCCTCGGCTGCGGCCAGCACGTGCCCGAGCAGGGTCCGGCCGAGCAGCGGGTGCAGCACCTTCGGCAGCGCGGACTTCATCCGCTTGCCCTCGCCGGCGGCACGGACGATGACGGTGCGGGACGGGGCCTGGCTCACGCGGCGCTCCGGATGTGGGAAGGCGG
>DASSAL010000283.1:0-49492 GCA_035685405.1 Actinoplanes sp. | reverse complement strand
CGGCGCGGGCCGGGCGGGTGGCGCCGAGCGGCTCGCCTCGGGTGCGGCGGGCCGAGCCCGCCGCACCGGCTTGTCGCGGTCGTCGCCGTCGTCCCGGCGCTGGTCCCGCTCGGCCGGGGCGGCGGGGGTGGGCGCGGTGGTGACGGTCTTGCCGGCCGCGTTCACCTGGTTCACGTCGTTGGCGCGCTGCACGGCGGTGGGGAGCATGACCAACGCCAGGCCGGCCGCGACCAGACCGGCGAGCAGGGCCTGCTGACGGCTCTTGCCGATCAGCAGCCAGGACTCGATCGGCAGGGTACCGGGCGCCCGGTGCGAGCCGGTGGCCGGTGGCCCGTCGCCGGTGTCGAGCGCCCAGTCCCGGACCGCACCCAGCCTGATCGGCGTGACCGTGATGCCCAGCGGATCCTGCGCAGCCGGCATGGCGTGCTTGCCGCGCCGATCGGCGGCGTGCCGCCTGGCCACGGTCCGGGCGGCCGGGCGGGCGGGCTCGGACCTCCGGCCGGTCCGGGCGGAACGCGGGACGTACTCGACCGCGGCCCCGGTGGCCCGCCGGGCGGAGGCGACGCGGGTGTGCGAGCGACCGCGGTCGGATCGCCGCCGGTCGGCCGACTCCGCGGCGTACTGCAGGCGCCCGGCGGCCCGGCGGGCCTGCCGGATGATCTCGTCGGCCGGGTGGGTGTCCGCCGGGGGACGCCGCTGCTCGGCCGAAGGCATCGGCGTCCGGACCGGCGCCGGGACCGGTATTGAGACCGGCGCCGAGGCCAGGGGAGCGCGACGTGGCCCGGTGACATCGGCCAGCGACTCCGGCCGCCGGTGTCGCCCGGCCGGACCGGCGTCCTCCTCCGGCGCGGCATGCCGTGGCGCACGAACCGACCCGGATCGGGCGGAAGACGTCGGCAGCATCCGTTATGCCTACCGAATGATCATCTTCAACGCGATACCGACATCGTGATCACCACGTCACGCGAGGTGATCATCCGTGCTCAGGACCGAGCGATCACCGGGAATTCTGAACGGCGTCGGTGGCCTTCCGGGCGGCGATCAGCACCGGATCCCACACCGGCGAGAACGGCGGCGCATAACTGAGGTCGAGCGCGGTCATCTCCTCCACCGTCATCCGGTTCCACAGTGCGATGGCCAGCGCGTCGATCCGTTTCGCCGCCTCCTGGCGGCCGACGATCTGCGCACCCAGCAGCAGACCGGTGCGTTTCTCGGCGATCAGTTTGATCACCATGGCGGTCGCGCCGGGGTAGTAACCGGCCCGGCTGGTCGACTCCACGGTGGCCGTCACGAACGCGTACCCCGCGGCCGCCGCCTCCTTCTCGGTCAGGCCGGTACGGGCCACCTCCAGCTCGCACACCTTGGTGACCGCCGTACCGATCACGCCGGGGAACGTCGCGTACCCGCCACCGATGTTGATGCCGGCCACCCGGCCCTGCTTGTTCGCGTGCGTGCCCAGCGGAACGTGCACCGGCTGGCCGCTGACCAGGTGCGTGGTCTGCACGCAGTCGCCGGCCGCCCACAACCCGTCGATCGGGCCGTCCGGGCCGACCACCCGCATCCGCAGGTCGGTCCGGATGCCGCCGGTCACGCCGACCGGGATGCCGGACGCCACGGCCAGTGCGGTGTGCGGGCGTACGCCCAGGCCGAGCACCACGATGTCGGCCGGCACCGTTCCGCCGGGGGTGACCACACCGCACACCCGGCCGTCGGCGGTCTCCAGGCCCGCGACGTGGGCACCGACCCGCACCTCGATGCCCAGAGCCTCGATCGCGTCGCGGACCCGGGCACCCATGTCGGGGTCGACGGTGGACATCGGCTGCGGCGCCTTCTCCAGCAACGTCACCCGCAGGCCGCGGTTGACCATCGCCTCGGCCATCTCCACGCCGATGTAACCGCCACCGATCACCACCGCGCGGCGTGGTGCCGGCTGCCGGTCCAGCCAGGTGTGGATGGCTTCACCGTCGTCCAGGGTCTGCACGCCGAACACGCCGCCACCGGGGACGCGGGCCCACGGCGGGGTCACCGGGACCGCGCCGGCCGCGTACACCAGATGGTCGAAGCTCTCCCGCACCTCGCCGCCGCCGGCCAGATCGTGCGCGACCACCTCGCGCCGGTCCAGGTCGATGCCGACCACCTCGTGCCGCATCCGGACGTCGAGGCCGGCCTCGCGGTGGGCCTGCGGGGTGCGGGCCACGAGCGCGTCGCGGTCGCCGACCGAACCGCCGATCCAGTACGGGATTCCGCACGCCGAGTAGGACGTGAAGTTGCCGCGTTCGAAAACCACCACGTCCAGGTCGCCGCGCCGCTTGCGGGCCTGCGAGGCGGCCGACATGCCGGCGGCGTCCCCGCCGACCACCACGAGTTTCATGATCCGCGGGTCGCCGCGGCCAGCCAGTCCACCACGTCCGCGACGCTACCGCGCTGGGAGAGCAGGGCGCGCTGACGCGCCGCGCCGGTCCCGTGGGCGCGCAGCCGGCCCATCAGCACCGTCGCCATCTCCAGGTCGCCGTGCCGCTCGAGTTGCGGCCGGACGTAGTCGAACAGCTGCCGCATCAACCGCCAGGCCGGGCGCGCCTCCCGGGTGGCCATGTCGATGTTCAGGCCTTCCAGGCCGTCGTGCGCCGCTCGCCAGTGTGCGGCCATCAACAGCGGATGCGGCACGTCCGGCGCGGCGTCGCCGGCCCGGATCAGGTCCAGCAGCGTGGCCACCAGCGCCCGGGCCATGGCGGCCAGCAGCATGGAGTCGTCCAACGTGGGACAGACGTCGCCCATCCGCATCTCGACGGTCGGATACCGCGCGGACAGCCGGGCGTACCAGTAGAGATTGCCCTCGTCCATCATGGCGCCGCTGGCCTCGAGGTCGGCGACCAGCGTCTCGTACTCCGCCAGGGAGCGCAGGTACGGCGTCGGGCCGACGGTCGGCCACCGCTCCCACAACATCGAGCGCCAGCTGGCGTACCCGGTGTCGTGCCCGGCGAACAACGGCGAGTTGGCCGTCGCGGCCTGGAAGACCGGCAACCACGGGCGCAGGTGGTTGAGCACCTGCACGCCGGTTTCCGGGTCCGGGACGGCCACGTGCACGTGCATCCCGTTCAGGCCCTGGCCTGGGGAGAGGTCTCCGAAGCGTTCCCGCATCCGGTGGTAGCGGTCCTTGTCGACCAGCCGGGCGTGCGGTCCGGCGCCGGGTCCGGCACCGACCGCGACCAGCCGTACGCCGGCCCGCTGCGCCGCGTCGGCCACGCCGGCCCGGAGCCGGGCCATCGACGCGTGCAGTCCCCGCAGGTCCAGTTGCGGCGGGCTGGCCACCTCGATCTGGCTCTGCATGTACTCGTGCTGCACCGAGCGGAGCAACTCCTCCGGGACCTGCGCCATGACGTCGTCGACCGCGTCCACCGCAACGGGTTCGACCGGATCGACGAGCAGGTATTCCTCCTCGACCCCGAGGGTCAGCAGGTCGTGTGACTCGGCGGCGGCGGCGATCTCTTCGGGGAGCACAGTGGGGTCGGCCGCGGCTTCCATGTGCGCGCTGTACCCGGTGGCCAACGTACGGAAACGGTTGCCTTGACCGGCGGAGCTAGCGTTGCGGCATGCTCCTGTGGGCGCTGGCGATCCTGCTGAGCCCGACTCCGGACACGTCCGCTCTGGTGCTCGGCCTGGCGGTGGTGGCCGCCGCCGTGCTGATCGCGCTGGCCGCGGCGGGCGTGGCGACCCGGTGCCTCACCCGCACGGCCGGCCCGCCGGTGTCCGTCCGCTCCGCGCACCGGGAGCCGTCCCGGCTGCTTGACCCGGACGCGCCCGGGCGGCCCCGGCCGAGAGCACCGGCGGCGTACCCCACGGCTGCCTAGCCGTCCCGCGTCCCGTCCGTCTTGAGGGTCCTCAGGGGTACCGCCATGTCCACGATCCTGCTCATCGTCCTGTTCACCGTCGCCGTCCGCCTGCTGATCAGCCCGCTCTCCTATCTCCAGGTCCGCGCCGAACGCCGCCGCTCCGCGCTGGCGCCCGAGCTGGCCGACCTCCGCGAGAAACACCGCGACGACCCGCTCGCCTTCGCCACCGAGATGCTGGCGCTGCAGCGCCGGGCCGGTGCCGGTCCGATGGCCGGCCTGCTTCCGGCGCTCGCCCAGGCCCCGTTCCTGTTGCTGGTGTTCCATCTGTCCACCACGCACCTGGCGGTGGCCGGCGGGCTCGGCCTGACCGCGGTGCTGGCCGGCCTGGCGGCGGGCGTGGCCTGGTGGCACTCCCGGCGGCTGACCGGCTGGCTGCGGGTGCTGCCGTTCCTGACCGTGCCGGCGGTCCTCTACCTGCCGGCGGCGGGCGCTGTCTATCTGGTGACGTCGTCCACGTGGGCCGCGGCGGAGAATGCGATCTGGCGCCGACATCGATAGCAGTACATATTGACAGCCTGGGAAACAGGCCGGAAACTTCTGCGAGAGCGCTCTCTCACCCTCCACGCGCACGCCCCCGAGAAGGGCCCGTCCATGAGTATTCGCACCCGTCTGCTGGCCATCGCCAGCGTCACCGTCGCCCTCGCCGGTTCGGTCGCGGTCGCGGTGAACGCCAACGCCGCCCTCCCGCCTCCGCCCGCCGGCTGGACCCAGGTCTGGGCCGACGACTTCACCGGCGCGGCCAACACCCTGCCCAACTCCGGCAACTGGATCATCGACACCGGCACCAGCTACCCCGGCGGCCCGCCGCAGTGGGGCACCGGAGAGATCCAGACCTACACCAACAGCACGGCCAACCTGTCCCACGACGGTGCCGGCAACCTGCGGATCACCCCGATCCGTAACGCGTCCGGGCAGTGGACCTCGGCCCGGATCGAGACCCAGCGCAGCAACTTCAAGGCGCCGGCCGGCGGCGTGCTGCGGATCGAGGGCCGCATCCAGATGCCGAACGTGACCGGGGCCCAGGCCGCCGGGTACTGGCCGGCGTTCTGGGCGCTCGGTGCGCCGTACCGCGGCAACTACCAGAACTGGCCGTCGATCGGCGAGTTCGACGTGATGGAGAACGTCAACGGCATCAACTCGGTGTGGGGCGTGCTGCATTGCGGCGTCAACCCGGGCGGGCCGTGCAACGAGACGCTCGGCCTCGGCGCCAGCCGGGCCTGCCCCGGCTCGACCTGCCAGTCGGCGTTCCACACGTACAGCTTCGAATGGGACGCCAGCATCAGCCCGCAGCAACTGCGGTGGTACGTCGACGGCCAGCTCTACCACACCGTCTCGCAGTCCCAGATCGGTGAACCGCACTGGTCCAACATGACCAGTCACGCCGGCTACTTCATCCTGCTGAACGTGGCGATGGGCGGGGCCTTCCCGAACGGTGTGGCCGGCTCGGCGACCCCGACCGCCAGCACCGTCTCCGGCCGCCCGATGCTGGTCGACTACGTGGCGGTCTACACCCGCGGTGGTGGAGGCACGACGCCGCCGACCACCCCGCCCACCACGCCGCCCACCACCCAGCCGCCGGGCGGGGTCCGGGACGCGTACGCGCAGATCCAGGCCGAGTCGTTCAACGCCGCCGCCGGCGTGCAGGTGGAGACCGGCACCGAAGGACAGAACGTCGGCTGGATCGCCAACGGTGACTGGATGCAGTTCGACAACGTCGAGTTCGGCAGCGGCGGGGTCCGGGACTTCGTGGCCCGGGTCGCCTCCGGCGCCGGCGGCGGGGTGAGCGGCCTAGTCGAGGTCCGCATCGACAGCCGCAGCAACGCCCCGATCGGCAGCTTCGCGATCGGCAACACCGGTGGCTGGCAGTCGTGGCGGTCGGTGCCCGGCAACGCGGCGAACGTCACCGGTCGGCACACGGTGTTCCTCACCTTCAGCAGCGGCCAGCCGAACGACTTCGTCAACGTCAACTGGTTCCAGTTCCGCCGCTAGCGATTGACGGGGATGCGTCTTTACAAAATTGTTAACAGTCCTAATAATGACGCATCCCCGTCATCGAGCCCGTAAGGACGGTCCCATGCGCCGATCCGTCATCCTCGCCCTGAGCGCGTCCCTCGTGGCGGGTGGCTCCGCCGTCTACCTTGCCTCGACCGCCAGTGCCGCCGCCGCGTGCGCGCCGGCCTGGAGCGCGACCACCGTCTACACCAACGGCATGTCGGCCTCCCAGAACGGCCGCAACTACACGGCCAAGTGGTGGACCCTGAACGAGAGCCCGGCCACCCACAGCGGTCAGTGGGACGTCTGGCGCAACGACGGCGCGTGCGGTGGCACCACGCCGCCGACGACCCCGCCGACCAACCCGCCCACCACGTCACCGACGACGCCGCCGACCACCCCGCCGACGACGCCGCCCACCACACCGCCGACGAACCCGCCGTCCGGCTCGCTGCCGCGGCACTTCGTGACCGGGTACTGGCACAACTTCGACAACCCGGCCACCGAGATCCGGCTGGCCCAGGTGCCGACCACGTACGACCTGATCGCGGTGGCCTTCGCGGATGCCACCGGCACGCCCGGTGCGGTGTCGTTCGGCATCGACCCGGGGCTGTCGGCGAGCCTCGGCGGATACACCAACGAGCAGTTCCGGGCCGACATCGCGACGCTGCACGCGCGTGGCAAGAAGGTGATCATCTCGGTCGGCGGTGAGCGCGGCACGGTGTCGGTGAACGACTCGGCGGCCGCGACGAACTTCGCCAACTCGGTGCACGCGCTGATCCAGACGTACGGCTTCGACGGGGTGGACATCGACCTGGAGAACGGGCTCAACCCCACCTACATGGCCCAGGCGTTGCGCAGCCTGCGCAGCAAGGTGGGGTCGGGGCTGATCATCACGATGGCGCCGCAGACCATCGACATGCAGAACCCGGCCGGGTCGTACTTCCGTCTCGCCCTGGACATCCGGGACATCCTGACCGTCGTACACACCCAGTTCTACAACTCCGGCGCGATGCTCGGGTGTGACAACAACGCGGCGTACGGGCAGGGCACGGTCAACTTCATCGTCGCCCTCACCTGCATCCAGTTGGAGGCCGGCCTGCGCCCGGACCAGGTGGCGATCGGGCTGCCCGCGACCAGCAGCGCGGCCGGCGGCGGCTATGTCGCCCCGGCCGTGGTGAACCAGGCCCTGGACTGCCTCACCCGGGGCACCAACTGCGGGTCGTTCCGGCCGCCGCGCACGTACCCCGGCCTGCGGGGCGCGATGACGTGGTCGATCAACTGGGACGTCACGGCCGGCAACGGCTGGGCCAACACCGTGGCCCCGCACGTGCGCGCCCTCCCGTAACCGCCGACCGCAGACGCGCGGCCGTCAGTCAGTCCATCCGGCTGGCGGCCGCGCGGCGTTTGCGGACCTTCTTGACGATCCAGCTGGCGATGGCGATGGCGAAGAACGCGTACATCGCGTAGTCGAAGTAGCTGCTGTACTGGCCGAGCTGCTGGAAGTTCGAGCCCAGGGCGTAGCCGCCGCCCACGAAGATCAGGTTCCATACCCCGCTGCCGATGGCGGTGAGCACGGTGAACAGGCCCAGCCGCATATGGTTGGCGCCGGCCGGGATGGACACCAGGCTGCGCACCACCGGCGCGCACCGGCCGATCAGCACCGCGGACTTGGCGTGCCGCTCGAACCACCGGTCGGCCTTCTCCAGGTCGTCGGTGTCCACCAGCGGGATCCGGTCCAACCAGCGTTTCAGCCGGTGCTCGCCGAGCGCGTAGCCGAGCCAGTAGAGCGCCAGGGCTCCGCCGACCGATCCGCACGTGGCCGCGACCCAGACCAGGACCACGTTGACCCGGCCCTCGCTGGCCAGGTAACCCGCCATGGACAGCACGATCTCGCTGGGGATGGGCGGCACCAGGTTTTCCAGGGCGACCAGCAGGCCGACGCCGACCTCGCCCATCGACTCGATCGCGGACGCGACCCAGCCGGTCAGCCCACCCGCCTGGGAGAGATCGGGTTGCGCCATGCACCGTGCAGTACCCTTTCTGCAGCGTGCGAAGCAGGTAGGGTCACGGCGCGATGGAGACGTTGAGCACACGGGGACGGCTGACGCGACTCGTGGCCACGGTGGTGACCGGCGCGCTGCTGCTGGCCGGAACCCTCTGGGGACAGGACGACCACTTCCCGTTCGGGCCGTTCCGGATGTACTCCACCGCACCCGGCCCGGACGACGACGCGCCGGACACCCGGGTGGAAGGCGTCGACACCACCGGGCGCACGGTGGTGCTCACCGAGGCGAACAGCGGGCTGCGCCGGGCCGAGATCGAGGGACAGCAGCAGGCGTACGTCGACAACCCGGCGCGCCTGGCGCAGGTCGCCCGGGCGTACGCCGAGAAGAACCCCGGCGCGACGCCGCTCACCGAGGTGCGCATCGTCGTCCGCTGGGCCGGCGTCGAGGACTCCCGGCCCACCGGCACCAGCCACGACCAGGTGATCGCGACGTGGACCGCGCCGTGAGGTGGCTGTTCGAGCCGGTGCCCAAGGGCCGGGTGGCGGCCTTCCGCACGCTGGTGTACCTGTTCGTCGCGGCCGACCTGGTGATCTTCACGCCCTGGGTGCGGAACCACGCCGACATTCCGGGCGAGCTGTACCAGCCGCTGCTGGTGGGCCGGCTGTTGCCGCTGCCCACCCCCACGCCGCTGCTGGTACACGGACTCTTCTGGGTGCTGCTGGTGATCGCGCTGCTGGCGGCCACCGGACGGGCGCCCCGGCTGCTCGGCTGGACCGTCTTCGCGCTGTACTTCGAGTGGATGGTCATCGCGATGAGTTACGGCAAGGTCGACCACGACCGGGTCGGTCTGCTCGTCGCGCTGGCCGCGCTGGCCACCGTGGGCCGGGTGCGGCACGGCGATCCGGAGCCGACCGAGGCCGGCGGCTGGGCGTTGCGGGTCACCCAGATCGCGGTGATCTGCACGTACTTCCTGGCCGCCTGGGCCAAACTCCGCTTCGGCGGCATCGACTGGGTGACCGGTTCGGTGCTGGCCCGGGCGATCATCCGGCGCGGCACCGAGCTGGCCGACCTGATCGCCGGTGTGCCGTATCTGCTCATCCTCGCGCAGCTCGGCATTCTGGTGTTCGAGCTGGCCAGCCCGCTGATCTTCGTGCTGCCGCAGCGGTTCCGCACCTGGGCGGTGGCCTTCTTCTACTCCTTCCACCTGGTCACCTTCGCCACCATCACGATCTCCTTCATGCCGCACCTGATCGCGCTGGCCGGCTTCCTGCCGCTGGAGAAGGCTCGTTTGGTCTACCGCCGGCGCGGTCAAGAAGAGAGACATGAGCGACCGGTGGTATGAGAAGGCCGTCATCTATTGCCTGGACATCGACACGTTCGCCGACTCCGACGGTGACGGATGCGGTGACATCCGCGGCCTGATCGGCCGGCTCGACTACCTGGCCCGGCTCGGCGTCAGCTGCCTCTGGCTGCACCCGATCCATCCGTCGCCCAACCGCGACGACGGCTACGACGTGGTGGACTTCTACAACGTCGACCCGCGGTTCGGGACCCTCGGCGACTTCGCCGAGCTGCTGCACCAGGCCGCCGACCGGGGCATCAAGGTGATCATCGACCTGGTGGTCAATCACACCTCGGATCAGCACCCGTGGTTCCAGTCGGCCCGGTCGTCGCCGGATTCGCCGTACCGCAACTGGTATGTCTGGTCCGAGACCGAGCCGCCGGACCGGCACCAGGGCATGGTGTTCCCCGGCGAGCAGGACGCCACCTGGACCTTCGACCGGACCGCCAAGCTGTGGTACTACCACCGCTTCTACAAGTTCCAGCCGGACCTGAACATCGGCAATCCCGAGGTCCGCGAGGAGATCAAGAAGATCTGTGCGTTCTGGCTGCAGCTGGGTGTCGCCGGTTTCCGGATGGACGCGGTGCCGTTCATCATCGAGCTGACCGAGCCGGGCAACCCGGATTCCCCCAAGGACATGGAATTCCTGACCAAGCTGCGGCAGCACGTGCAGTGGCGCCGGGGCGACGCGGTGCTGCTCGCCGAGGCCAACGTGGAACCGGCCCAGCTGGTCGAGTTCTTCGGCGACGCGGGCGGCTCGGCCAACCGCATCCACATGCTCTTCGACTTCATGCTGAACGGCCGGATCATGCTCGGCCTGGCCCGGGAGGACCCGGAGGCCATCATCGACGCGCTGCGCGACACCCCGAAGCTGCCGCCGGGCGGGCAGTGGGCCACCTTCCTGCGCAACCACGACGAGGTCGACCTGTCCCGGCTCACCGTCGAGCAGCGCAACGACGTGTTCGCGCGGTTCGGCCCGGACGAGACCATGCAGCTGTACGGGCGCGGCATCCGGCGCCGGCTGGCCCCGATGCTGGGCAACGACCGCCGGCACCTCGAGCTCGCGTACGCCCTGCAGTTCAGCCTCCGCGGCACCCCGGTGCTGCGGTACGGCGAGGAGATCGGGATGGGCGAGGACCTGTCGCTGGACGGGCGGAACGCCATCCGCACGCCGATGCAGTGGTCCATGCTGCCCAACGGCGGATTCTCCACGGCCTCCGGGGACAAGCTGGTCCGTCCGGTGATCTCCGGTGGCGAGTACGGGTACGAGCAGATCAACGTCCGGGCCCAGCGGCACGACCCGGCGTCGTTGCTGTCCTGGTTCGAGCGGATGATCCGCACCCTGCGGGAGGCGCCGGAGGTGGGCAGCGGGTCGTGCACCCACGTCGACGTGCCGGTCCCGCCCGGTGTGCTGGTGCACCGCAGTGACGGACCGACCGGCACCGTGGTGTTTGTGCACAACCTGTGCAACAATCCCGGGGTCGTCGACCTGAGCAGCCTGGCCGCCGAAGCCGAATACCCCAACGACATGCTCGCCGACCAGGAGTATCCAGAGCCCGGAAAGCTGGACGCGATCCGCGTCGGCGGATACGGCTACCGCTGGATCCGGTTGCGCCGCGCTACCCTCGGCACCCACGGCACCCACGGCACCGGATAATCGATACGGAGGTTCCATGACGCAGTCCGTCCCCACCCGGGTAGCGATCGTGACCGGAGCCGCCCGCGGCATCGGCGCGGCGACGGCTCGCCAGCTCGCCGCGAACCGCATGGCCGTGGCGGTGGTGGACCTGGACGAGACGGCCGGCGCGGCCACCGTCGACGAGATCCGCGCCGGCGGCGGGACCGCGCTGGCCATCGGGGCGGACGTCGCCGACCCGGCGCAGGTGGCCGCGGCCGTGGAGCGCACCGTCGCCGAACTCGGGCCGCCCACCGTGCTGGTGAACAACGCCGGCGTGCTGCGCGACAACCTGCTGTTCAAGATGACCGACGACGACTGGGAGACCGTGATGGCGGTCCACCTGCGCGGCGCGTTCCTGTTCAGCCGCGAGGTGCAGAAGCACATGGTGGCCGCCGGCTGGGGCCGCATCGTCAGCCTGTCCAGCACCTCCGCGCTGGGCAACCGGGGTCAGGCCAACTACGCCGCCGCCAAGGCCGGCCTGCAGGGTTTCACCAAGACGCTGGCGATCGAGCTCGGCAAGTTCGGGATCACCGCGAACGCGGTCGCGCCGGGGTTCATCGCCACCGACATGACCGCAGCGACCGCGAGACGGATGGGTGTCGATTGGGATACCTTTGCCGAGGCGGCCGTCAGCCAGATTCCGGTGGGCCGGGCGGGTCGGCCCGAAGACGTGGCCAACACCGTATCCTTCCTGGTCAGTGAGGAAGCCGGGTTCGTCAGCGGTCAGGTGATCTACGTGGCCGGAGGCCCACGCGCGTGACGGTCTGGTTGCCCGGAACGGGTACAAAGGAGTAGTGGAGAAGCGCACTGTGACCAGACGGATGACCTCGCGCAGCGTCTCGTTGACCACCACGTTCCTCCTGCTCGCCTCCGGTGGCGTGGCCGCGTGCGACGGCGACGAGACGCAGGACGAGGCGTTCTACTGCGCCGACGAGAACGGTGTCGTGGTCGACGAGGACTACTGCGACGACGACCGAGCCGTCGGCGGTGTGGGCTTCCTGCCGTTCTTCATCTGGCACTCGGCCAGCTACCGCCCGGGGTACGGGGTCGGCACGAAACTGCCGGCCGGCGGCAGCCGGTTCGCCTACAACGACGCCGCCGCACGCCAGCGGTTCGGCCTGCCTGCCTCCGGCCGGATCAGCAACGGCACGGTGAAGACCAGCGTGGTCGGCAAGGGCGGCGGCGGCACCGGCAAATCGTCCGGCAAGTCCGGCGGCTGAGCGGTGCGACGCGTTCTGCACGGCCCGGTCCGGGACGGCTGGCGGCTCACCAACTTCAGCCTCGGGCTGACGTACAACGACACCGAGCTGCCGGACGGGACGATGATCTCGTACTGGCAGGAAGGCCCCTACTACGAGTTCAGCGCGGCGGAGATCGAGGAGCTGGAGACGGCCACCACGATCCTGCAGACGATGTGCATCGAGGCCGGGGACTGGATGGTCAAGCAGTGCCCGCGGCACACCGTGCAGGGGCGCCGAGACGGCTACTTCACGTCGATCTGCAACCCGGAGAGCTGCTTCCTGGCCCGGATCGGCATCCCCGAGTACACCCACGAGCAGATCATCCGGACCTGGTTCGACGGCGACGCCGAGACGTGGACGCACTACGACAAGGATCCGGACATGCGGCTGCCGATGCAGACGCCGGACTACTCGCCGAGCGTCTACGGCCGCTTCGATCTCTGGTACGCGGGCGCCGGCACCACGCCGAAGCTGCTGGAGTACAACGCGCAGACGCCCACCTCGCTGGTCGAGGCCGCGGTGATCCAGTGGCATTGGATGGACCAGACCAACCTGACCCAGCACCCCTGGCGGCAGTGGAACTCGATCCACGAACGGCTGGTCGGCTGGGAGGCCAGCCCCGGTGAGCCGGCCGACCCGGGCGCCTGGCGGCGCAACATCAACAAGCTCCGGGAGGCCCGCACCTGGCTGCCGGAGAAACCGAAGATCTATTTCGCGTACGAGACCAGCGAGACCTCCGGCGAAGACCGGATGAACGTCGCCTACCTGATGGCCACCGCCGAGGAGGCCGGGTATCCGGTCGAGCTGATCGCGATGAGCCAGATCGGCTGGGACGTAGCCGGCGACCGGGTGCTGTTCGTGCCGGCACCAGGCCAGGAACACAAGGCCGAGCCGATCGATATCATCTTCATGCTGTATCCGTGGGAGTGGTTCTGGAACGAGGAGGGCGGCAAGGCCTTCTTCCGGAACATGGCCGACCCGGAGAAGCGCGGCACGGTCTGGATCGAGCCGCCGTACAAGGCCGCGCTGCTCGGCAACAAGGCCATCCTGCCGGTGCTGTGGATGCTGTTCGGCGACCACCCGGAACGCAGCAGGTACCTGCTGCCCGCCTACTTCGCCGAGTCGTCCTCGGCGAAGTCGCTGACCAGCTACGCCAAGAAGCCCATCTGGGGCCGGGAGGGCGGTTCGGTCACGCTGGTCCGGGACGGCACGCCGATCATCGACAACCCGACCGAGTACGGCGCGGACGGGCGCTTTGTGGTGCAGCAGCTGTGCGAGCTGCCCTCCTTCGAAAGCCTGGAAGGCACCGCGCATCCGGTGATCGGCTCCTGGCTGATCGACGGCGAACCGGCCGGCATGGGCATCCGCGAGGGGGTCGGCACCGAGGGCCTGATCACCCGGGACAGCTGTTACTTCATCCCGCACATCATCGCGTAGCCATGACCTGTTCCCTGGACGCCCGGAAGGTCGCGTCCACGGTGACCAGCAGACCGAGGTCGACCGCCTGCTCGCCCTCGGGGCGACCCGGATCGACATCGGCCAGGGCGAAGTGAGCTGGGTGGTGCTGGCCGATCCGGACGGCAACGAGTTCTGCGTGCGTTCCTAACCGGCCGGGCGGTGGCGCCACAGCCACCACAGGCCGATGAACGGCAGGACCAGCGGCACGTATCCGTACCCGCTGCCGTAGCCGGACCAGACCGTGTCGTCCGGGAAGGCGACCGCGTCGGCGATGCTCAGCGTGCCCACCACCAGCACGCCGACCAGCTCGATGGTGCAGCTGATCAGGGCCACCCGGCGCCCGCGCCGACCGCCGACCGCCAGGCCGACGGTGGCGGCCAGATAGACCAGCGCGGCCACCGCGGACAGCAGGTACGCCAGCGGGGCCTCGCCGAACCGGGTGGCGATCTGTACGCCGGCCCGGGCGCCGGCGGAGAGCGCGAAGATGCCGTACACCAGCAGCAGCACCCGGCCCGGACCGGTGCCGATGGCCGCGTCGCGCGGCCGTGCCTGCTTCCGGCGGCGGGTCTTTCGGACGGCGCGGAGAACCCGATGGAAACCCGAAAATCGGGCCGGCTCAACCACCGGTCACCGACGCGATCTGCTGCAGGCGCAGCACCAGCACCGGCAGCACCAGGCAGGCCACGCCCAGGATCAGCGTGCCCCAGCGCGTCGGTTCCATCCGGGCCAGCACGAATGCCACCGGCGCGAACCCGATCGTGGTCAGCAGGTAGCCGACGAAGGTCACCGTGTCGCTCGGCCGGCTGCCGTCGAACAGCCCGACCACCGCGGTCCCGACCAGCACGGCGACCAGCAGCCCGAGCAACGCGGTGGCGAGCAGGTCGGCGCGGCTGGGCGGCCGGTTCAGCGCGCTCCGGAGCAGGAACCAGGCCGCGAGCACCAGCGCCGCCACGATCGTCGCGACCGAGAGAGCACCGTTCACGCGGCACAGCGTACTGATCAGCAACCGGGCGCCGGGTGCCCGGTCGCCGCCGGGGCCCGGCAGCGCCAGAGCGGCAGCTGTTTCGCGCACCCGCCCCGTTGGCCGCGACCCGGAGTGTGCGGTGGCGGCCTAATGGACCGCAAAATTGGTGGTGCTGCTCTTGCCGTACGATCGGATCACTATCTCGTGAGCGGAGACTCTCGACCCGAAGACAGGGAAATTCCAGCCCTGCACCGGCGAGAAGTCACCTTTGATCACGTCCAGCAAGCGACCCGTCGTGGTCACCGACAGACGCTTGCCGGACGGATGTGAGAACGTCAGCTTCCGGCTTGACTCGGACACCAGCTGCCAAGCGAAGTCCAGATGCCAATGCTGACGCCACCAAGGTACATCAGCGAAGTGGTCAACGACGCGCATCATCTGAGTGGCTCGGTTGACGTAGATGGTGCGTGAGTGGTCCGCGCCGAACATATTGTCGTTGATCGTCCACGTATGAGCCGGAGCTTGAATCAAGGACGCCGCGGCGGAGCCACCGTTGTTGGTTACCGATCTGCCGTGTGGAACAGCTACGTTGTGACTCTGCGGACTGTACTGATAGGAGTACCACTTGCTGGTCCGGTCGTAGTTGTATTTTCCAGGACCGACCAGTACGCGAACACCAGCCGTCGACCACGTTACTCCACCAGCCCGGTCGTGCTGGCCGTGGGCGCGCTGGGCAGGACCATACCGAACGGTGTAATAGGTAGTGTTGGGGTCCCGCCAGGACCAGCGACCAACGATCCAGCCGGTGGCGTCGTCTTTGAATATCCGGTTGGTGTAGGTAGGGTGCGGATCGCCGAGCCGCTTGGTTGAGTCGCCGATCTGGACGATTCGGCCGTCCGGCTCAGTCATCCATCTGAACGCTGCCACAGCTCTTGCCAGAGTGCGGTCGATGGAATCCGCTGCGGAAGCATATCCGGACTGGCGGAGGTACGTCGAGGCCAGCGTCCATAGGTTGATGTTGACCAGCTGGTACTCGGAGGATTGCTCGAACGTTACGCCCTTCGCCGAGAACGCCAATGACGCCTCGGTGACCATGCGTTTGATGGCTACGGATTTCCAGGCGGGTACGTTGAGGAGAGTCCCGGCTCGAAAGAGCTGGATGTTGGCCATCAGGCCATGGTTGTGAACGGGGGTACGTGGCGGCCCGTAGTATCGCGAACCCAAGAGCACCGCAGCGTCCGATATCATGCTGGAACGCAAGCGGGCGGTCGGCATGAGGGAGTACAGACAGTTCTCGGCGTCCAGTCGCTTCATAGCCGTGCCCTCTTCCCAACCGTGGTTTGTGGTGTTGGGATCCGGGTTCTGCTGATGAAACTTGACCGCCTGGCCGACAATCGTGGAAAGGGATCGCAGCTGACCGTCGAGATGAGCGCGTTTGGCGATCGGTTTTGCCCAGACGAATCCGCGCAAAGTAAGACGCCAAGTAGGATCTGAGATGGGTGGATTGCGCCACCAGGAGGCAGGAATCGAACCCACGGTAAACGACCGAGCCGGAGGAATCTGGACAACTATAGGCTGGTCGTTGGGGACCGGGTTCGCCGATGCCGGGCCGCAGTAGTCGGTCGTTGTGGATTCGGTGGACGCGATCTGGGTGGACACGACATCGGGGTGTGGATCGGAACCTCCGGCGAAGGCTGGGGAAGGGGTTAGAAAGACCGCAGAGATGACGGCCAATACTTTCGTTCTCATACCCGAGGTATACCAAAAGGCCGTCAACTGGGTGAGTGTTCCCCAGGATTGTATTCGCGGACGTGCTTAGTCGCACGATTCTATCGGATGTCGGTGAGACAGCTGTGGTTTCTGGTGCTGCTGCCTCCTCCGCGCTGAAATCGCGACGCATTGTCGGTCCGGTTTGTGGCCGAGGCCATGGCCATCGCGTGATCGTCGCAGCACGGTAGGCCCGGACAGCACCAGATCATGTTCGGCGCAGCGCCGGGTGACAGCGGTCGCGGTGCGGCGGTCAGGGCACCGTGCGTTCGATGGCGGCCGGGCCGTCGCGCTCCAACTCCTTGCGGGCGCGCTCGACGTTCTCCGGGGTCGGGTCCCGGCCCTCGGCCACCGCCAGGTCCTCCGGGTCCCACGGCTGGTCGGCGCCGGTGCGGTAGACCGGCGGATCACCCGGTTGGCGGAATTGCGGTGTGTCGGCATCGGGGCCGCCGCCGGTGATGAAGGCGGACACCGCGACATCGTCCTCGATGGCGTCGGCGACTTCCTGCGTCTCCTCGAGCGGTTGCCGGTACTCGTCGGTCATCTCTCCTCCACGGTGGAAAACCGTTGCGGTGCACGTCACATACCCCGTCCGGGGCTCGGCTCATCGTGGCGTCACCGGACGATCCGGTTCGGAAACCCGACGTTCGGCGGGTGGTGGTGCGATCCAAGCGTGAACCGGACAGCTTCTGCGCGCAGCGGATGGACGCTGTGTAGCGGGACGAATACATTTTCCGCTTGGCACGCTCGTTTGTGCGTTGATGTACGTCGTGTGGGGATCCGGCGGCGTGCGGCCACGAGCGGGAGGGCGAGGAGATCGGAACGATGACCGAGCGATCGGGACGGCCGAGGTGAGCAGTCTGCCGGATGCCGAGCGGGACGCCTGCGACGTACAGCAGGCGCTCGCCGCGTTGGCGGCGCTGCTGGAGCGGTTGCCCGGCGCTGCCGGCCTGGCCGACCTGTCGGACGACGTGCGGGAAGACACCCGCCGCGTGCTGCTCCGGCTGACCGAGGACGCCGAGGTGGCGACCGGGCGCGTGGTGGACTATCTGCGCTCGCTGCGCGGGGCCGGTGACGGTGCGGCCGCGGCCGTGTCGCCGCGGCTCGGTGAGTTCCGCAATTGGGTGCCGCCGCGCGGTTACCTGTTCGGACTGCCCGGGCCGGCCCACCGCATCGGCGAGTTGCCCCAGCCGCGTCGCTGCGACCCGGGAGAGTGACCGGCCCGGCTCACCCGGTCGGGCGAGACCGGTCCGCTGATCGAGCGCCCCGGCCCGACCGGCGGCCAACGGCGTCCTTCGGCTGGCCCCGTTCGGACCGGCGCCGAGCCGGTTGACCGCAAACGATTGCGCAGGCATCCCCGGAGGTCGGCGGGGACGGTGACTCTCCGCGGTCACGATCCGCGCAGGGTCTCCGACGGCGACACGCCGAAGCGGGCCCGGTAGGACGATGCGAAGCGACCCAGGTGGGCGAATCCCCACCGGTGCGCCACGGTGGCCACGGTCACCCGGGTGGGGTCGGCATTGCGCAGCGCCTCGTGCACCCGGGCCATCCGGACCTGCTGCAGATAGCTCATCGGCGTGCAGCCGACATGCCGGCGGAAGCCCTCCTGCAACGACCGCACGCTGACGCCCGCGATCCCGGCCAGGTCGGCCACGGTGAACGGTCGCTCCGGCTCCTCCTGGATGGCGCTGACCACCCGGCGGATGGCCCGCGGGGTGCCCGGCCGGGCCGGTGCGGTGAGCTCGTTGCGGTAGCGGTGCGGCAGGCAGAGCAGCAGCCCGTTGAGCACGCTCTGCCGGACCTGGGCGGCGATCACCGGTTGCCGGATCAGGCTCTCGGCGTACGGCAGCTCGTCGCGGAGCAGGCAGACCATGCGGCGGAAGCTCTGCCCCGGACCATCGCGGAGGTCGAGCGACGCGTGCAGGTCGATGGTGCCCCGCACCTCCCGACCCAGCAGGGCGGCCAGCTCGGCCTCCAGCGCGTACCGGTCGATCTTGATGTCCAGCTCGGCGCTGTGCGCGTCGTGCAGCGTGTACACCGGATCGCCGGGCCGGAATACCGCGGCGGTCTGCGGGGTGGCCACCACCTCATGGCCGGCCTGCCGGGTGAGCGCGCGACCGGCCGTCGGCAGCGTCACGTGGTAACCGTCCAGTTCGGACGCGATCAGCGCGGTCGGCCCACCGAACCGCAGCTGGCCCACCGTCAGCGGACCCAGCTGGATCACCTCGAAGTCCAGGGAGAACCCCTCCGCGCCGTCCGGTGCGCCGACCGCGATCGGGTAGTAGAACCGGTTCAACAGGTCGCGGGTCGCCTCGATGTCGACGCTGTGGATCCGGAGGACCTCGGGCTGCTCCGGGGCGGCGGCGGGCCGCATCGCCAGATCAGTCATGTCGCCTTGTGCTCCGCCACATACACGGAGTATTCGGCGGGAACGCGGCAGTCGTCAACGCCGACGCTGCTCGTGACCGTTACCGCACATTCCGGCCATCTGAACTACTCTGGCGTTCCGCGCCTACGTGGCGTAATTTGCAGACCAGCGGAATGTTGTTTCCCCGATCGGCACCTTGGGCGAGGTGCCGATGTGCGTCTCCCGCACAAGGTCGGCGTCGGCCGTGCGACGCCAGGAAGAGGGCAGCCGTGTATCTGCCGATCACCACGCGCCAGTTGGCCGACGGCACCGTCGAAATCGCTCCCAGTGGTGAGATCGACCTCGATAACGCCCACGTCATGCGGGACGCCGTCAACGAAGCGCTCACCTCGAGCACCCCGGGCAAGATCTGCCTGGACCTCCAACGGGTGATGTTGATCGACAGTATCGGTGTCGGCACCCTGGTCGCCTGCTTCCACGCCGCTGCGGCCAGCGGTGTGAAGTTGGTGGTCAACCACCCGAGCCCCACGGTCTACCGGCAGCTCTGGGTGTCCGGGCTGGTCGGTCTGCTCGGCTGTGCGGAACCGCCGTCACCGCGTAGGTCGGTGGGTCTGCGCCCGTCCTGATCTCTGCGGTTGAATGCTGGGCATGACGGTCCTGCGCTCGGTCGCGCTGTTCCTGCTCGCCGCGCTGGCCGAGATCGGCGGCGCGTGGCTGGTCTGGCAGGGGGTGCGCGAGCATCGTGGTCTGCTCGTCACCGGCCTGGGCGTGCTGGCGCTGGGCGCGTACGGATTCGTCGCGACCCTGCAGCCCGACCCGCATTTCGGGCGGATCCTGGCGGCGTACGGCGGTGTCTTCGTCGCCGGTTCACTCGGATGGGGGATGCTGGTCGACCGCTTTCGCCCGGACCGCTGGGACCTGGTCGGTGCCGCGCTGTGCCTGGCCGGTGTCGCGGTCATCATGTACGCCCCGCGCGCCTGACGGCTCGTCCGGATACGGCTCCAACTGATTGATCTTGATGAGCAGGCCGTCCGGGCTGCGAACCTCCAGTTGCGGGCCGAGGTCGCGATGGGTGGTCAGGGCACCGCCGCCCAGTCGTCGCTGCACCGTCGCCAGCGGCGCCGCGGCGCCGAAGTTCAGCTCGACCGTGCCCTCGCCGAGACCCGGCGGCTGCGTGACCAAACCGATCTGGACCGTGCCGACCTGCATGAGCACCCAGTGGTCGTCCGGGGTGCCGTGGATGATCTCGCCGCCCAGGTGCTCGTAGAAAGCGACGGACGCGGCCATGTCGCGCACGTGCACCAGCGGCCGGAGTTGGAGATCCATACCGGGATCAACGATCGATGTCGCCTGCCGGTCCTCCTTTTCGCCGGAGGGTGCTGGCAGGCTGTCCCCATGTCTTCTGCAGCGCTGCACGACGCCATGGCCGCCCGGATCGAGCGCGGCGAGTTCCCCGGCATCGTCACGGTGGTCGCCCGCGGCGACGACGTCCGGGTGGACGCGATCGGGACGACCCGCTTCGGCGGCCACGCCCCGATGACCCGCGAGACGCCGTTCCGCATCGCGTCGATGACCAAGCCGATCCTGGCGGCCGCCGCGATGTCGCTGGTCGAGGACGATCTGATCGACCTGGAGGAGCCGGTGCAGCGGCTGCTTCCCGAGCTGGCCGACCGCCGGGTGCTGGTGCGATACGACGCCGAGTTGGACGACACCGTGCCGGCGCACCGGCCGATCACCGTCGACGACCTGCTCACCCTGCGGATGGGCTGGGGTGTCCTCGCCGAGTGGGCGGTCCTGCCGCCGGTGCTCCGCCGGGCCGACGAGCTGCGCCTGGTGGTGGGGGCGCCCGACCCGCGGACGCCACACGATCCGGACCAGTGGATCCGGCTGTTCGGCACGCTGCCGCTGATGTACCAGCCCGGTGAGCGGTGGAGCTACAACGCCGGCTCGCTGGTGCTCGGCGTGCTGCTGGCCCGGGCGACCCAGCAGCCGCTCGGCGACGTGCTGCGGGAGCGGGTCTTCGAGCCGCTGGGCATGACCCACACCGGCTTCTGGCTGCCGGCCGAGCAGGCCGCGCGGCTGCCCGGTGCGTACCAGACCGACCAGAAGTCCGGCGTGATGACGGAGAACACGCTGACCGGCCCGGAGGTGTGGAGCCGGCCGCCGGCGTTCCCGTCCGGCGCCGGTGGGCTGGCCTCCACCGCGGATGACTACCTGGCGTTCGCCCGGATGCTGATGAACAAGGGCGTGCACGGCGGCACCCGGGTGCTGGCCGAGAAGTCGGTCGAGCAGATGACCACCAACCACCTCACCCCCGAACAGATCAGCGGCGCCGGTGTGCTGCTCAACGGCAGCGGCTGGGGCTTCGGCATGGCGGTCACCGTCGGGCCGGACGAGATCGCCGGCACCGCCGGACGGTACGGCTGGTCCGGCGGCTCCGGCTGCGACTGGTTCAACGACCCGCACGAGGGGATGATCGCGATCGCGTTGACCCAGGTCGGCGACTTCCTGTGGAGTGGGGCGCTGGTCGAGTTCGGCAAGCTGGCGTACCGGTGACAGGAGGAAACATGACCAGTTCGGATGCGGTGACCACCTGGCTCGGCAATTACCGGGCAGCCTGGGAGTCGAACGACCCGGCGCAGATCGGTGACCTGTTCACCGAGGATGCCACCTACTTCCCCGAACCGTTCGCCCAGCCGTGGCGCGGTCGCGACGAGATCGTGGCGCGGTGGCTGGACCGCAGGGACGAGCCGGGGTCGTGGACCTTCGAGTGGCACCTGCTGGCCGTCACCGACGACGTGGCCGTCATCCAGGGCGAGACGGTGTACCCGACGATCCGGTACAGCAACCTGTGGGTGCTGCGGCTGGACGGCTCGGGGCGGGCGCGCGAGTTCACCGAGTGGTGGATGGATCAGTCCAAGCCGAGTTAGGCCGGCGCCGAGACGGCCAGACCGAGACGCGTGGCGGCGTCGGATCGGGGTAGGCGCCGGCGGGCGCACGGACCGCGTGGTTGCGCCCTTGGCCTGATCGCGGTTCGCCAATTCCGGGCTCGGTTGGCAGACTGCCCCGGGTGGAGGTGCAGCAGACGCTGGGCGGGCGGTACACCCTGCTGAACGAACTCGGCACCGGCGGCATGTCGGTCGTGTGGCGCGCCCAGGACGAGGTGCTCGGCCGGCCGGTGGCGGTGAAGGTGCTGGCCGGACGGTATGCCGGCGACCCCGGCTCGCGGGCCCGGATCCGGGACGAGGCCCGCGCCGCCGCCGCCCTGTCGCACCCGAACATCGCCCAGGTGTACGACTTCGGCGAGTCGCAGGACAACGGCAGCTGCCTTCCGTACGTCGTCATGGAATTGATCAACGGCCCCACGCTGGCGCAACGGGTGAAGCTCGGGCCGCTGCCGCCCCGGACGGTGTTCCGGATCGGCGCCGAAGTCGCCGCCGCGCTGGCCGCCGCGCACGCCGACGGGTTGGTGCATCGGGACATCAAGCCGGCCAACGTGATGGTCACTGCGGCCGGCGCCAAGGTGGTGGATTTCGGCCTCGCGGCGGTGGCCGGCCCGATTGAGCCGGCTGAGCAACTGCTCGGCACGCCGGCTTATCTCGCGCCGGAACGACTGACCGGGGACGCCGTCCAGCCGGCCTCCGACGTGTACGCCCTGGGCGTGCTGCTCTACCGCCTGCTCACCAACCACTCGCCATGGAGCGTCGAAACCACCACCCAGATGCTGGACGCGCACGTCTACATCGAGCCGGATCCGCTGCCACCCCTGCCCGGTGTTCCGCCCACGATCACCGACCTGGTGCGCCGGTGTCTGCACAAGGACCCGGCCGAGCGGCCGACTGCGGCCGAGGCGTCGGCGATCCTCGCGACGGCGGCGGGCAAGGACGCCGAATCGGTGGCCGATGAGCCGGAACGGAAGCCCCCCGCCGCGGTCGCCGGCGTCCTTGACGACGGCCGGGTGGCGGCCGCGCCGATCGCGGCGACGGGCGGAGCCGCGCCGGCGGAATCCACGCCGGGTGAAGCCCCGGCGGGTGAGTCGGCGCCGGGTGAGTCGGCGCCGGGGGAGTCGGCGCCCGGGGAATCCGCCCCGGGTGGGCCCGCGCCGGTTGGGAGACCGGGGCGGGACAAGCGGCTGCTGCTGCTGCTCGTCGGCTCCGCCGTCGCGATTGCGCTTCTCGCGGCACTGCTGGCCTGGACCTTGGTACCCGGCGCCGGTCGGGACACGGCCGGGCCGGCGGTGGTCACCCCGCACCAGCCGTCCGGTGCCGTGGACGACCCGGACGCTGCCGGGACCGTGCCGGCGCCCGGTCCGGCGGATGGCACGGCCGCCGACGACGACACCGTGCCGCAGCCCGGGGCGGTGGGGCCCCAGGCCACCGGGGGTTCCGCAGCACCGGCCGGACCGGAACCCCAACCCGGTGAGGCCACCACCACGCCCGGGCGTACCGGCGGCGGCCAGCCCACCGCCGGTGCGCCGCCCACCACCGGGCCCACGGCCCAGGGCCGGACGCTCTCGTCGGTGGCCGGTTCGGTGGTCGCCGAATGCACCGGCGGCAAGGCGCACCTGACGTCCTGGTCGGCGAAGGATCCGTACCAGGTCGAGCGGGTCAACGCCGGTCCGGTGCTCGCCGCCACCGCGGTGTTCCGCACCGACGCCTCGCGGATCCGGATGACCGTGACCTGCGTGGCCGGCGTCCCGACCGCGGTGGTGCTGCCGCTGTAGCGGCGCTCACTCCTCCCGGTAGCGGGTCGGCGGGAACGGGTTGTCCTCGGTCCGGGGACGCAGCGGCATGCCGCCCGGCTCGCGACGATCCCGGGGCGCCACCGGCACCTCGCTGTCGAACGGCTCGTCGGTCATGACCGCCTCCAGAAAATCGGTCCTCTCGCCGCATACCCGTCGCGAGGGCGAAGGAGCCGTCGCCCGCACCGGCAGAATGGGCCCATGGCGATCTGGTACGGCGGTGACTACAACCCGGAACAGTGGCCCGAAGCGGTGTGGGACGACGACGTCCGGCATATGCAGCGGGCCGGCGTCACGATGGCCACGGTCGGCGTGTTCTCCTGGGCCCGGATCCAGCCGGAGGAGGGCGTGTTCGACTACGACTGGCTGGACCGGGTGATCGACAAGCTGCACGCCGGCGGCATCGCCGTCGACCTGGCCACCGGCACCGCCTCGCCGCCGCCGTGGGCCACCGCGCGCTATCCCGGCATCCTGCCGCAGACCCGCGACGGCGTGAGGTTGTGGCCGGGCAGCCGCCAGCACTACGCGCCCACCTCACCGGACTACCGCCGGCTGGCCGCCGCGCTGGTCGAGCAGACCGTCGCCCGGTACCGGGACCACCCGGCCGTCGTGCTTTGGCACATCAACAACGAACTCGGCTGCCACGTGGCGTACGACTATTCGGACGCCGCGGCCGCCGCCTTCCGGGCCTGGCTACGCGCCCGGTACACGACGATCGACGCGCTGAACGAAGCCTGGGGCACCTGGTTCTGGTCGCAGCACTACACCGACTTCGAGCAGATCGTGCCGCCGCGGCGTACCCCCGCCTCGGTCAACCCGGGCAGCCTGCTGGACTTCCGCAGGTTCTCCTCGGACGCGCTGTTCGACCTGTTCCGGATGGAGAAACAGATCATCCGGGACGCCGGCGCCACCCAGCCGATCACCACCAACTTCATGGGTCCGTTCCCGCCCACCGACTACCGGCGCTGGGCGCAGGAACTGGACGTCATCTCCGACGACAGCTACCCCGATCCGCGGGACCCGGAGGCGTTCCGGACCACCGCCTTCGCCCGTGACCTGATGCGCTCCCTGAAACCGGGCACGCCGTGGATCCTGATGGAACAGGCGCCCAACGCGGTGAACTGGCGTGCCAACAACGCCCCGAAGGCGCCGGGCCAGATGGCCGCGTTCAGCATGCAGGCGGTCGGACGTGGCGCCGACGGTGTGCTGTTCTTCCAGTGGCGGCAGGCCGCAGCCGGTTCCGAGAAGTTCCACTCGGCGATGCTGCCGCACGCCGGCCCGGACACCCGGACCCATCGGGAGGTGTCCGATCTCGGGGCCGCGCTGAAGGAGCTGGGTGAGCTGCCGGCACCCGGCGGCGAGGCGAAGGTGGCGGTGGTCTTCGACTGGCACGCCTGGTGGGCGATCGACCAGCCGGACCACCCGGCGCAGTTCGACTACCTCGGTGAGGTCCGCGGCTGGCACGCCGCGCTGCACCGGCTCAACATCCAGGTGGATGTGGCCGGACCGGACGGACCCTTCGCCGGGTACGACCTGATCATCGTCCCGAGCCTCTACCTGATCGCCGATCCCGGGCCGCTGTTGGCCGCCCTCGCCGGCGGTGCCACCGTGCTGGTCACCGCGTTCACCGACGTGGTGGACGAGCAGGACCGGTTCCTCCCCGGTGGGTTCACCACCCGGCTCGGCCCGGCGCTGGGCGTCGCGGTCGTGGACTTCGAGGGGATCGCGGAGGACACCATGTCGCGCGGACGGGGCGTGACGCTGCGCGAGGTGGTGCGGGTGGACACCGCCGAGGTGCTCGACACGTTCGCCGACGGCAAGCCGGCGCTGACCCGCAACGGCAACGCCTACTACCTGGCCACGCTGGCCGACCAGGCGACCAAGGACACGATCGCCGCCGAGTTGGTGGAGCGGCTGGGTGTCGAACCGGTGGTGGCCGGCCTGCCGCCGCGAGTCGAGGCGTGCGCTCGCGGCGGCGTGGTCACGGTGATCAACCACAACCCCGAGCCGGTGGAGGTGGGCGACACGGTGCTCGAGCCGTACGGGTACCGGATCCGGTAGCCCGCTCATCGGGTCTGTGCCGCCGCCAGGTTCACCGAGATCCCGATGATCAGCACGAGGTCCCGTTGGGTACGGCGATCGGTGTTGTCATGGCAGCCTCGAACCGTCATCGCGCATGACCGTCACGAACGACGGTGCAACCCCGGCCGCGGCGCCGGACCCGCACAGCCAGGGTCTGCGCGGCCTCGCCGACCGGGTCTCCGAGGCGGGCGGCGTGCTCCGCATCGAGGCGGCGGACGGCCGGTTCACCGTGGCGGCCGTCGTACCCTCGACGGCGTGATCCGTGTGCTGCTGGCCGACGACGAGGAACTGATCCGCGTCGCCGTCGCGGCCCTGCTCGGGCTGGAACCCGATCTCGAGGTGGTGGCACAGGCCGCCGATGGCCGGGCGGCGGTCGAGTCGGCGCGCGCGCACCATCTCACCGCGATCGTCACCAAGCTGGGCGTCGCCGGACGCGCCGAGGCGGCCGCCAAGGCCCGGGACAACGGCTGGTTATGACGCCGTACGTCCCAGCGCGCAGGGCCTGGGCTGCGCTGGCCGTGCTGGCGGTGACCGCGTTCGCGTTCGTCACCACCGAACTGCTGCCGATCGGCCTGCTCACGCTGATGGCACCCGACCTCGACCGCTCCCGATCGCAGGTGGGCCTGCTGGTCAGCGGGTACGCCGTCGTGGTGGTGCTGGGCTCCGTACCGCTGGCCCGGCTGACCCAGCGGATCCCCCGCCGGCACCTGCTCGGCGTCTGCATGGTGGTGTTCGCCGCCGCCAACGCCGTGGCCGCGGTCGCGCCGGCATACCCGGTGCTGGCCGGCGCCCGCCTCGCCACCGCGCTCACCCAGGCCTTGTTCTGGTCGGTCGCCTCGGCCACCGTGACCGGCCCGTTCCCGGTCGCCATCCGCGGCCGGGTGGTGGCGCTGTTCTCCGCCGGTGCGGCGCTCGCCCCGGTGCTGGGCGTCCCGCTCGCCACCTGGCTGGGGCAGCAGGCCGGCTGGCGCGTGCCGTTCGCCGTCATGGCCGGCATCGGACTGGCCATCGCGGCGGCGGTGGTCCTGCTGGTCCCCTCCTACCCGCCGGCCGCCGGCGGCGCCGCGCGGGGCACCACGCCGGACGCCCGGGGCTTTGTGGTGCTGCTGGCCGCGACCGCCGTCGGCATCACCGGGTTCCTGACCCTGAACACCTACGTCACGCCGTTCCTGCTGGACGTGAGTGGCTTCACCGACGCCGCGCTGGCGCCGTTGTTGTTCGTCTCCGGCGTCGCGGGCGTGGCCGGTACGGCCGTCGTCGCCCGCACCCTCGACACGCACCCGATCGGCTCGCTGCTCGCACCGCTGGTTCTGGGCACGGCCGCACTGATCGGCCTGTTCGCGCTCGGCGCGATCCAGCCGGCCACGGTCGTGCTGCTGGCCGGCACCGGTGCCGCCTTCTCGGCGTTCGCCGCCGCCGTGCAGAGCCGGATGCTGCAACTGGCGCCCGGCAGCACCGACATCGCGTCGGCCGGGGTCAGCACCGCCTTCAACGTCGGTATCGCCTCCGGTTCCCTGCTCGGCGGCGTCCTGCTGCCCGGCCCGGGACCGCAGCTGCTGGCGTTGATCGCCGGCCTGCTGACCCTGGCCGCACTGGGTGTGCTGGGCGTCGACGCGCGGAAGCGGTCGGCGGCCGCCCGGCCGGACCGGGCGGCCGCCACCGGGGATGCGCGCCCGCTCAGCCCTTGATCTGCTTGCGGCCCGAGTCGCCGGCCCCGATGCTGATCTTGCGCGGCTTGGCCTTCTCGGACACCGGGATCCGCAACGTCAGCACGCCGTTGTCATAGACCGCCTCGAGGTGGTCGGTGTCGAGCGTGTCGCCGAGGAACAGCTGCCGGCTGAAAACGCCCATCGGCCGCTCGCTGATCACGGTCTCGACGCCGTCCTTCTGCCGGCGCTGCCGCTCCGCCTTGACCTGCAGCACGTTGCGCTCCACGGTCAGCTCGATCGAGTCCGGGTCGACACCGGGCAGGTCGAAGTAGACGTAGAAGGTGTCGCCGTCGCGCTCGGCGTCGACGTGCATCACGGCGGGGCGGCCGGTGGTGCCGATGAGCTGCTCGAACATGCGGTCCATGTCGCGGAACGGGTCGGTACGCATCAGCATGGTCATCTCCTCCTTGGTGCTCCCTCACCAAAGCCTGTCCTCGATCTCCGAAGTTGAGTGCCATAGGCTCAACTTGCTTCCACCGATACAACGCTTTTCTGTCTTTGTCAAGTCTCTCGACAGCGCTTGACGGAGCGTCTTGCCGTTGGCGGGGTGACCTACCGGCAGCCGTTGGGCCTCATGCAGTCGTACATCATGAGGTAACGGAAGCTGGGTGGGTCGACGGGCGCCCGGTGCCGACCGGACAATCCGCACCAACTGGTCGCCTGCGCCGGACCGTATAACACCGCCTGCCGGCCGGGCACCCGTCAGGGGGGTGCGTCCTTGTGGACGGTGAACCACTGCCACAAGCCGTCCCTGCCCATCGACAAGGGTTGACGTGATCTTCCTGCCCGCCTTAGGTTTTTGGTGAAGTTACGGAAACTTTCGGAAAGCAAGTCCCGCACACATCATTCCGTCGGCCGGGGGGAGCCGGCGTCCGCGACCACGCGACCGGAGGAACCGCATGAGACTCACCCGTGCCGGCCTGGGCGCCGCACTCGCCTCGCTGGCCCTGCTCGCGGCGGCGCCCGCCACGGCCGGCGGCCAGACGGCGGCCGCACCGACCGCCGCCACGCCGGCCACGTCCGCCGTGGACCGTGCGGCGCCCGAGAACGCCCCGTTGCGGGTTCTGGCCCGCCGCGCCGGCATCCGCATCGGCACCGCCGTCGACATGTCCGCGCTCAACAACGACTCCACCTACCGCGGGCTGGTGGCGCGCGAGTTCAGCACGGTGACCGCAGAGAACGTCATGAAGTGGGGGCCGCTCGAGCCGCAGCCCGGGGTGTACGACTGGGCGCCGGCCGACCAACTCGTCGACTTCGCCCGCCGCCACGGGCAGACGGTGCGCGGGCACACCCTCATCTGGCACAACCAGCTTCCCGAATGGCTCACCTCGGGCACCTTCACCCCGGCGGAGTTCCGGCAGATCCTGCGCCGGCACATCTTCGAGGTGGTCGGCCACTTCAAGGGCCGCATCTGGCACTGGGACGTGGCCAACGAGGTCATCGACGACAACGGCCAGCTGCGCGACACCATCTTCCTGCGCCAGCTCGGGCCGGGCTACATCGCCGACGCCTTCCGGTGGGCGCACCAGGCCGACCCGCGGGCCCGACTGTACCTGAACGACTACAACGTCGAGGGCATCAACGCCAAGAGCGACGCGTACTACGCGCTGGTTCAGCAGCTGCGCCGCGCGGGCGTTCCGGTGCACGGCTTCGGGATGCAGGGCCACCTCGCCACCCAGTACGGCTTCCCCGGCGACGTCCTGCAGAACGTGCGCCGGTTCGAGGCCCTCGGCCTGGAGACCGCCTTCACCGAGGTCGACGTCCGCATCCTGATGCCCGTGGACGCGACCGATCTGCAGGCCCAGGCGCAGGGCTACAACACGCTCATGCAAGCGTGCCTGCTCGCCCGGCGGTGCGTGTCGTACACCGTCTGGGGCTTCACCGACCGCTACTCCTGGGTTCCGGGCGTGTTCCCGGAAGAGGGGGCGGCGAACTTGCTCGACGAGAACTACCAACCCAAGCCGGCGTACGACACGATCCGCAACACCCTGGCCATCGCCGGACGCCGCTGACCACCGCCGCCGCGCGGTTCCGTCCCCCGGGACGGGGCCGCGCGGTGCCATGTCCGGATTCCGACTGCCGCGTTCACGACCACAGCGGCAGGATCGGCAGGTACCGGCTTCGTGCCAGGTGGTCCTCCGAGTGGTAAGGCACCGTCGACGGCGCTCGTAGAGTTCCGCCCAAGCCAGCCCTACCATCAGGAGGACACGTGCCGGCTCGGCGCACCACATCATCGGCGGCGAGACGCCCTTGGTTCATCACGGTTCTGCTCGCCATGGTGATCCTGGCCGTGATGGCCGGGATCGCATTGTCCCGGCTGCGTGACACCCACGCCGCAACCGGCCTCGGCGCCGGTCCCGCCGCCACCACGGAAGCGCCAGCGGGCACCGCCGCCTCCCCAACTCCATCGGCAAGCACGCCCGCGTCGCAGACCGTCCCTTCACGCAAGACGAAAGCCTCAACGGCGCCGACCACCACGGCCCCGGCCGGCCCGGTGATCGTCTATTTCCGCGTCGCCACAAGGCCGTCCTGCCCGTCCGGCACCGACCAGGTCCAATATGAGGGTCAGCCGGTGGTCCTGGAATGGAAGGTCACGGGCGCCGACAGGACCACGCTGTCCGTGGACGGCCCCGGCGTCTACAACGAGTACGGCACCGAGGACTCCGCCACACTGACCTTCCCCTGCAGCGGCGACCCGGGAAGCTACCAGACCCACACATACATGCTCAGCGGCATCGGCCCGGACAACACGAGGTCCAGGAAGCTGACTGTGCAGGCGAAGGTCAACGAGATGTCCACCACCTGACGCGCTCGGGAACCTGGACGCCTCGAGCGGTGTCCACGTTCATGACCCCGATCCGTGGCCTGGGGAGGTCGGCGTTGCGCGGTCCCTTCGTGATGTGTCTGTTCCTGACGGCCGGCGCGGTCACCGCCGGCTGCACCGCCGACAAACCTCAGCCGCTACCGTCCCCGCCGCCGCCGGTTACCGCATCCGCATCGGGTGGGCTGGCGATGGCGGTCCCGCGAGCGTCGCATACCGCGACGCCGCTACCCGGCGGACGGGTGCTGATCGTCGGTGGATGCGTGGTGGACCACTGCGACGGCACCGCCGGGGCGGACAGCGAACTGTTCGACCCGGCGACCGGTCGGTTCACGGCCGGCGCACCGCTGTCGGTGCCGCGGGCCGGACACACCGCGACGGCCCTGACGGACGGCCGCGTCCTGGTGGTCGGAGGGTTCTCGGGCGAGCGGCTGCCGCCGCTGGCCAGCGCCGAGGTGTACGACCCGGTGACCGGCCGGTTCCAGCCGACCGGCGCGGTGTCGGTGCGCCGCGCAGAGCACACGGCCACCCGCCTCCTGGACGGGCGGGTGCTCATCGCGGGGGGCGCGAACGGCACGACCATCCTCGCCGGCGCGGAGATCTACGACCCGGCGACCGGCCGGTTCAGCGCGGCCGCAGCGCTGCCCGGGCCGCGGTCACTGCACGGCGCGACCCTGCTCGCCGACGGTCAGGTCCTCGTCGCGGGCGGCCAGTCCGCACGCGGCACCCTGCTCGGCACGGCGGCGATCTACGATCCGGCCACCAACACCTGGCGTGCGGCCGGTCGGCTCGACACGCCCAAGTACAAGCTGGCGCTGGCCGCCCTGCCGGACGGCGGCGCCCTGGTCGTGGGCGGCCAGACCGCCGACGATCCCCAGGCCCGACTCGCCCGCACCGAACGCTTCGACCCACGCTCCGGCACGTTCCGGCCGGGCCCACAGATGTCCGAGCCACGGTACAAGATCTCCGACGCGGTGGTCACCCTGACCGACGGCCGGGTGGTCATCGCGGGCGGATACGGCGTCGACACCTACGCCGACGGCGCGCTGCGCGCACTGGGAACCATTCCCGGCCCGGAACGGCAGTTCCCGGCGGCGGCCGCGCTCCCGGACGGTCGCGTCCTCATCACCGGCGGCTACGACAACCGCACCTACCTCACGGCTACCGCCGTCGTAATCCGGCCATAGTCCTCCGCCCAGCGCGCAACCAACCGCACCCGACCGCCGGTAACCGCACTCCTCGAATGCGTTCTCAGACCGCTCGAACTTCGGCGAGCCGCTTGACTGCGTACTCGTCGTCCCAGCAGACCGCGGCTTCCCATGCGGCCGACGCCTGCGCGGCGCTGTCGTACGCGCCGTCGTCGAGGCCGGCGGCGTTGCCGGGCAGCACGAGGTCGAGGTCGGGGACGTCGACGTGCGACTCGTCCCAGTCGATCAGCGCGACCTGATTCGCGGTCATGCGGACGTTGCCGGGGTTGGGGTCGCCGTGGACGACGCATGTCCGGCGTCCGGTGAGCCGCGCCCACGCTGCTCGGCATCGAGCAACGCCCTCCGGGGGCATCGCGCGAAGGTCGATCTTCGTCCCGGTCTCGGCGTGCAGGAGGTCGGTCGACGATCGCCAACCCGGGCGCTGTGGCCAACCCTGCGTCAACCGATGCAGCTGGCGGAGCGTGCCGGCCACGCGGCGCCAGTCGGCCTGCGTCTCGGGCGGTCCGCCATCCAGGTAGGTCATCACCACCAGACCGTCGGCGAACAGCCGGCCGTCCGCCGTCGGGATCGGCACCGGCACGGTCAGACCTGCACGGTCGAGGTGGTCGAGGAGCTCGGTCTCCCATGCGAGATCAGCGTGGCTCCTGGCACCGAGACGACCGACCGCGAGGTGCCCGTTGACGCGCACGCGCCACACGTCGTTGGCGACCCCGCCAGCGAGCGGCTCGATGCGAGCGACGTCTTCACCCCACTGCCCGAGTGCCTCCCATCCCACTGGCCACATCTTACGGGAGTCCGAAGATCGCGTCCTCAGGCGAACTCGCGCGCGGTGGATTCGAGCCTGTCGCGGTAGGCGGCCCACCACCCCTCGTCGCCTTCGACCACGTTGTCGCCGGGCCGCCGCCAGCCGACCTGGCCGTCGATCAGCTCGCGCACGATGTCGGCGTGCCCGGCGTGCCGGTTCAGCTCGGCGAGCACGTGCACGAGGATGAGATGCAGCGTCACCGGCGTGTGACCCCACCACCGCACCGAGCCGGGCGCGTCGATCGGGAGCGCCTCGATCGTCGCGTCTGCGTGCGCCCAGACCCGGTGCCACAGGCCGATGATGTCGTCGCGGGACTCATCGGCTGCGGCCCACATGTCCGCGTTGGGCGCGGCGTCCTCGTTCAGGCCCGCGACGGGCTCGGGAAAGGGTCGGTCGAACACTTCACCGAAGTACCCGGCGGTCACCGAGGCCACATGCTTGACCAGCCCGAGCAGGTTCGTTCCGGTCGGTACCAACGGCCGCCGTACGTCGTACTCCGGCAGCCCGTCGAGCTTCCCGAGCAGCGCCTCGCGCGCCTCCCGCAGGTACCGATGGAGATTCGCCTTGGCGTCGACGTCGGTCATGCCACCCAGAGTCTCACGGGTCAGGACGAAGATCGGCATGCCGTTGTGGTGGTCACCGCCCCAGTGGCCGGCCAGCTCGTACGTCCGGCGGCCGGAGATCAGCGCCTGGGTGGCCAGGGTTCGTCCAGCCAGTTGAACAGGCGGAACCCGCCGGTGCCCATCGGCGCGTCCGGCCCGTCGTCCGGACCCGTGACATAGCCGTCCAGCGACATCGTCATGTCCACCCGGATGCTGCTCATGACCGGCCTCCCCCGATGACGCGGTAGCGCAGGTGCAGGACGCCCGAGCCCTCCCGGGACCGCAGCAGCTCCAACTCCACCTGATCCGGCGGAAGGCCGTCGAACAAGCGGCGGCCCTGCCCGAGCAGCACGGGTACGACGTGCAGCTCGATCTCGTCCAGCTGCCCGGCCGCCAGGCACGCCACCGCCGCCGCCGCGCCGTGCATCATGACATCTCGGCCCCCGGCCGCCTCCCTCGCCAGCGCCACGCCGGACCGGACGTCGGTGACGTATCGGACGTGCCCCGTCGGCGGCTCGTCCGGAACCGAGCGGGTCAGGACGAACACCGGTACGCCGTTGTGGTGATCACCGGCCCATCCGCCAGCGTGATCGAAGGTGCGCCGACCCGTGACGACCGCGCCGGTGGCCATCATCTCGTCGAAGACCTCGGCGTTCGCGCCGCTCCCGGTGGGACGATGCGAAACCGGGTCGGCACCGCCGTCGCCCAGCCAGGCGTGCAACCGTTCCCCGTTCACCCCGAGGCCCCGGTCAGGGCCATCGTCCGGGCCGGTGATGAACCCGTCGACCGACATCGACATGTAGAGCCGAACCTTGCCCGCCATCTCAGTCATGAACAGATAGACCGCCGAGCTTCTCGAGAGTCATCGCTCGGGGCAGACCGATCGCCGGGACCGTCCGGCCCCGGTCCAGCTCAATGCCGTGGGACCGGCCGATGCAGCCACTCGATCAACTCCGGGGGAGCGAGCCGGGCGACCCGTGCGAGGTACCGGGCCATCTCTTCGTCGCTGAGAATTTCTGGTGCGGCACCCGACGCGCCTCGGCGGAAGAACAAGGCGTTGTCGGGCACGATCCCCGGGGGAGGCGGGACGAGGATGTCGTCGCGGTCCCTCATGCGCTCGAACGTAGCCGCCTCGACGAGAGTGGGCCAGGACTGCTCCGCGACAGCGATCCCGAACCGGTCCGCGAGCCGGCGCATCTGCCCTTCCAGGTCGGACAGCAGGTCGTCGTAATGTGCCAGCACCACGTTCGGATCAGCGCGCCGGGTCCATGCCTCGGACAGGTGCCGCATGGTGGCGGGAAGCGAGGTCGAGTACCGGCGTGCACCTTCGTCGTCGTCGATCCACTCGAGCAGGGCGTCGTGCAGCTGCTCACGTGACACCTCTGGAGCCGGCGGCACCCGAGGCGGTCGAGGGGGTTTGAACCCGTGCGGCATCGGCGGTGGCCCCTGCGGCGGACCGTGGTGCCCGGGAGGTGCAGGCCGGCCGGGCGGTGGCGATCCCGGCGAGGGCCCGATCAGTAGGTCCTGGTGGTACATCGACACGAATGCGTCGACCGGATGCCGGGCCGTCACGACGTACGTGACCCGGGCGTCGCTAGGAAGGCCGGCGAGCGGGGTATGGGTCTTGATGAAGCGCCGGTGTCGCTGCGCGGCCAGTTGGGCGTCGACGTGCTCCGGCGGTACGTCCGGAGTGTCCAGCCACGGCGACAGCTGCCAGAGTGGAGCCGGGAGGTCCGGTGTCTGGAAGATCAGCAGTGCGCAGATCATCTGCATCCAGGTCGTCCCGGACTTGGGCGGGGTGCTGATCACGATGTCGCCGGCCCGGAAGGGGAAGCCCAGCCACCGGCCGCTGACCTCGCCGACCGGCTGATGGCGCATCGGGACAGCTGCCATGCGGTGAGCGTAGCCAGGGCCGGCCGCAGCCGTCCCACCTGGACTGCTTACTGGTCCGAATGACGTTCCAAATTGCTCGGTCGGGTCTGTTGCGTCGGGCGGCGCCGCCCTAGCCTGTGGGGTGGTCCGGGGCCTGGAGGCGCCTGGCCGTCCAACGGGGAAAGAACTTTTTACATGATTCGTCATGAACGTGGGCACACTCGCCACCGAGCTAGCTTGGCCGAAACGACAGCGGTAATCGCGTCCGTCGCAAGCGCCTTTCCGGAGCGATCCTATGCACAGCACGAGGTCGGGGCTCTGCTCGGCCTGGAGAACAGGGTCGTTCAGAAGCTCCTCCGCTCGCCCCACATTCAGCGTCGGCACCTATACCTTCCGGAGCGGGACCCGCAGACCGGCCGCGCGCAATCCGAGTCTCCCGCCGAACTTCACGCGAAGTTCCGGGACGGCGCACTCGAGATCGGGTCGCGGGCGATCCGCAAGGCGCTGGACGCCGCGTCGCTGTCCCCGACCGATGTGGACTACCTGCTGTGCGTCACGTCCACCGGTTTCATGGTGCCCGGCCTCAGCTCGCTCTTCTCCCGGGAGCTCGGGTTCAACCGCAGTGTCCTCCGGGCCGACGTCGTCGGTATGGGGTGCAACGCGGGTCTCAATGGCATGAACCCTCTCGTCCAATGGGTGCGGAACCATCCGGGCGGGGTGGCACTCCTGGTCTGTTGTGAGATCAACTCAGCGATTTATGTCGTCGACGAGACGCCGCGAACCGGCATTGTCAACAGTCTCTTCGGCGATGGAGCGGCCGCGGTCGTGCTGACCGGCTACTCCGGGAAAGGCGCCGGACCGGCACCCTCGTCCGGAACTCCGCGCGTGGTCGACTTCGAAAGCTTCTGCATCCCCGAACAGTGGGCAGCCATGCGTTTCGACTGGAGTGCCACTGCCGGGAAGTGGAGCTTCTACGTCGACCGGGACATTCCCTATGTCATCGGCTTCAACGTCCGGGAGCCCGTGGAAACGCTGCTCAAGCGGAGCAGACTCGATTTCTCGGCGGTCCGGCACTGGATCGTGCATACCGGCGGCGGTCTGGTCATCGACTCCGTTCGGCGCGGCCTCGGCCTGGCGGAGCACGACGTCCGGCACACCCGCTCCGTGCTGCGCGACTACGGGAACATCTCAAGCGGCAGCTTCCTGGTCAGCCTGCAGCGCCTGCTGGCCGAAGGCTGCGTGTCGGAGGGGGACCGGGGCGTCATGGTGACGATGGGCCCGGGGGCGCAGATCGAAACCGCTCTGCTCGATTTCGGCATGCCTGACGACGACGAATTCCAGGCCTGAGGGCGAGGAGGGACATGTCCGAAACCACCAGACCCCGATCAGCTCGCAGCTCACCCTTTACGGGAACCGTCCTTCCCCGAGGCCGGCCGTTCTGGATCGTTGACGGACGCGCCTACGACTTCACCGAATGGATGAAGCTGCATCCGGGCGGCGCGATGTGGTTCCGGCAGACCGAGGGTCGTGACATCAGCGCCCTCCTGCACACCTATCACAGAGAGCCGGTCCGGCTGCGCAAGTTCCTCGCCAGGTACGAGATCGAGGAACTCGGCGGCCAGACCGTGCAACCCAGGATCGTCGTTCCGCCCCGAGCCAGCGAAACGCCACCGATCTCCGAAGGCGACCTGCTCCCGAAGCTGGGCATCCCACCGTTCCTGCTGGCGCCGGAATTCGATGCGCGCACGGATCTGCCGAAGCTTGACTACCGCGACCAGGGAAGCCTGCTCGCCGAGATCCGCACCAAGCTGAACGCCACATTCTCCAAGCGGGACCTGCGGAAGTACGACCGCGCGTTCGACGTCGTGACCTGGCTCATCGGTGCCGCGCACGTTGCTGCGCTGGTACTCCTGATCACGGATCTCCTACCGGCCTGGGCATTCGTCGTCATCATGGTCGTGACGCGAACATCACTGGCCGGCTCGGGCCATTACCACCTGCACCGGAAGTGGAAAGACCAGCGCCGCTACACCATGCCGATCGGCAAAGCGCTCTTCGACATCAACTACGTCGGCACGAGCCTCATCGGATCCGATGGTCACGTCCTCCTGCACCACCCCTATCTGGGTTCCGGCGCCGACGTGAAGAAGACATTCTTCGACAGCATGCTCCAGCTGCACCCGGTCCTCCGCATCCCGGGTTACACGCTCCACAAACTCGGCATTTGCCTGACAGGGCTACCGTTCCGCGCACGGGAGATCGCCAAGTTCGAGCGTCCCAGATGGAACCAGTCCGGCACGCCGGATGCGATCCGGAGCGACTTCTGGTTCATCCGCGCTTGGATCGTGGTCGAGTTCGTCGCCTGCCTGGTAACGGGCCACATCGTGGCTTGGCTGGTGCAGTTCCTCATCACCTTGTGGTTCAACACGTTCCTCGTCGTCGCGAGCCATGACTTCGAGGAGTCGACTACCGAGGAGGAACTCGCCGCGATACCCGAGCCGCTCCGCAGCGACTGGGCGGCGCAGCAGATCGTCCTGAGCTACGACCTCACCATCGTCGGCAACCGGTGGATCGACCTGTTCCTCAGCGCCGGCCTCAGCCCACACCGCGTCCACCATGTATTGCCGTGGCAGGGCTCCGGATTCGCCAACCTCGCCAGCGAGCAAACGGTCAAGGAGGTGTGCGCACGGGCCGGCATTGCCTGGGAACGTCCCCGAAACCTGATCCTCGAGCGTTTCCCGGCCGTGATGAAGCACTACCTGCTCTGCCCCGCGAAGCCGGCGCCGCTGCTCCCGCCGCCCGCCTTCCACCCGGATTCACCTCCGCCTCCACCGGACCCGCGCCCGGCGCAGTCCGAATCAACGATCAGGCACCAGGTCGGCACACTCGTTCGATACGCGGTCGACGGCTGGCGAGGGGTCGGCGTCTGATCGCCATTCCCCATTACCCGCACCGCCGACCGCGACCCCATGCCGCTACGGTCGAGGCATGCCGCAGTTGCTGGACCGCCTGACCGGCCCGTACGAGCGGCACCTGCTGGCCGGATCCGGCTATGTGCTGGGCGGCTTCCACTGCCCGCCGGACGCGGCGCGCTGGCGCGAGCCCAACTGGATCGGCGAGCGACCGCACGTGGTGCTGCCGTCCACAGCGGTGCGGATCGGCGCCGGCACGGCACCCGACGAGGTGCGTACGGTCAACGAGGTGGTCGTGTACGACCGGGACACCACCTACCGCCGTGGGCTGGTCAGCGCGGAGGGTGATCGGTGCACGTTCGTCGCGGTCGGCGATGAGCTGGCCGACGAACTGGGCCTGGAGACCGGCGCCGGGGTACGGCACGCACCGTGCCCGCCGGAGCCGTACCTGCGGGTGCACCGCGCCCGGGCGGCACTGCGCCGGCCCGACCCCGACCTGCTGGCCGCCGACGAGGCGGTGCTCGCGGTGCTCGGCCACGCCGCGCCGCCGCTGCGCCCGCCCCGCCGCGCCGACCGCGGCGCGGCGGCCATGGTCGACGCGGTGAAGGGCCTGCTGGCCGCCGCCCCGACGCGGGTCTGGACGCTGGCTGAACTGGCCGCCGCGGTGCACTACTCGCCGTACTTCCTGGCCCGCACGTTCCACCGGCACACCGGCTATCCGATCGCCCGCTACCGGCGGCTGCTGTGCCTGCGGCAGTCGCTGCCCCGGGTGCTGCAAGGCGGCGCCGAGCTGTCCCGGATCGCTGTCGAGCACGGGTTCAGCAGCCACAGCCATTACACCCGGGTGTTCCGGGCCGCGTTCGGATGCACGCCCTCGCAGGCGCGCGGAGCTCAGGTACCGATCACGTAGACGGTGTCGCCGCCCGCGGCTGAGACCAGCAGGTCGACCCGGCCGTCGCGGTCGACGTCGCCGATGCCGACGGCGTCGTAGCCGAGCAGCTCGTTCGCGACCGAGCTGCGCAGGTCGCGCAGGATCCGGCCGGTGCGCCCGGAGTAGACGACCAGCCGCCCGGCCTGGAACGCGCCGGGGCTGCTGGAGTAGAACCCCACCGCGATGTCGTCGCGGCCGTCGCGGTCCACGTCACCGGCCGACCGGCCCGGTCCGGCGCCGTCGTTGGGTTGCTCGCCGCGGAACAGGTGCAGCCGCTCGCCGGTGCGGCCGGAGAACACGTACGCCTGCCCGGCCGGTAGCGCGCACTGGTCGGTGGCGTCCTCGCCGCAGAAGTCGCCGACGTAGATGTCCGGGACGCGGTCCCCGTCGACCCGGCCGGCGGTGGCGACGAAGAACCAGCCGAAGTCGTACGAATTCTCGTCCCCGGCCAGGGTGAACCGGGCGGTGCCGCGTCGGCCGTCGTACACGTAGGCCAGGCCGCGGTCGGCCGGCCCGGCGTCCTTCGCGCTGACGATGTAGTCGGCGCGGTGGTCGCCGGTGACGTCACCCAGCCCGGCGGCGCCCCAGCCGAGCGCGTCGCCGGCCGCTGCGCCGTCGTGGGTGCGCAGAACCTTGCCGGTGCGGCCGGAGACGACGTACGCCCTGCCGGCATCCGCGCCGGCCGGGCCGTCGTGGCAGGGCGCGCCGACGAGCAGGTCGGCCCGCCCGTCGCGGTCCACGTCGCCGGCCGCACCGACGGCGGCGCCGAACTGGTCGCCGTCCGTCTCGCCGTCGACCTTCAGCAGCTCGCGGCCGGTCCGCCCGGAGTAGACATAGATCCGGCCCGGTCGCGGGGTGTCGAAGCAGGCCAGCCGGGCCTCGCCGGTCGCCCCGACGATGATGTCCGGTACACCGTCACGGTTGACGTCACCGGCGTCGGCCATCGCGTACCCGTGCACGTCGTCCGGCGCGCCGGTGAAGCGGTAGAGCAGCTTACCGGTGCGGCCGGAGCGCACGTCGGTGTGGCCGTTGACCCGGCCCTGGTCGTCGGTGTGCCGGGCGGCGCCGATGATCGCCTCCCGTACGCCGTCGCGGTCGATGTCGCCGAGCTGGCTGACCGCCCAGCCGAACCGCTCGTTCGGCTGGTCGCCACGCCAGGTGTGGATGGCGTCGGGCTCGGCCGGCGCCGCGTGCGCGGGGCCGGCCGAGCCGATCGTCGCGAGCGCGGTCGCCACGACGAGCAGAGGTAAAGGTCGCATGGTCGCGAAGCTATGGCCGCTCCGGGCTGAGCCGCTGTCACGATCGTGCCCACTTCCCGGCCCCGCCGATCTTGCGCTTTCCAGGTGCCGCGCGCTACTGCTGGGCGAGGTATTCGTGGACCTGGCGGACGGCGACTGATCCTTCACCGACCGCAGAGGCTACCCGCTTGGTTGACTGGTGGCGCACGTCTCCGACGGCGAACACGCCGGGCAGGCTCGTCGCGAACGGCAGCGGTGCCCGGCCTGGCCCCGAGTCTGGCGGGGTCGCGCGCAGGTCGGCGCCGGTCAAGATGAATCCCCAGCGGTCCCGCTGAACGGCGTCTGGGAGCCACGAGGTGTGTGGCTGGGCTCCGATCAGAATGAACAGGCCGCCTGCGGGGACGGTTTCGGTGGCGCCGGAGACTCGATGGCGCAGCACGAGGTTGGTCAGCCGGTCGCCGCCGGACGCGTCAACGACCTCAGTGTGGTAGCGGACCGTGATGTTCGACGCGGCGGTGACGGTGCGGATCAGATAGTCGGACATGGTCTGTGTGAGGGTGCCGCCACGTACCAGCAGCGTGACGTGCGCGGCGTGTTTGGCCAGGTGCACAGCAGCCTGTCCGGCGGAGTTGGCTCCGCCGACGACGAATACGTGCTCGCCGGTCAAGGCTTGAGCTTCGGAGGCAGCGGCACCGTAGAACACCCCCGACCCGATCAGCGCCTCGAGCGCCGGGATCTCCAGACGCCGGTACGACACACCGGTGGCGATGATGAGTGCCCGGGTGGTGATCTGGCTGCCGTCCTCGAGCGTGATGATCCGGTCGGCGCCGTCGGCGCGCAGGTCGATTGCCCTCCCGTACACGAAGTGGGCACCGAAGGCGCCGGCCTGCTGGAACGCCCGGGCAGCCAAGTCGGTGCCGCTGACACCGCGTGGGAAGCCGAGGTAATTGCGAATCAGGGAGCTGCTGGCCGCCTGCCCGCCGATGGCCTCCTGCTCCAGCCCCACCGTCATCAGCCCTTCCGATGCTGCGTACACCGCGGCGGCCAACCCAGCCGGTCCCGCGCCGATGATGGCCAGGTCGTAGTTGGTTCTCGTGGGTCGGGTCAGCACCCCGAGCGCCTCGGCGATCTGAGAATTGGACGGGTCGGGTAGCACCGTCCCGTCGAACGTGACCACGACCGGCAGGTCCGCGTCGGTCATTCCGGTTCGGTTGAGCAAGGCCCGCCCCTCCGCCGAGCCGACGTCATGGAAGCTGAACACCACGCTGTTGCGGGCTAGCACGTCACGAATTTCATGGGACCGCGGCGACCACCGCGGACCGACTACCCGGACCGCTTCAAAGCCAGGACCATGCTGGCGCGCCCACTCATACAGGAAAGTGCTGACACCCTGGTGAAAATGCTCGTCCCCCGGAATCAACGGCTTGGACAGCAGGTCATCGATCTGTCCGAACGTCAGTGCTCGGCGTAGCGGCTCACCGGCGCGGCGGTCAAACCAATCCACCATCACCACCCGTTTCGCGGCCGGGTGCAGCCGATGGACCCCGGACAGCAACTCCGGCCCGGTCAGCTGCGGCATCCACAGGTCAGCCAGCACCACGGCGACCTGGCCATCCCGGTCCCGGATCTGTTCCAGGACCTGCAGCGCCGCTGCGGCTGAACCCGCACAGATCACTTCGTAGTCAGCTTCGTAGCGCTTCCGCAGCTCTCGCTCGACGGCGGCCAGCATGTCCGGGTCGTCATCCACCGCAAGCACCACCGGACCAGCCATGACACCTCCCGCAACCGCTCGAACACCATGATGAGGCCCCGGCCGGCTGCGATGCGTGCAGCGGCGCCGGCCCAGCCGGCCCATACGTACCAGGTGGGCGTACCGGTGCTGGCGCTCCGGGAGCTCCCACGACAGGATGATGACAGCAATTCCACAGTCTGGCCCTACCGGTCGTCCTGGAAGAGAGCAATCATGGCCGGTCGCTTGGTCACGGGACGAGCCCTCCTGTCCGTCGCGATGACGGTCGTCCTCCTGGCATTTGCCGCTCCCGCTTCGGCGACGGCCTCGGATGTCAGCGGTGCCACACCGGCCGATGACCGATCAGGCGAGTCGGAACTGGGCGAACTGCTCGATCCCATCGTGGCCGCCGGGGCGCCGGGCGCGGCGGTTCGCCTCGACGACGGCGGCCGTGTGCAGACCGCGGCAGCGGGTCGGGCCGATCTGCGTGGGAACCGGCCGATGCGTCCGGAGCTGAACTACCGGGCAGCCTGACCAAGCCGATGGTGGCCACCGTGGTCCTGCAGCTGGTCGGCGAGGGCAGACTCGCGCTCACCGACACCGTCGACCGCTGGCTGCCCGGGATTCTGCCGTATGGCGACCGGGTGACCGTCCGCCACCTGCTGACCATGACCAGCGGAGTGCCGCCGAAGACGGCGACCGCCGGTCCGCCCTCATGGTCAACCAGTACCTTCACGGCCCCGCCACCGCCCAGGCCGTCAACCAGGCCGCGGTCACCTTGATGCGCCTCCTCCTCCCAGACCACCTGCAGCAGTGGAGTGGCGGGCCGCAGCCTCATGGCTCGTCGCTGACACGACCGGCTCTCCAGGTACCAATCAGCCGGTGTGCCCGCGGTAGCCGAGCCGGCCCCGCGTCGCCAGCGTCAGCAGCGCTGCCGCCAGTACGACGGTGCCGAGGATGACCACGTCGGCCGTTCCGTGTGCGCCGCCGGCGTTCGCCGCCTCCTCCGGAATCAGGATCAGCTGCTCCAGGGCCGGCGTGAAGCTGGCGTGCAACAGCACGCAGGCCAGCACGGAGCCGGTGGCGTTGTAGAGGTAGGTGTAGAAGAACGCCAGGAACAGCGGGAGGATGAAGCCGAGCAGCCCGTACAGCGGCACGTGCCAGACTCCCCAGACCAAGCCGAGCACTAGCGTGGCCTGCCAAGGCTGCCACCGCCGCTGCAGGAGAGGCAGGGCGAAGCCACGCCACCCGAACTCCTCCTGGCCGCCGCCGAGCACCGCGACGAACACCAACGTGCTGAGGTATGCGGGCAGCCGATCGAGCGCCAGGGCCGGATCCACGTCGTAGCCCATGGCGGCCAGCATGCCGTTCATGACGGCCGCCAGCGCGGCCGGCAACCCGAGCGCGTACAGGTAGTACCGGGCTGGGATGCGGAAGCGGAACGCCCCGCGCAGCCACTGCCGGATCGAGCCGCCCGTGCACCGGGTCACGACTGCCGCGGCGACGGCGGGACCGAACGCACCGGCCACGAGCAGCGGCATCCCACCGACCCCCAGTACGGCGGGGAGCCAGAGCAGCCAGGACACGCCGTACGCCAGCAGGACGAACGACAACAGCGGGTGTCCCGCGATCCAACCCCGCAAACCGGGACGGGTCACCGGGGTTGTGGTGCCAACGGTGGATTGGGTCATCGGTCTCACCTCGTCACGTTGTGGCCGCTGCCGGGGGCAGCCGCAGATACTCCTGACCGACGATCACCTGCGCGTACGTGTACAGCGCGAACACTCCGACGCCGCTGGCCAGCAGGGAACCGGCGGCGTGACCACGAAAGGCCAACAGGGCCGCGAGGAGCCCGAGCGGCGCGACGACGAACAGCCCGGCCGCGTCGCCGCCCAGCAGCTGGTTCACCGTCGTGGCAGAAGTCCGGTACCGCATCACCCCGAGCACCAGCGGCCCGAGCAGCGACACGGCCGCGACTCCCGCCGCCAGGACCGCCACCGCCGCGGCCAACAGCGCCGGCCGGCCCCGGCGGGCGCGGCTCGATGCCACCCGTTCGGGAACCGGTTTCGCACCCGTCATGGCCATGGCCGAGCTCCGTTCGCTCGCCAGCGCGGCCACGCACCGGGACGCCGGCGGAGGCCGCCTGTCACCCTCGACGCTAGGCATCCGCCGAATCGCCGGACAGGGCACAAAGTCCTGCCCCCGGTGTGGGGCGCGCGACGTCGGTCCGGTGACGACGTCCGGCGCCCCCGGCACGGAGACACGGTTGTGACAGGGGGAGCATTTTCGTGCTCGGCGTCGTCAGCCTGCGTCAGGACTCCCCGGGCGCGGCCGACCTGGCCGTCTCCCTCGCTGCGCTGAAGGACTGGACGTTTCTGTTCGGCCCCGGCCTCGTCGTCCCGTTCGGCAACGGGCTGATCCTCGGCTACCTGATGTACAGCTCCGGCCTCGTCCCGCGCCGGATGGCCTGGCTCGGTCTGATCGGCGGGCCACTGCTGCTGGTCGGGAAGCCCCCGAGTTCCTGTGGGAGTTGTTGCTCGGGATCTACGCGGCGGTGTGGGGATTCCGGCGGGCTGCACCCATCCTGTCGGGGGGTGAACGGTGACATCACGACCCGGGTTCCGGCCCGGCATCCTGCACTCGCGACCTGGTCGATCGCTACCAGCATCGTCAGATACCGCGCCGTGGCGAGCACCGCCCGCGAGGTCGGCGTCCGGCGAGAGACCTGCGCCTTGGGCGCCGCGGATGTGCGGGGGGGGGGTCGGTGGCCGCTACGCCAACGGGGCAGCGCCGAAGGAGACGGCGAAGCGTTTGCACCAGATCGCGATGCTGTGGTACTCGGCAAGGTCGACGTCCGCGCTGACTGGATACACCTGGTCGCCACGGTTGCCCTTCAACCGGCCAAGCTCCACGTACCGGCCGTCGTCGAACACATGCCAACCGGCCCGGCCGTCCAAGACCGGCTGATCGGTCAGCCATACTCGCAGGTCGGGTCCATCCGATGTGTCAAGACCAACCAGCTCGACCCGATGGCTTCCGTCCCGATCACGGATCAGCCTGGCGGTGCCCGCCGTGGCATGCTCATGGGTCACGAACGTCCCCTGCCGGACCACGACCGGCAAAGGCGTCGCCGGAGACGACGCCGACGATGTCGCCGCCGGCACGGACAACGTCTCCCGGACTGTCGTCGAGGTGACCAAACGCCACGGTTGGAACCAGTACAGGCCGGCCGCGCCGACCACGAGCACGATCGCCCATAGCGCGGGGTGCAGCAGGATTCGCCGGATCATGGCATTGAGTCAACCGGTTGCGACGCCCACCGCAGAAGGGGTCGGCGCCTTACCGAATGGTTACGCATCCGGTGCGCTTCCCCGGCGGTGCGGGACCGCGCTACGCCGCGGCGGGCAGGCGTACCTCGAAGCGGCAGCCGCCGCCGGTGTTCGCCGCGCGCACGTGGCCGCCCTGTGCCTCCACCAGGCCGCGGACGATGGCCAGGCCCAGGCCGCCGCCGGGCAGTCCGCCTGGGGTCCGGGATCGCGACCCGCGGAACGCCACGTCGAAGACCCGCGGCAGGTCGGCCTCGGGAATGCCGCCGCAGGTGTCGGAGACGGCCAGCCACACGTCGTCGCGGTCGCGGCCGGCGGTGATCTGCACGGCTCCGTCCGGCGGGGTGTACCGGACCGAGTTGATCAGCAGATTCGTGACGACCCGGGCCAGTTCCGGCTCGCTGGCGCGGACCACCGGCCAGCCGGCCTCGGCGGCGATCAGCCGGATGCGCCGGGCGGCGGCGAGTGGCGCGGTGGCCGCGATCGCGTCCGAGACGATGTCGGCCAGCGGCACCGCGGCCGGCGCCAGCCGCAGCGCGCCCGAGGTGATCCGGGACAGTTCGAACAGGTCGTCGACAAGGGTGCTCATCCGGTCCGACTCCATTCGGATCCGGCGGTGGTACTCGGCGACCGTGGCCGGGTCGGTGACCACGTTGTCCTCCAGCGCCTCGGCCATGGCCCGCAACCCGGCAAGCGGCGTACGGAGGTCGTGCGAGACCCACGCGACCAGCTCCCGGCGGTTCGCCTCGCCCTGTGCCGCCCACGTCGCGGCGCGGGCCAGACGACGGCCGAACGCCACCCCGACCCCGAGGCTGACCAGAGCCGACGCGCTCACGGTGACCAGCACCACCTGCAGGTCGTGCGGGGACAGGAACATCGCCCGGGCCGCGGCGGCCACACCGGCGACCACCGCGGCCACTGTGACGACCAGCAGGGCGAACACGTGCACGGTGATCGAGCGGCCGCGGAGCAGGCGCAGCACCCCGGCGCCGGCCACGGCCACCACGGCGCCAGCGATCAGCGCGTACAGCCCGATCAGCAGGAGGTCACGCACCGGCCGCCCCCGGCTCGTACCGGTAGCCGACGCCCCACACCGTGACCAGCCGGCGCGGCGCGGCGGGGTCGGCCTCGATCTTCTCCCGCAGCCGGCGTACATGCACCGTGACCGTGGACTGGTCACCGAATCGCCAGCCCCACACCTCCTCGAGCAGTTGGGCCCGGGTCCAGGCCCGCGCCGGGTGCCGCAGCAGAAATTCGAGCAGGTCGAACTCCCGTACGGTCAACGCCAGCGGCCGCCCGCAAACCGTGGCAATCCGCCGCGCGGTGTCCGCGACGAGGTCGCCGTCGCGCAGCAGCGTCGCCTGGCCGGGCGCGGCGGCGGCAGGGCCGCCGGCGGTGCGGCGCAGCACGGACCGCACCCGCAGGACCAGTTCACGCGGGGAGAACGGCTTGGTGACGTAGTCGTCCGCGCCGACCTCGAGGCCCAGCACCCGGTCCGACTCCTCACCGAGCGCGGTCAGCATCACCACCGGCAACTGCGGCAGTCGTCGGCGCAGCCGCCGGCAGACCTCCAGCCCGTCAATCTCGCCGAGCATGAGGTCCAGCACCACCAGGTCGGGCGTCTCGGCGGCGGCCGCGGCCAGCGCCGCCGGGCCGTCCGGGGCCAGCCGCACCACGCACCCGTCCTGTTCCAGGTAGCGACGAACCACGTCGCTCACGGTCGGGTCGTCGTCCACGACCAGCACACGGTGTCCCACGCCCGCGACGCTACCCACTGCGTCGACGCCGGGAGCGCCGGCAAGCATTACGAACCGCGAACGCCGGAGGCCAGAAGTCGAGCCGCTTCTCTCCCGCGGACCTTGGGCTTTGCTGAGGCCGTAACTGGGCATACCGCTCCTGCAGCCATGCCAGGCGTACGATGAGGGAGTTGCTCGAGACCCCGGTCGCTGACAGTCCGCCGCTGGCGAACGCACCCACCCGGTTGAGGTCACCATCACGAGCGATCCGTTCCCAGTGCTGAACGCCATCCGGCCACGCCGCGGAGGATCCGGTCGGCTCGAGGTTGACCAAGGGCGCCATCCCGCCCACACGACTGAGTGAGGACAACGCCATGTACATCGACAAAGCCGGAATCGTCGCAGAGTTGCGGTCCAACGGACTGCATGCCAGGGCCGACTGGGTCGACCGGGAGTTACCGGCGCTTGTCGACACCGACAAGAACAGTGCCCTGCTCCAGATGCTCGGCCTCGACGCCACGTCCTTCCCGCCCGTCGACGCGGCCGTCGAGCGAGCTTGAGCCGATCCGGCCCATCGAGGCGACCCCGCATGGATGTCCACCGATGAATGCCACCGTCATCGTCCTTGCCGCCTACCGAACCTCGCCGGGCCGCCTCCTCCAGCTCGTCCGGTGCACCGCAGCCCTGGACCGGGAGGCGTTCACCCGCCTCTACGACGCGCTGAAGCCCACTGTGACCGCGACTGTCGGCGAGCTGACGGACGACCCCGCCCGCGTTGATGCCATCACATCGGCCACCTTCGTCATGGTGTGGCATGCCGCTATTGCGAACACCGCATCGGGTACGGACGTGATGGCGTGGGTCACCGGCATCGCGGTGCGTCTGGTGGCCGAGCCGGGTGATACCCCCATGGGGCGTGGTCACGGTCTGAAGGCGTTGCTGAGCCGCGGGCCGGCGGTCGGCCGCGCGTCGGGGACGGCCCGCCGGCCGCGACGGTGAGCGGCACATCGGCCCGGATGGTGGCCGGTGCTGCCGTCTCCACCAGGCATCGGCGGTTCGGTCGCTGAGACGGGTCGACGCTTGATGCCGCCAGGTCCCCGGGCCGCCGCGCGTCGCGGAGTCGTACGCCTCCGGTGCGAGCGCTGGTCGTCCGGTTCGCCGTCGAGCACATCGCGGCGACCGCGATGGTGACGACCGGTGAGCCCGCCTGGCGGCTCAAGAGCACACTACCCCGACATCGATCGATGAGCACTCGATGGTGAAATCGGTGGCCCGATCCGAAATTGCCGACCTGGACCCAGCCCCGGTACGTGATTTCGTGATAAGATTGTGCGCTTTCGGTGTCCATTCAGCGGCGCCTTTATCGCGCCGTCTCGCCTGCGGCGGGCCGACTGGTTCAGCGGGTCGCCGCAGCGGGGACCGATTGAGGGCGATTCTGCGGGCCATCCATGTCGCGCTTTCTTCCGCGACGCGCTGCGACGGTGTCGGCGCGGCTACCGGGCATAATCACGACCCGCGCCGCGTGGTGACGGCGGTACGACGGACAGCCGCAGGCCGCTTTCGATTTCCTCGACGAGAAACCGTTCGGTCCGCCCGCTGTCAGGCAGCATGGCGTCGTACAGTTCGGCGTTGGTGATGTGGACCGTCCCGCCAGCGCGGCTGATCAGGACGTTGAGTACAGCTCGCAGGTTGACGTCGCTGAGGTATGGCACGTTGATTACCTTCCGAAGCTTTGGAGTCGTATCCCGCCGTGCTCGACTCGAGAAACCGGTGACCCGACGTAGTTGGGTATCTTCCCATTCGAAGGCGACGACGCGAATGTGCGCCCTGGTACCTCGAACTCCGAGCGCTCTTCAGCGCCCGGAGTTCGGCTGTCGCGACTCGCGTTGACCCTGCGCCGCGAGGTCGGCGTGCTGTACAGGAATATTCGAGCCCGCAGCGGGTACTCGAAGCTCGCTCGCTCCAGTCCCCGGCGGCTTCCTTGGTGTTGACACCGGCTTGGAGCGGTTTATGCATTCATCGACTGCGCCCGATACGAGACGTGCCACCCCGGCGCAAGCAGGTTCGGCGGCGCGCGGCAGCGCCTATGCGCAGTTGTCCGGGCTGATCAAACGAGATGGGCTGCTGGACCGGCGCCCGGGCTCTTACATCGGGCATGCCACGTTGTTGGTCGCCGCGTGTGCAGTCGGCATCGCCATGCTGGTTCTGGTCGGCGATTCGTGGTGGCAGATGATGGTGGCTGTCTACTTCGCGGTGCTGTCGACCCAGCTGGGCTTCCTCGGCCATGACGCCGGCCACCGGCAGATCCTCCGGTCGAAGCGGGCCAATTACCGCCTTGGTGTGCTTGTCGCGAACCTGGGTGTCGGTTTCAGCTACGGCTGGTGGATCGACAAGCACAACCGGCATCACGCCCATCCCAACGACGAGGACAAGGATCCCGACGTGGGCCCCGGTGCGCTGGTGTTCACCCGCGCGCAGGCGCTGCGCGGCGGCCCGGTGGCCCGGGCGTGGTACCGCTGGCAGGCGTGGTTGTTCTTCCCCCTGCTGCTGCTCGAGGCGCTCAACCTGCGGGTGGCCAGTGTGCGGTATCTGCTCGACCGGCGGGGTGGGGCACGGGTCGCAGAGGCCGCGCTGATCAGCCTGCACGTCGCCGGATATCTGGCGTTGGTCCTAGTCGTCATGTCACCGTTGCCGGCCGTGTTGTTCATCGTGGTGCACCAGGGGCTATTCGGGCTGTACCTGGGCTGTTGCTTTGCGCCCAACCACAAAGGCATGCCTGCGTTGAGCCCGGCCGAGGACGCGGACTATCTGCTCCGGCAGGTGCTGACTTCGCGCAACGTACGCGGGCATTGGCTGACCGATCTCGCCATGGGCGGTCTCAACTATCAGATCGAACATCACCTGTTCCCGTCCATGCCCCGATGCAACCTGCGCGCAGCTCAGCCCATCGTCAAGGCGTTCTGCGCCGACCGGGGGGTGTCCTATCTGGAGACCGACCTGGTCGCCTCCTTCGCCGAGGCGTTACGGCACCTTGACCAGGTCGGCCGCTCCCGTCCGAGTGTCGCGATGGA